>CAZLYX010000018.1:0-34663 GCA_964563885.1 uncultured Neisseria sp. | reverse complement strand
TCTGTTATATCTGATGAGCATAGAAGTTTAACTATCTAATTGTACAAGTAAATTAAGTGATTAGGATGAAAGGCTACCTGAAAAAACATTTGTTTACATTGTAAAGGCCACCTGAAGAATGGTGTTCAGGTAGCCTTTATAATATTTAATGATTTTTTAACCAGCAGAGTTTATCTACATAAATCAGTAAAGACATCAAAATATGTTGGGAATGTTTTGTGAGTACATTGTGGATCATTGATGATTATGGGAGCGCCGAGCAGCGAAACCAGCGAAAAACACATTGCCATGCGGTGGTCGTCATAAGTATCAATTTCAGCATTGGCAATGAGTTGTGCAGGTGGAATGATATGAATAGCCTCAGGCTCTTCGGTTACCGTTGCGCCAACTTTACGCAGCTCAGTCGCCATCGCAGCGATGCGGTCAGTTTCTTTCACGCGCCAGCTACCAATATTACGCAAACTACACGGCGCACCAGTGGCAAGCGCAACCACAGCCAAGGTCATGGCTGCATCGGGAATGTGGTTGGCATCTAAATCAAATGGCAATATTGCTTGATTTTCTGTGCGCGATACTTCAATAAAATCATCACCCCAAATAACGGTAGCGCCTATTTTTTCTAATTCATGCGCAAAAGCTACATCACCTTGAATGCTGTTTTTGCCAATTCCTGTTACTCGAATGGGGCTACCTGAAAGCAAACCCGCTGCTAAAAAGTAAGATGCGCTAGAAGCATCGCCTTCAACAGGCACAACGGCTGGCGCATGATAACTCGCGTTTGCAGGTAGCTTAAATATTTGATAATTCTGATTAACCACGTTTACGCCAAATTGCGACATTAGGTTTAAAGTAATATCGATATAAGGCTTGGAAATCAGCTCGCCAACCATTTGAATATCAAACGCTTTGCCTGTGAGCGGTAGCGCCATCAGCAATGCGGTGAGAAATTGGCTGGAAACATTGCCTTTAATCGGAATAATGTTCGTACTATTATCGGCACGATGATTAATGTGTAGCGGCGGGAAACCTTCGTTGTCTAAATAATCTATACTTGCACCAGCAATGCGCAATGCATCGACCAAGTCGCCAATCGGACGCTCATGCATGCGCGGCACGCCGTGTAAGTGATAATCGCCGCCTAAAATAGCCAAAGCTGCGGTGAGTGGGCGAAAAGCTGTGCCAGCATTGCCTAAGAACAAGTCAGCATTTTGATTAGGAAAGCCACCATTTTGGCCATGCACTTTTAGGCAGCTTTTATCAATGTGCTCAATAACAATGCCCAGTTTATCTAAAGCTTCCAACATGCGATCAGTGTCGTCAGACTTTAATAAAGAGCGTATTTCGCAGCTATTATCAGACAAAGCAGCCAATAGCAAAGTGCGATTGCTGATGCTTTTAGAGCCGGGCAAGGCAATGATTGAAGGCTGCAAAGTGCAGGCGGAAAGATGGATAGATTGGGTCATAATAATGCTTGGCTGGCCGGTGGTTGATGATAATGGCTCATTATGCCAACAATTTGATGGCTTTCAAATGGAAACTTCTGCCAATCAAGTGGAAAAGGTTTTGATATGAGGCTAAATGTAAAAATACACAGTGTTAAAAAGCAAGTATTCAAAGCGTTTAAACAGGCTTGATATTTGACTTTTAAGCATCGTTATTTTAGAAAAATTAACTGTAATTTAATACAATTGCACCGATAGCCATAATATATACAATTTTTTTATTGGGAGGATGCGAAAGAAGCATTCAAACTACAAATGTTTGATTTGCTTATTATAGCGGGCTTTGCTTATATGAACGAAAGAATAGCTTCAGCTGCATCGCTAAGTTCAAACGAGTCTAATACACATTATACTGTGACAGGAAATTCAAGTTTTTCTAAACTTAATGCGTCGAGCTGACAGTTTAAGTGTGAGGTAGAACGCATTGTTTCCATATGGATTTTTGTGCCGTAGCCACTTACTTTTTAGACAACTGCGCTAATACAAAAATGGATGGCAACAACGATGGTATTTCATGTGAACGCCAGTGGTGCAACTGATTAGTGGAAGCACTAACCACTCGTTGCGGTTTTTGCTACCAAGTCACGTTAGCTGACAGCGTTAGCTAATGATATTGGCGAAACAGTGCAACATAGACTCATTGTTATTTTATTTAAAATCGAAATTTAGCAACTATATTGCATGTTTTATTTGATAAATTAGAAAAATCCCAATAATTTGTGCTGTCACCAATCTATACTAATAATTGCGGCGTTACTTTATAAGCGCTTATCTTAAATGTTATATAACTTTTAAATCTAATCAACTGTAGCGAAGATGATGCAAATTGAAACTAATTTGATATAACACCGTTGCTAATTTTATTAATTTTGTTAAAATGACCTTTAATTAAAAACAACCGCAAGCCGCCGGAAACGGGCGGCTTGCCTTTTTATTAATATTTTGAGTCGTCAGGCAGATCTTTTTACACTGCCGTTGTTGGAGAACAGCATCATGCAAAAAATTCCTTTAACCGTACTCGGTGCCGAGTTGCTAAAAAAAGAGCTAAAACAATTAAAAAGTTTTGCCCGCCCCGAAGTCATTGCGGCTATTGCTGAGGCGCGCTCACACGGTGATTTGTCGGAAAATGCCGAATATGATGCGGCTAAAGAACGCCAAGGTTTTATTGAAGGCAGAATTGCCGATATAGAAGGCAAACTTTCATTGGCTTATGTGATAAATCCTAAAGAAATTGAGGCTGATGGCCGCATTGTATTTGGGGCAACCGTCACTTTAGAAGATCTGGCAACTGAAGAAGAAGTGATCTATCAAATTGTAGGTGATGACGAAGCAAATATTAAAGAAAATAAAATTTCCGTAAGCTCGCCTATTGCGCGTGCCTTAATCGGCAAAGAAGAAGGCGAAGTAGCTGAAGTACTGGCTCCTGGTGGCGTGCGTGAATATGATATTGTTGCTGTAGAATATATTTAATAGGCTGGCTAATAAAGGCACTTGTTAACGATAAATAAGGCTACCTGAAACACCGACATGCTTCAGGTAGCCTTATTAAATTAGCGATGATATTTATTTTTGTGAGCATATAGTTCCAGATAAGAAATTGTTTATATAGCAATGAATAAGTTTATTTAATACCGTTCTGAATCTGTCTGTCGTCTCTAAAATAAATCGTAATCAGCTTATGTGATGATATTCATAATTCTTTAAGTCATCATTCAAATGTATCATTCGGTAGTATTTTGTAACTCAAGTACGTTATCTGCTTTCAGGTAGCCTGAAATCATCTATAATAGACGGATTTTCAGCGAATGAAGATTAAAAAATGGATAATAATCAAACCGCTTTTATCGCACCAGAATACGCTAATCATAGCCCCTTAACTTGGTATCAGGCTGCCTTGGAGCAGCCGGTATTTATTCGCGATCCGTCACAAGAAAAAGCCATTGAGCATCTTGATGAGCTTTGGACAGAGCTGATGATGTTCAAGCGCAAGCGCAATCGTTTTTTAGGTCGCAGTATCCGCTCACCACAATTGCCTAGAGGTTTATTTTTTTATGGCGGAGTAGGTCGCGGTAAAAGCTTTTTGATGGATGTTTTCTTTGGTTGCTTACCTTATCGCCGCAAGCGGCGTGTGCATTTTCACGCTTTTATGGCAGAAGTACATCGTCGCATGAAAGCACTCAAAGGTGAGCCTGATCCATTAAAAGCAGTGGCCAATGAAATTGCCAGCGAAGCTCGTGTATTATGTTTTGATGAGTTCCACGTGAGTGATATTGCTGATGCTATGATTTTGGGTCGGTTACTTGAAAACCTTTTTGAACAAGGCGTGGTGCTGGTGGCTACGTCAAATTACGCGCCAAGTGAGTTATACCCTCAAGGACAAAACCGAAGCAGTTTTCTACCAACGATTAAGCTCTTAGAAGATAAACTGATTGTTCTGAATGTAGATGGCGGCGAAGACTACCGTTTGCGTACTTTAAGCCCTGGAAATGTATTTTATGTGCCTGCAAATGAAGAAAATGAAGCCAAGTTATCTACTTTGTTTGATCAAATGACCCATTTCCAAGGACGACAACCAGTAGAAATTAGCATCAATAATCGTGAATTAAAATGTAAAGCACGCACTGAAAGTGCTATCTGGTTTGACTTCCATACCTTATGTTTTGGGCCTCGGTCGCAGTCTGATTATCTCTATTTAGCTGAAAACTATAATTTAGTATTTGTGTCTGGGTTTGAGCAATTAGGTACTGGGGAGCGCTCAGAAGCGCGTCGTTTAACTTGGTTGATCGATGTGCTGTATGATTACCGTGTTAAATTGTGTGCCACTTCGGCTGTTGCAGCCGAAGATATTTATATAGAGGGCGATTTTGCCAATGAGTTTGTGCGCACTGCAAGTCGGATGACAGAAATGCAATCAAAACAATACTTGGAATTGCCGCATTTAACCCTAGGAAAGAAATTAGCTTAATTCAAATTAAAGCACTTAAAGGGTATATAAAAGAGGCGAATTTTGCTAAAATCGCATGGCCGTATGTTTTAAAAACCTAACCCGAAAGAAAATAACATGAGCATTGAAAGAACCATTTCTATCATCAAACCTGATGCCGTAGCTAAAAACGTGATTGGCCAAATTTACAGCCGTTTTGAAAATAGCGGTTTGAAAGTCATCGCTGCTAAAATGAAGCACCTAACCACTGAAGAAGCACAAGGCTTTTATGCTGTGCATAAAGAGCGTCCTTTTTTTAATGACTTAGTGTCATTCATGACCAGCGGCCCAGTAATGATTCAGTTGCTAGAAGGCGAAGATGCCGTTGTTAAAAACCGTGATTTGATGGGTGCCACTAACCCAAAAGAAGCTGAAGCTGGCACTATTCGTGCAGATTTTGCTGATTCTATTGATGCCAATGCGGTGCATGGTTCAGACAGTTTGGAAAATGCTGCTATCGAAACAAACTATTTCTTTGCTGCAAACGAAATTTGCCCACGTTAAGATTTGAGTGACGTTTCAGCCGGTCATACTAATAGTGCGGCCGGCTACAAGTTTTTAAACTAAGTGTGTAAATGATCCCGTTAAAACACTTAGTTTAAAGGCTTAACGCTAATTAAAGAGTTTATGAAAACCAATTTATTAAATTATGATCTAGCTGGTCTAACCGAACTTTTTGGTGCGATGGGAGAAAAATCTTTTCGTGCAAAACAGGTTATGCGCTGGATGCATCTATCGGCAACTTCTGATTTTAATGAAATGACCGATATTGCCAAATCATTGCGTATTAAGCTGCAAGAGCATGCTATTGTTGGCCTACCTGAGTTGATGACTTCCCAAGAATCAACAGATGGAACGCGCAAGTGGTTGCTCGATGTAGGTACAGGCAATGGTGTTGAAACCGTATATATTCCCGAATCTGAGCGCGGAACACTGTGTATTTCTTCGCAAGTGGGCTGTGCTTTAGAGTGCACTTTTTGTTCAACCGGTCGACAGGGCTTTAATCGAAATCTAAGCGCGGCTGAAATTATTGGTCAATTATGGTGGGCCAACAAAGCAATGGGGGTCACACCCAAAAGTGAGCGTGTGATTTCTAACGTGGTAATGATGGGTATGGGAGAACCACTGGCGAACTATGATAATGTGGTCACTGCTTTGAGTATTATGCTAGATGATCACGGTTATGGCTTGTCACGCCGACGAGTAACCGTTTCAACTTCGGGCATGGTGCCACAAATGGATCGTTTGAGAGATGACATGCCAGTGGCTTTAGCTGTTTCTTTACATGCATCAAACGATGAGATACGCGATGTAATCGTACCTGTGAATAAAAAATATCCACTTAAGGTATTAATGGCTGCTTGCCAACGATACTTGGTTAAAGCACCACGTGATTTTATTACTTTTGAATATGTAATGCTAAATGGTATCAACGACAAAGCGCAACATGCACGTGAATTGATTGAGCTGGTGAAAGATGTGCCTTGTAAATTCAATCTTATTCCGTTTAATCCGTTTCCAAACTCTGGTTATGAGCGTTCTAGTCAAAATAGTATTAGAATTTTTCGCGATATTTTGCAGCAAGCTGGTTTTGTTGTAACTGTGCGCAAAACGCGTGGTGAGGATATTGATGCCGCATGCGGTCAGCTAGCTGGACAAGTGCAGGATAAAACCCGCCGTCAGCAAAAATGGCAACAAATTCATGTAGAACAAAGAGGATAAGTATGGCAAAGCGTATTTGGTTTCCTTTGGCCCTAACTTTAGTTTTGGCTGCTTGTGCTGGTAGTGATATTCCTAAAGCCAGTAAAAGTGAAAAAGCTCACGAAATTTCACAAATTAAAACCCAGCTCGCGATAGAATATATGGGTGCGCAAGACTTTCGCCAAGCCACTGCCAGCATTGAAGAAGCACTACAATCAGACAGTAAAAATGAGATGGCTTGGTCAATCCGCGCTCAAATTTACGAATACTTAAAAGTGCCTGAAAAAGCTCAAGAAAGCTTTCTCAAAGCTTTGGCAATCAATCCGAACAGCGCAGAAACCAATAACAACTATGGTTGGTTTTTATGCAATTCTGCTAATAAGGCAAATGAATCAATCGCGTATTTCGATAAAGCCTTGGCTGATCCAACTTACCCCAGCCCTTATGTTGCTAATTTCAACAAGGGAATTTGTACGGCAAAAATGGGGCAATATAGCTTATCTGAAGCTTATTTAGAGCGTTCATTGAGCACAGCACCCGGCTTTTTACCAGCACTAAAAGAAATGGCGCGCACCAAAATGTTGGATGGGAAACTTTCTGAAGCTGATTATTCATTTCGACAATACCAAAGTAAAATCAATGCACTAAATGCAGATGATCTGTTATTGGGATGGCGTTTGGCGCGGGCGATGGGTAATACCCAAGCAGCGTATGAGTATGAAGCACAGTTGCGTGCCAATTATCCTTATTCAGAAGAACTTCAAAACATCAGTACAGGACGCTAGTCATGACGAGCAGCCAAAAAGATGTTTATTCACAATTAGATGCTTATGCTTATGGACAGCGTTTGAGTAAGCAACGTGAACAAAAAGGCTTATCCATTTCAGATGTGAGCGGCCAGTTAAAATTATCAGCCGTGCAAATCGCGGCGCTGGAGAGCGGCGATTATCAGAGCTTGCCAGAATTGGTGTATGTGCGTGGTTTTTTACGTCAATATAGTGCTTTTTTGGGCATAGAAGATAGCGAAGCAAAAGAATTTATTGAACACTTAGCACCTAAACCGTCTGATAGTCAATACAATTTTACTATAAATGCCGATATGCCAGCTTATCAGGAGCCGCAGATTTTTTCTGCCTCTTGGCTAAAATGGGCTTTGGCAGGTGCGATTACCGCATCTGTTTTAGGCGGGATTTATATTTGGCAAACAAAATCTAATACTGCATATACAAAGCAAGAATCTGAAGCGAATGCTGGTTTTCAGGTAACTTCATCAGATAATATTCCTAGCAGTAATGTGACAGTGATGGCGATGGCCAGCGAACAGGCTGCATCACAAATTGCTTCATCCTCACTCCAGACAGCTTCTTCAGATATTCAAGCTAGTGATGTGCCTTTGCAAATAGCAGCTGATGAACTTTTGGTATCAGTGCGATATCGTTCTAAACTGTTTATCCAAGATAAAGATGGTAAAGAGCTTATCAATAAAATTGTGCCTGGAGGCAGCGAGTATCGCTATCGTGGTGGCGCACCATACCAAGTATATATTGGCTATTCATTAGGGTCTCGTGCTAATTTTGGCGGCCAAGATATTCCAGTTGAAAAACATAAAACTGGTAAAACCACTTCATCATTTAAGGCGGGTAAGTAATGAGTGTTGCTCCTAAACGTCGTGCTACTTTTCAGGTAGCCATTGATCATGTTCAAGTAGGCTCTGATGCACCTGTGGTTGTACAGTCGATGACCAACACCGATACTGTCGATGCTGTGGGCACAGCGAATCAAGTGCATGAGCTGGCTGAAGCTGGTTCAGAAATGGTTCGGATTACAGTTAATAGCCCAGAAGCAGCTTCAAAAGTGGCTGAAATCCGTCAACGTTTAGATGACATGGGCTGCAATACGCCGCTTGTTGGTGATTTTCATTTTAACGGTGAACGATTGTTAGCAGAATTTCCTGATTGCGCCAAAAGCTTGTCCAAATATCGAATTAATCCTGGTAACGTTGGCAGAGGCGCAAAAGGTGACGATAAATTTGCCTATATGATTCGCACCGCCGCCGAATACAACAAAGCGGTACGCATTGGCGTCAATTGGGGCTCGCTAGATCAAAGCTTGGCCAAGCGCATGATGGATGCCAACGTGGCCTTGGCCAATCCTAAGACTGCTGGCGAAGTTATGAAAGAAGCTTTAATTGTTTCAGCATTGGAATCAGCCCAAAAAGCAGTTGATTTAGGGCTACCTGAAAACAAAATTATTTTGTCGTGCAAAGTAAGTGCAGTCCAGGATTTAATCCAAGTATACCGTGAGCTTGGTAGCCGTTGCCGCTATCCTTTGCATTTAGGTTTAACTGAAGCAGGCATGGGTAGTAAAGGTATTGTCGCCTCTACAGCAGCTTTGGCTGTGTTGCTGCAAGAAGGTATTGGCGACACCATCCGTATTTCATTAACGCCTGAGCCAGGTGGTTCGCGCACACAAGAAGTGATTGTTGGTCAAGAGATTTTACAAACAATGGGCTTGCGCTCATTTACACCAATGGTAACAGCTTGCCCTGGTTGTGGTCGCACCACCAGCACCGTGTTCCAAGAGTTAGCACAAGATATTCAACAATATTTACGTGAACAAATGGTGGTTTGGCGCTTAGAATACCCAGGCGTTGAAAGTCTCAATGTGGCAGTAATGGGCTGTGTCGTGAACGGGCCGGGTGAAAGCAAGTTGGCTGATATTGGCATTAGTTTGCCAGGCACAGGAGAAATACCAGTGGCGCCAGTTTATATTGACGGCGAACGCAGAGTTACTCTGAAAGGCGACAATATGGCTGCTGAGTTTTTAAACATTGTGCAGCAATATGTAGAAACCAATTATTGTGAAGGTGGTAAAAAACGCAGTGCCAACCGTATTATTCCCATTCAGAACGCTTAACTGTTATCGATTTTCAAGCAGGCTTTAAGCTTAGTTTAAGGCTACCTGAAAATGTTTATTAAACTTAAATTACGAAACATAAATAATGGGACAAAAAATTCAGGCCGTAAAAGGCATGAACGATCTATTACCGGTCGAGCAAAAAGATTTTAAACTCACTGCGGCTTTTTGGCAGGCATTTGAAGAGCGCGTGGCCATCTGGGCACATCGCTATGGTTACAGCCAAATTCGCACACCGATTGCTGAGCAAACTGGCTTATTCGTGCGTTCTATTGGCGAAGAAACTGATGTAGTTGGCAAGGAAATGTATACGTTTTCAGACAGCAACGATACATTAAGCTTAAGCTTGCGACCAGAAGGAACAGCATCATGTTTGCGCGCTGTGGTGGAGCACGATTTACTTTATAGCGGCCCGCAGAAGTTGTGGTATATGGGGCCGATGTTTCGTCGTGAACGCCCACAAAAAGGACGTTATCGCCAGTTTCATCAAGTGGGCATTGAAGCTTTAGGTTTTGAAGGCCCAGATGTCGATGCAGAAATTGTGGCAATGTGTGCGTTTTTATGGAAAGAGTTAGGCATTGAAGATTGTTTAACTTTAGAAATAAACAGTTTAGGTACACGTGAGGAGCGCGCGGCGCACCGCGAAGCGTTGGTAGGCTACCTGAAACAACATGAAAAACAGCTTGATGAAGACAGCAAACGCCGCTTACATACCAATCCTTTGCGTGTTCTTGACACAAAAAATCCAGAATTACAAAAAATATGCAATGCTGCGCCGCATTTAATTGATTATTTGGGCGAAGAGAGCAGGGCACATTACACTCAGTTTAAAGTAATGCTTGATGGTTTAGGCATTGTCTATATTGAAAATCCGCGCTTGGTGCGTGGCTTGGATTATTACAACCAAACCGTGTTTGAATGGGTAACCGATAAGTTAGGTTCACAAGCCACAGTATGTGGCGGTGGACGTTACGATGGTCTAATTGAAGAGTTGGGCGGAAAACCCACACCATCAGTTGGCTTTGCAATGGGCATTGAACGTTTGTTGTTACTAGTGAAAGAATATGGATGTTTAAAAACACAGACTGTAGCCGATGTTTATTTAATTCATGAGCCAAACTGTGGTGTTGCTGCATTACAAATCGCACAAAACTTACGCCATAATCATATTGACGTATTGCATTATTTTGGCAACCAAAGCTTTAAAAAGAAACGTGAAAAAGCTGAAAAATCGGGTGCGGTTTTAATGATTTTGGTGCAGGAAACAGAACAGGGTCAAGCTAAAGTAATATGCCAATGGCGCGATGCTGAGCGTAAATTTAAAGAATATCAAACTGATATTGCTGGCTTAAATACGCTTTGTGATCAAAATGGATTAATCACATTACAAACCAAACTGAATGCTGCGACAATATAAATCGCCTGACAGAACTAACAGAGTAAATAAGGAAAAGTATGGCTGCCCATATTGAAGAGCAAGAAGAACTAGAAAATTTCAAACATTTTTGGAAAAGCATTGGCCGCTGGATATTTGCGGCATTAGTGCTGGTTGCATTAGCCTATTTAGGTTGGGTGTTATACAGCAATCATCAAGTGAAGAAAAACCAAGAAGCAGCAGCAGTTTTAGAGCAGCTGGCTGCCAATCCTGCTGATGAGGCTGGTATTAGTAGCCATTTAAAAACATTGCAAAAAAACTATCCAAGCAGTATTGCTGCAGCTCAAGGTTCTTTCGTGGTTGCTGCTATTGCTTTTGATAAAACACGCTATGATGAAGCAGCTGGCCATTTACAATGGGTTTTGAGCAATCAGAAAACACCGTTGATTCAAGCATTGGCTATACAGCGTTTGGCCACTGTTCAATTACAACAGAAAAAGTATGCTGAATCTTTAGCTACACTAAATACCAAAGTTGACCCAGTCTTTGAACCTCTATTATTAGAAACCAAAGGTGATGTCTTGATGGCGCAAAATAAACCGAAAGAAGCTTTCGCAGCCTACAAGCAAGCATTAGATCAATTGCCTGAAGATGCACCCAATCGCGAACTGATCCAATTAAAATACGATCAGCTTCACTAAACTGTATTTGCTAAAGCCTGCAAACATTTGCAGGCTTTCTATATTCTTAGAAACACCATATTATCCAAAAGCTACCTGAAAACCTTTCCAAGCAAACAAACTTATTTTCAGGTAAAATCAACCCCCATAAAATAATTTACAAGCAGCCTAACATAATGGCTACTTTGTAACAGGTAGAGAGACTTTACAAGATGAAACCCACCATCGCCCTCGTTGGCCGCCCCAATGTTGGCAAATCCACTTTATTTAACCGCCTTACACGCACCAAAGATGCTTTAGTGGCTGATATGCCCGGCCTCACACGTGATCGTCATTATGGTCATGGCCGTCTTGGTACTAAGCCTTATTTTGTGATCGATACCGGTGGTCTTGAGCCCGTCGTTGATAGTGGTATTTTGCATGAAATGGCCAAGCATACACTCCAAGCAATTGACGAGGCCGATGCGGTTGTTTTTCTGGTAGACGCCCGTACAGGTTTAACACCACAAGACAAAATTATTGCCGACCGTTTGCGCCAAAGCCCACAACCTGTTTACTTAGCCGTAAATAAAGGCGAGGGCGGCAACCAAGCGGTATTGGCCGCAGAGTTTTTTGAATTGGCTTTAGGCGAGCCTACTGTTATTTCTAGTGCGCATGGCGATGGTGTGTTCCATTTATTTGAAGAAATACTTGAGCAATTCCCTGATCCAGAAGAAGAGCCTGAAACACCCAAACATCCTGCTTTTGCAATTATTGGCCGTCCTAATGTGGGTAAATCTACTTTAGTAAATTCTATTCTTGGCGAAGAACGTGTAATTGCCTTTGATATGCCTGGCACCACCCGTGACAGTATTCATATCGACTTTGAACGTGAAGGCAAGCCGTTTACCATCATTGATACCGCTGGCGTGCGTCGTCGTGGCAAAGTTGATGATGCCATAGAAAAATTCTCAGTAATTAAAGCCATGCAAGCCATTGAAGCTGCCAACGTTGCAGTGTTGGTTTTAGATGCTCAACAAGATATTGCAGATCAAGATGCCACCATTGCTGGTTTTGCGCTTGAAGCGGGCAGAGCGTTGGTTATTGCTGTGAATAAATGGGACGGGCTTGATGATGAGCGTAAAGAACAAATAAAACGTGATATCGCACGCAAGTTGTATTTTTTAGATTTCGCCAAGTTTCATTATATTTCTGCTTTAAAAGAACGCGGAATTGACGGCTTGTTTGAAAGCATTCAGCAAGCTTACGATGCAGCCATGGTAAAAATGCCAACGCCTAAAATTACCCGCGTTTTGCAAAGTGCCATTGAGCGACAACAGCCACCGAGAACAGGCTTAGTACGCCCAAAAATGCGCTATGCTCACCAAGGTGGCTCTAACCCACCAATCATTGTTATTCATGGTAATTCACTTAAGAATATTTCAGAGTCTTATACTCGCTATTTGACTCAAACCTTTCGCAAAGCATTTAATTTGGAAGGTACACCTTTACGTATTCAGTATAATGTTTCGCGAAATCCTTACGAAGAAGCTGAAGACAAGCCTAAGAAAAAGCCTTTGCGCCGCGTGAGTCTGAGTAATCGTATTGAAAAACGTGAGAGCAAAAAAGAAAGTAAAAAACGCTCGAAGAAAAAAAGCCCAGTGAGTATTAAAAAAAGGCATTCTAAATAAAAAAAGGCTACCTGAAATTTGTTTCAGGTAGCCTTTTGAAAATAATCTATTCTTCTAAAATTATAATTGACAGTATTTAACAAGCTATAGACAGCTTGAAGAATGAAGATATGAACTTTGCACATTCTTACCGACAATTTCTCAAAAATCCTTGGTAAAAATAGGCATTCAAGGCTACAATTGTCGAACATATCCCCGATAAACCTAAAAACATAATAAACGGAGTTTAACCATGACAGCTAAAGGACAAATGCTACAAGACCCTTTTTTGAATGCCTTGCGCAAAGAACATGTACCTGTTTCAATTTACCTAGTAAACGGTATTAAATTGCAAGGTCAGGTTGAGTCATTTGACCAATATGTAGTTTTGTTGCGCAATACATCAGTTACTCAAATGGTCTATAAGCATGCAATTTCTACCATTGTTCCCGCTCGTGCAGTTAGCCTACAACATGAACGACAAGTGGGACAAACCCCTACTGCCGAATAAGCATTTCCTCTTTAAAAACCTTGTTCAAAAGAATAAGGTTTTTTTCTTATTAGGTTGTCTGAAAAGACAAGCTAATAAGTGTTGTTTGTTTGGATGATATATTAGCCTTTACGAAAACTAACGATTAGAAACGCGCTTGAAAAGACTGGCTTTAATGGATAATCCCTGCTTACTGTAGCTTGTCAAGACTGGAAACTAACGCTGAAATCTATTATGATGAAGTAAAATTAACTAGTTACAAAACCGCTTCTTGTATTTTATTTTGCCATTAAAACACTGAGACATTAAGAATGAATACCACTGCCAATATCCAAGTTACTAAACGTGACGGACGCTTAGAAGACATTAATCTAGATAAGATTCACCGTGTAATTGATTGGGCGGCCAGTGATTTAGATAATGTTTCTGTATCGCAAGTAGAACTAAAATCCCATCTCCAATTCTATAATGGCATTCGCACCGATGACATTCACGAAACCATTATTAAATCCGCAGCAGACCTAATTTCAGAAGAAACACCTGATTATCAATATTTGGCAGCTAGGCTGGCAGTGTTTCATCTGCGTAAAATTGCTTACGGCGAATTTACGCCACCACATTTATTTGACCACGTTAATCAATTAACTAAAACGGGTAAATACGATGCGCATATTTTGGCAGACTACAGCCGTGAAGAATTTGATGAGTTAAACTCATATATCGATCATGACCGTGATATGACGTTTTCTTACGGCGCAGTGAAGCAGCTTGAAGGAAAATACTTGGTTCAAAACCGAGTGACTAAAGAAATCTACGAAACCCCACAATTTCTTTATGTGCTTGTGGCGATGTGCTTGTTTTCAAAATATCCAACATCCACGCGCTTAAGCTATGTTAAAAAATTCTATGATTCAGTGAGCACTTTTAAAATATCCTTGCCCACACCGATTATGTCTGGCGTACGCACGCCAACACGCCAATTTAGCTCATGTGTGTTAATTGAATGTGACGATAGTTTAGACAGTATTAATGCCACTACCAGCGCCATTGTGAAATATGTTTCGCAGCGTGCTGGTATTGGCATCAATGCTGGCCGTATTCGTGCCTTAGGCAGCGAGATTCGCGGCGGTGAAGCGCAACACACAGGTTGCATACCCTTCTTTAAAATGTTTCAAGCCGCAGTGAAGTCTTGTTCACAAGGTGGTGTGCGCGGTGGAGCAGCCACATTGTTCTACCCAATGTGGCACTTAGAGGTGGAAAATTTATTAGTATTAAAAAACAACCGTGGTGTTGAAGATAACCGCGTTCGTCATTTAGATTATGGCGTACAAATCAACCGCACGATGTACAATAGATTGATTAAAAGTGGCAAAATTACTTTGTTTTCACCATCTGATGTGCCTGGTCTATATGAAGCATTTTTTGCCGATCAAGAAGAGTTTGAGCGTTTATATACTCAATATGAGCAAGACCCCAATATTCGTAAACGCAGCATGCCTGCTGTAGACTTATTTGCCGCCATGATGCAAGAGCGAGCGAGTACCGGCCGTATTTACATTCAAAACGTAGACCATTGCAACACCCACAGCCCATTTGACCCCAGCGTTGCACCTGTACGTCAATCCAACCTATGTTTAGAAATTGCGTTGCCTACCAAAGCATTAAACGATATTAATGATGAAAATGGTGAGATTGCTTTATGCACATTATCGGCATTTAACTTAGGCGCTTTAGAAAACTTAGACGAATTAGAGGATTTAGCTGACTTAGCTGTGCGCGCATTAGATGCCTTGCTCGACTATCAAGATTACCCAATTAAAGCTGCTCAGATTGCCACTATGAATCGCCGCACTTTAGGCGTTGGTGTTATCAACTACGCTTATTATTTGGCGAAGAACGGTGTTAAGTATTCTGATGGCTCAGCTTTGGGTTTAACTCATCGCACGTTTGAGGCTATTCAGTATTACCTGCTAAAAGCCTCAGTTGAGTTGGCAAAAGAATTTGGTGCTTGTCCTTTGTTTAATGAGACTACCTATTCGCAAGGCTTACTGCCAATTGATACTTACAAGAAAGATTTAGACAGTATTTGCCAAGAGCCTTTGCATTTAGACTGGGAAGGTTTGCGCGCTGACATCTTGCAGCATGGCTTACGTAATTCAACCTTAACAGCGCTAATGCCATCGGAAACGAGCTCACAAATTGCTAACGCTACCAACGGTATTGAGCCACCACGTGGCTTGGTTTCAGTAAAAGCATCTAAAGATGGTATTTTGAAGCAAGTTGTACCTGAGTTTGAGCGATTAAAAGGGCAGTATGAATTACTGTGGCAATTACCCAATAATGATGGCTACCTGAAACTAGTAGGTGTGATGCAGAAGTTTGTTGACCAAGCAATCTCAGCAAATACAAGTTATGACCCACAGCGTTTTGAAGGTGGGCGAGTGCCGATGAAGCAAATGCTAAAAGATTTGCTCACCGCTTATAAATATGGCGTTAAAACTTTGTATTATCACAACACCCGCGATGGTGCTGACGATACTCAAATAGACTTACAAGACGATGGTTGTGCCGGCGGTGCATGTAAGATTTAATCATTAATATTTCAGGTAGCCTCAATAGGCTACCTGAAACCAACTACAAAGGTTCTTTTACATGTCTTGCGAACATTTAACCATGTCATACAGCACGTTTAGTCGGATACAAAACAATGCATTAAACGAGCCAATGTTTTTTGGTAATCCAGTGAATGTGGCACGCTATGACCAGCAAAAATATGAAATCTTTGAGAAGTTGATTGAAAAACAATTGTCATTTTTTTGGCGTCCAGAAGAGATTGATGTTTCGCGTGACCGCATTGATTACAGCAATCTGCCAGAGCATGAAAAACATATTTTCATCAGCAATTTAAAGTACCAAACCTTATTGGATTCTATCCAAGGGCGTAGCCCCAATGTGGGCTTATTGCCTTTAGTGTCTATTCCAGAATTAGAAACGTGGATTGAAACTTGGTCTTTTAACGAAACCATTCACTCACGTTCTTACACCCATATTATCCGCAATATTATTAGCGATCCTTCAATAGTATTTGATGACATTGTTACTAATGATTACATCGTTAAACGAGCAGAAGATATTTCTTGTTATTACGATGATTTAATTGAATACACCCAATACTATAATCTCTTAGGCGAAGGCAAGCATGAAATAAATGGCAAAAGTGTGACCATCAGTTTGCGCGCACTAAAAAAGAAACTGTATTTATGTCTAATGAGTGTTAACGTATTAGAAGCCATCCGGTTTTATGTTTCATTTGCGTGCTCGTTTGCGTTTGCAGAGCGTGAATTGATGGAAGGAAATGCTAAAATCATCAAGCTAATTGCACGCGATGAAGCTTTGCATTTAACTGGAACTCAACACATGATTAATCTATTACGCAGCGGCGCAGATGATCCAGAAATGGCTGAGATAGCGTTAGAGTTAGAAGAAGAGTGTTTTCAGATATTTAAAAGTGCAGCGCTTCAAGAAAAAGAATGGGCTGAATATTTATTTAAAGATGGCTCAATGATAGGGTTGAATAAAGAAATTTTAAGTCAATATGTAGAATACATTACCAATTCACGTATGAGCGCTGTAGGTTTAAAACCAGCATTTGAAGCTGCAAATCAAAATCCTATTCCATGGATTAACACTTGGTTATCATCCGATAATGTTCAAGTAGCGCCCCAAGAAGTAGAAATTAGCTCATATTTAGTCGGACAAATCAATGCTGAAATGAATGCTGAAGATTTAGAAGATTTTGAGTTGTAAAGATAAACAAACAATTTTCTTAAAGCAACTATTACGAATTTGTTTTAAAATAAACCCATGACGCTGATTACTACTCTCGACAAAATATTCAAGTTGCAAGAGGGTGAGACCTTATTGGAAGGCTTGGAAAGAACTGGCCACGAAATTGAATATCAATGCCGTAGCGGTTATTGTGGTTCTTGCAGATTAACACTGCTAGCTGGCCGTGTGTCTTATGATGAGTTGCCGCTGGCATTTGTCGGCCCAAATGAAGTTTTACCTTGTTGCTGCCGAATAGAAGAAGATATTTCCGTATCTTGCCATATGAAGCGGCAAGAGCCAGATTTGTTTGACGAAGATTTATTTAATGAAGAACAGTTTGATGGGTTCGTTTGATTGAATATCTATTCTATTTACTAAAATTAACCGATTAAACATTTCAGGTAGCCTTTTAAATAGAGGCTACCTGAAATGTTTTATGGCTTTTATACTGCTAACAATTTCATGCGCTCTGTTGGTGGCAGCAATAATTGATATGGAGCAACCTCAAGAGCTAAGGCTATTTTTTCAATGTTTGACATGGCAATATTCCAGCGTTTACGTTCTACCGCCGATACATACGTGCGATCTAAACCACATTGACGCGCCAACTCTTCTTGTGACCAGCCTTTGCCGACACGAAATAAACGCATATTATAAGCAAGCACTGCGCGTAAATCGGTTTCATCTGGCAATTGAGTAGGCGCGGTAAGTTTATTGCTCATCTGTGATTCCTTTATATGAATTTACTGTAACGGATTTTACTTCACCTATTGCCTTTTTCCAAGCTCATAAAGTAAATAGGCTAACTGAAAAACTTTAACGTTATTGTTGTTTTATTTTCAGGTAGCCTATTTGATAACCATTTTAGATTTTTTATCAGTCAGTACTTTTTGTTCTTCTTCTTTACGTAATTCACGCCGCAGAATTTTACCAATATTTGATTTTGGTAATTCATCGCGAAACTCTATATCTTTTGGCACTTTATAAGCAGTGAGCTGGGTACGACAATAAGCAATTAGCTCTGTAGCTGTTAGGTTCTCATCTTTACGCACTACAAATAATTTTAGTTTCTCACCAGCTCGTTCGTGTTCTACGCCGATACAAGCAGCCTCTAGTACTTGAGGATGTTGCGTAACAACATTTTCAATTTCATTTGGGTAAATGGTAAATCCCGATATCATAATCAAATCATTTTTTCGCTCAATTATTTTGAACCAGCCCTTTTCGTTCATCACGGCAATATCCCCAGTACCAAAAAAGCCGCGCTCATCCATTACCTTGGCGGTGTCGTCAGGGCGAAGCCAATAGCCCTTCATCACTTGCGGCCCTTTTACCCATAATTCACCAGGTTCACCGATGGCTACAATCTCGCCTTTGTTGTTGCGTAATTCTACCTCAGTGTTCGATATTGGCAGCCCAATCCCATCCGAATAAGAGTGAAGATTGAGGGGGTTACAGCACACACCGGGGCTGCTTTCGGTGAGGCCGTAAGCATCAATAATGGTTTGTCCTGTTATGCTAAACCACTGTTCAGCCACGGTTTTGTGCGTGCCCATGCCACCTGCCAGCGACAATTTTAAATTAGAGAAATCTACGTTAGCAAAAGCTGGGTTATTGAGTAATGCATTAAATAAAGTATTCACACCTATAAATACGCTTAAGTGTTGTTTATTAAGTTCTTTAATAAAACCATTAATATCACGTGGGTTGGTGATTAAGACTATTTTGGCGCCAGCTTGGATGAACACCATCAGGCTGATAGAGAGTGAAAAAATATGATAGAGCGGCAAAGCAGCGATCACAACTTCTTTACCTGGCTCCAGCTTATTTTTTATCCATTCTGCCGCTTGTATCATATTGGCACAAATGTTGCCGTGAGTGAGCATGACACCTTTGGCTACGCCAGTGGTGCCACCGGTATATTGCAAAAAGGCTAGGTCGTCATGGCTTATTTTAACGGGAACTGCTGCTTGTTGGGCACCTAGTTTTAGGGCTTGCTTAAATGAAACGGTATTGGGAATATGGTAGCGCGGTACTAATTTTTTTAGTTTTCGGATCACTAAGTTCATTACCATGGCTTTAAAAAAACCAAACATTTCACCGATATTAGCTAAAATAATATGTTTAATTTGAGTGCGCGGCAATACACTTTCTAAGGTGTTGGCAAAGTTTTCTAATATTACAATGGTAGTGGCGCCACTGTCGTTGAGCTGATGTTCTAATTCGCGTGGAGTGTAGAGTGGATTGATATTAACCACCACCAAGCCCGCTTTCAGAGCGCCAAAAATGGCAATGGGATACTGCAACACGTTTGGCATCATTAGCGCAATTCGTTCACCTCTTGATAATTTTAAAGTGTGCTGCAGAAATGATGCGAAATCAGCCGCTAGTTGAGCACATTCGGTGTAACTAAGTTCTTTTCCCATATTGCTGAGCGCAGGTTGAGAATCGTATTTTCGGACACTATCCTCAAACATTCCAACAATAGACTGACAGCGATTAATATCTATTTCAGCGTCGACACCTGCTTCATAGCTTTGAATCCAAGGTTTTTGCATAATAGGCAATCCTATCGGGTTTGCGCCTGTTTACAAACCGATTTTTGACGGTATCAGCGCAACATTTATTTAAGGCTAATTGGTTATGATAACTGGTTTATCAGTAGACACTATTATTCCGCCCCCCAAGCAAACATCATCGTCATATAATACCGCAGATTGGCCTGGGGTAACTGCCCACTGCGGTTCATCAAAAACCAACTTAATAGTTTCATTATCTATATAGCGTAGCTCACAAGGTGAATCAGCCATCCTATAACGCGTTTTGCAGTGATAACGGCCAGCTGGTGGTCGTTGGGGTAGGGTAAAGCTTAAATCATTCATTATTAAACTATCGGTAAATAAGAGCGGGTGTTCATGCCCTTGAACCACAATCAATTCATTGGTAATCAAATTTTTACCAGCAACA
The DNA here is from genome assembly GCA_964563885.1 of uncultured Neisseria sp. Classification (GTDB taxonomy): domain Bacteria; phylum Pseudomonadota; class Gammaproteobacteria; order Burkholderiales; family Neisseriaceae; genus CAZLYX01. The sequence continues at coordinate 14,572 of CAZLYX010000018.1, read as the reverse complement.
AACCATGGCTCACCCGCACCGCCAATACCTAAACCTTTTCGTTGACCAATGGTATAAAACATCAGTCCTACATGCTCGCCAACGGCTTTGCCTTCAGGCGTAACCATTGCGCCGTTGTTGGTTGGCAAATATTGCTGAAGGAAATCACGAAACGGACGCTCGCCAATAAAGCAGATGCCGGTGCTGTCTTTTTTAGCCGCAGTAGGCAAGTTTGCTTCGGCGGCTAAACGGCGCACTTCAGGTTTTTCTAAGTCGCCAAGTGGGAAAATTGCACGCTCAAGCTGGTAGGGCTTCAAACGGTATAAAAAATAGCTTTGGTCTTTGTTGGTATCTAAACCCTTGAGCAAATAGTGCACGTTGTTGCGAATTTCTTTACGCGCATAGTGCCCCGTTGCGATAACGTCTGCACCATGGTCGATGGCATAGTCGAGAAAGCATTTAAACTTAATTTCGGCATTACACAACACATCGGGGTTTGGCGTGCGGCCAGCTTGATATTCTTTTAGAAAATAGGCAAATACATTGTCTTTATATTGTGTAGCAAAATTAACAATATCAATGTCGATATCAATAATATCTGCCACTGCCATTGCATCAAGTGAATCTTGTTTGATGCTGCAATATTCGTCGGTATTGTCGTCTTCCCAGTTTTGCATAAACACGCCGCGCACATCATGGCCAGCTTGTTTGAGTAAGTATGCAGTGACAGACGAATCAACGCCGCCGGAAAGCCCGACAATGATGTTTTGAGGATGAGGGTTTTTTATGGGCATAATCAGAATGTAGTAGGCACTACACATTAAATCACAGTGTGTAGAAAATAATTAATGACCGATTTTAACATATATTGTGAAAATGGCTTTTTAAGTAAACAAAGGCTACCTGAAAAGTTATCGTTTCAGGTAGCCTTTATAAAGCATCACATTATTATGCTTTGCCCGTGCTGCCGAAGCCGCCTTCGCCACGTTGGCTAGCGGCAAATTCATCAACCACTTTAAACTCAGCGTGCACCACTGGCACAATCACCATTTGAGCGATGCGCTCAAATGGCTCAATGGTAAAAGGTGTTTGGCTGCGGTTCCATGCGGATACTTTTAATTCACCTTGGTAATCTGAATCGATCAAGCCAACAAGGTTGCCAAGCACAATGCCATGTTTGTGACCAAGGCCAGAGCGGGGTAACAAAACAGCAGCATAAGCAGGGTTGTCTAGGTGAATGGCTAAACCAGTGGGAATAAGGTAAGTTTCACCAGGCTGAAGCGTAACCGCAGCATCAAGACAAGCGCGTAAATCTAAGCCAGCAGAACCAGATGTGGCATAAGCGGGCAGTTGTTCGGTCATTTTAGGATTAAGAATTTTGAGTTCAACTTCTGTTTTCATAATGGTTACTCATATAAGAAAAAAAGGGTTCAGGTAGCCTTTTAAGAATAAGGCTACCTGAACAGAGTCAATTTATTAGCATATTGGTGATTGCTAATGTGATTAAGCCATTTTTAACGCCTGCTATCAGATTAAATAACTTTATTTAGCAACTAAGTTGTGGCCGTCGCGAGTATGCAGACGGAGAAAAATCCAACTCGAAGCAAATGTAATGGCGCCGATAACGACAAAAGTGTATCTGAATGCAATGTGTAAATTATCAACTGCAAAGCTGGTTTTTGTGGTCGATTGTAACACCAGTGCCCCGAGCGCAATGCCGAAACTCATGGATAATTGTTGGTTAACCGCCATCAAACTATTGCCGCTACCCGTTTGATAGGGGCGTAAATCAGCAATCGTAAGCGTATTCATAGCAGAAAACTGTAAAGAATTACTTATACCCATAATAAATAGCAGCACCATCCATACCGATAATGATGTGTGCGCACTGGGTAGCGCCAACAGCATAATTAGGGCACCGAGCAAACGTGTGTTCATGATGAGAACATTGCGATAACCAAAGCGCATCATCACTGGTTTAGTGAGCGGCTTGGTGATAAAAGCAGCTAATGCAATCGTGGAGATAAGCCAACCCGAGAAACTTGCAGTAAAGCCAAAGGCTACCTGAAATAATAAGGGCAAGAGGAAAGGAACAGAGCTAATGCCCAAACGGCTAACTAAATTGCCAGTTAAACCAACTCGATAGGTGCGCACTTTGAATAAATTACCAGCATAAAGTGGTTCTTTGGTGTTTCTAGCGTGGCGTCTATAGAACCAGAGCGCGGTTAATCCACTACCAGCAAGTAAAAATGAAAATAATTTAGCGCTAGGGCGCAAGATGATTTCTACTGATAAGTTTAAAGAACAGACAGCGGCTGCAAAAAGTAAAAAACCGATAATATCAAATTGGCTTTTTTCACCTTTAACATTGGGCATGATTTTCAAAGCGGCTAAAATACCAATTGCGCCAATAGGTAGATTCAGCAAGAAAATCCAATGCCAACTAGCATATTCGACCAAATAACCGCCTACCAAAGGCCCTAGAATAGGGCCAATAAGTGCGGGCATCAGAGCATAATTTAGCGCATTGAGTAGTTGTGATTTATCATAAACACGCAATAGTGTGAGTCGAGGCACTAGCGTAAGCATTGAACCACCAAGCCCTTGTACCACGCGTGCAAAAACCAGCATCGGCAAATTAGGTGCGGCGGCGCACATTAACGAACCGAGCATAAAAAAACTCAAAGCTACGATAAATACGTTTCGTGTGCCAAAGCGATCAACCAGATGGCCGCTGAGGGGAACCAGCAGTGCTATCGTCAGTGCATACGCAATGATCGTCGACTGCATATTTAATGGTGATTCGTTGAGGTCAGCTGCTATCTTGGGTAACGCAGTATTTAAGATAGTGGTGTCTAGCATCTGCATAAAAATGGCCAACGCTAAGAGTAGCGGCAGCCAGCGAGATGGAGAGTTTGCTTTATCGGTTAACATGTTTTGCCCAAGGTGCCAAATTTAAGCCCAATAGTAAGATGGTGTTTAATACAGTATAAAGACAATAGAGGCTACCTGAAACATTATTCAGGTAGCCTCTAAGCTTTAATATTTAAGGATAAAGCTCATCCAGTTATTTCCAGTAGCGCCACCACGGCATACCTTCTGACTGCCATGATTTAGTTAGATAAGGGCTATCGGGAAAGTTTTGTTGCAAAATACGACGGGTATCTTCTGCTAGTTTAGGCTGCTCTAAGCGCTGATAAGCCAGCTCCATAATCGCTAAAGACTCTTCCACAAAAATGGTGTTTTGATATTCAGATACAATTTTTTGGGCACGGTTAGCAGCGGCTAAATACGCACCACGCTTCATGTAATAACGCGCAACTGCCATTTGATTGCCACCTAAAGCTTCAACAAGTTTTGCCATGCGCACGGAAGAATCAGCGGCATATTTGCTGTCTGGAAAGCGGCGAACAACGTCAGAAAACGCCTGATAGGCTTCTTCGTTTGCTTTGGGATCGCGATCAGACCAATCTTGCGAGGCTAATTTATTTAAGAAAGATTGATCCTCATTAAACAGAATCAAACCTTTCAAGTATAATGCGTAATCCATACTTGGATGTTGCGGGTGCATACGCTGAAAACGCTCAACAGCAGCTAGCGCTTTTTCCTGTTCATCATCTTTGTAATGAGCATAAGCTGTATCCAATAGCGCTTGCTGTGAATAAATGTCGTTCGGAAAGCGAGATGTTAATAATTCATACAATTTAATAGCGCGCGTATAATTATTGCTGTTTAATTCGTCTTGTGCCTCAGTGTATAACTGGTTCACAGTCCAATCTTCGGTTATTTGAGCTTCTTTATCCACCGTGCCTTTATTGCTGGCACAAGCGCCCAAAGCCAAACTTAACGAAACCACTAAAAGAATTTTTTTCATGCAGAACACTTCCTTTGAGAACGAAACCGATTATAACGATGATTTAGACTTTTCGGCAGCCCCTGATGCAGAAAGTTGCATAAATTTAACCGTTCCTAATGAATTTGCTGGGATGCGACTGGACGCAGCGCTAGCAAAACTGCTACCTGATTATTCGCGTAGCCGTTTAACCACGTGGATTAAAGAGGGCGCAGTGCAACTAAATGGCAAAATTGCCCAGCCTAAAGAAAAACTTATTGGCAGTGAGAAAATTGATGTTATACCTCGGCCAACAGATGAAAATCTCGCTTATATACCCGAAGAGATGAATTTAAACATCATTTATGAAGACGATACCGTATTATTGATTAATAAACCAGCGGGCTTGGTAGTCCATCCAGCGGCAGGCAATTGGACAGGCACTTTATTAAATGGTTTGTTGGCGTATTGTCCTGAGCTTACCCAAATTCCCCGTGCCGGTATCGTTCATCGCCTCGACAAAGACACCAGCGGCTTAATGGTGGTGGCCAAAACGTTGGCAGCACAAAATCATTTAGTACAACAACTCCAAGCGCGCACAGTAAAGCGAATTTACCGTGCCGTGGTGAACGGTGTTGTGCCATTTGATGGCAAAATTGACACTTTAATCGGCCGCGATCCACACAACCGCTTAAAAATGGCAGTGCTGCTCTTTGGCGGCAAAAAAGCGATTACCCATATCAAAGTGCTTGAGCGCTATTTTGCTCATAGTTATGTTGAATGCGAACTAGAAACTGGGCGCACTCATCAAATTCGTGTGCATATGCGCGAAGCCAACCATCCATTGGCAGGCGACCCAGTTTATGGCAATCCGCGTCATGTGTGTAATGATGATGTGAAAGAAACGGTTAAAGCGTTAGGGCGGCAAGCTCTGCATGCTTATCGATTAAGTTTTATTCATCCTAAAACACTGGAAACTTTATCATTCGAAGCCAAGCTTCCAGAGGATATTTATCATTTATTATCAGTCTTACGCTTGGAGAGTGGTTTAGATTCATCGCTGAGTCGTGAAGAGGATTGGAAGGATCGCTTAGCAGGCGAGGGTGACGATGATGATTGGGATGAAGATGATTATGATGTCGATGTGATGTATGTGCGCGATTAATCTGCTTCAACTTTAAGCATTATCGAAATAAAAAAAGAGCGGCCTTTTCAGGTAGCTCTTTTTTGTATTAACAATACATAAGCATTATTAATCAGATTTAGAATACATATATTCGCTGCGATTGATTTTTCGTTTCGGCACAGCAGGGCAACCGACAATCAAAGAATCTTCAGGCATATCCTTCATCACAACACTATTGGCGCCGATAATAGAATTTGAACCTATCTTAATATCACCTAAAATTTTAACACCAGTACTGATCATGACATTATCACCAATAGTTGGACATCTGCCACTGCGACCATCATCACCCAGTGTTACACCGTTTAGCAATACGCAATTTTTGCCGATAACTGCCGTGCCACCAATAACAATGTTGAAATGATGGAGTATTTCTGAGCCTTTACCAATTTTGGCCAACGGATGAATATCACTGGAGTAGATTATGCGACTCATAATATACATAATATAACTCAATGGTCTCAATAGCGTATATTGCGCCAAACGATGATAAATTCTATAAGCAAACATAAGTTGGTTGCCAGGATTTAAAAGTGCTCTCATGATGAGTTGATTCCCAGTGTATAGTTATTGTAAATGAATGATGCGGATAAATTATTCGACTAATATTCTTTAATATTTAGTAAACATATCTAAAGCTTGATGCTTGATATTTTTATAATTAAGATAAGTTAATAAGTATTAAGCTTTTTGTATCCGTTATGCCAAAGGAAAATAAATTTATGGACTCAAAACTAAATTTGGATTTAGCTGCCGCAATCGGATTGGTTCAAACAGACTGCTTTTTTCTCACTGCAAACTGGCCTGTTCCAGACAATGTAAGAACTTTGCTCACTACACGCAAGGGTGGTGTGAGTAACGGTTACTTTCAGTCGCTGAACGTAGGAGACCATGTAGGCGATGATCCACAAAAAGTAATAGAAAATCGGCGCATCGTTGAAGAGAAAGCTGGCAAAAAACTTGTTTATTTAAACCAAATTCACAGTGATATTGTAGTTAATGCTTTTGAAAATCAAAGCATTAAAGCAGAGTCAGATGCCAGCTATGATCGCAGCGGTCAAGTGGCTTGTGCGGTAATGACCGCCGATTGTCTGCCAGTATTATTGTGTGACGATAAAGGCACAGTAGTCGCCGCGGCACACGCGGGTTGGCGTGGTTTAGCTGGTGGCGTATTGCAAAACACCATTAGCGCTATGGGTGTGGCGCCGGAGTCATTATTGGCTTATTTAGGACCAGCTATCGGCCCGGATGCTTTTGAAGTGGGACAAAATGTATGGGACGCTTTTTGTTTACCCATAGCTCAAGCAGAGCAAGCCTTTGAAGCCATCGGTGATGGAAAATATTTGGCAGATATCTATATGTTGGCGCGCTTAATATTGCAACGCGAGGGCGTTAATCAAATTTTTGGTGGTGAGCATTGTACGGTATTAGAACGGGATACATTTTTTTCTTATCGACGCGATGGTCAAACAGGGCGCATGGTTAGTGCAATTTGGCTAGAAAACAATGAGTAGTTTTTTCTAGCTAGAAGATTTAAAGTCTTCATTTTAAAGATTTGTCAAGGCTACCTGAAGGCTTGTATAGCATGATCTTTTTTCAGGTAGCCTTTTGCCGATTAATGGCTGCTACAGTGCAATTGGGCTATAATGTTTGGCTATTCAACTTAACTCATTAAACACATCATGAAACACATCCACATCATCGGCATTGGCGGAACCTTTATGGGCGGAGTGGCAGCGATTGCCAAAGAAGCAGGCTTTAAAGTTACTGGCTGTGATGCCAAAATGTATCCACCGATGAGCACTCAGCTTGAGACCTTGGGCATTGATGTTGTTGAAGGTTTTGAAGCTGATCAACTTAATCAGTTTCCCGCAGATGTGTATGTAATTGGCAATGTTGCAAAACGCAGTTTACCAGTGGTAGAAGAGATTTTAAACCGTGGTTTGGCTTATATTTCTGGCCCACAATGGCTAGCTGAAAATGTATTGCACCGCCGCTGGGTATTAGCAGTAGCGGGCACACACGGCAAAACCACTGCCGCCAGCATGTTGGCTTGGGTATTAGAATATGCTGGTTTAGCACCAGGCTTTTTGATTGGTGGCGTGCCACAAAACTTTTCGGTATCGGCACGTTTGCCGCAAGCAACACGCCAAGACCCTGCGAGCCAATCACCATTTTTTGTGATTGAGGCAGATGAATACGATACTGCGTTTTTTGATAAACGCAGTAAATTTGTACACTATCGCCCACGCACCTGTGTGTTGAATAATTTAGAATTTGACCATGCTGATATTTTTGCTGATTTGGCCGCGATTCAAACCCAATTCCACAATTTAGTGCGCACCATACCCAACAACGGCTTAATTGTGTGCAATGGCCAGCAAAAAAGTTTACGTGACACTTTAGATCAAGGCTGTTGGACGCCAGTAGAACCATTTGGCAATGGTGATGGCTGGCAAGTGGCCAACGCCGCGGCCGACGGATCATTTGATGTGTTGCTTAAAGGTGAAAAAGTAGGGCATGTAGCTTGGGAATTAATGGGTGAGCATAACCGCATGAATGCAGTTGCCACCATTGCCGCAGCACGCCATGTAGGTGTGAGTATAGAACATGCATGCGAGGGTTTGAGCGCGTTCAAAAACGTCAAACGCCGCATGGAAGTGAAGGGCACAGTTAATGGCATTACCGTATACGATGATTTTGCTCATCATCCCACGGCGATTACCACTACCGTAGAAGGCTTACGTCATAAAATAGGTTCGGCGCGTATTTTAGCCGTGTTAGAGCCACGTTCAAACACCATGAAACTAGGGGTGATGAAAACAGCATTGCCTCTTAGCTTAGCTGAAGCCGATCAGGTGTTTTGTTATGCCGGTGATATCGATTGGGATGTCGCCGAAGCCTTATCACCTTTAGGCGGTAAGCTACATGTTGGCTATGATTTAGACGTATTGGTGGCAGAGATTGCAAGCTCTGCACAACCAGGAGACCAAGTTTTGGTGATGAGCAATGGTGGCTTTGGTGGCATTCATAATAAGCTCTTAGCTGCGTTAGCAATTTGATTTTAGGTTTGGTATAAAATTATTTATAGCTCATTTATCCGCACTGTTAAATGAAATAAAAAGCTCCTATCGGTTCAAAACCAATAGGAGCCTTTGTTTTATTTAGTAAGAAGCTTTAAGCAGCAAGTAGCCTTATCATATATTTTTAGATTTATTTTGAATTGCACACATATGAAAATCAAGCGTGTTGCATTGTATGGCAACATCTTGATAAATATTTAAACTATTCTAGCAAACCTTCTGATTAATATTTGAATCCACTATAAACAAAATAATTAAATAGATTGAATATTAATCTTAATGTTCTAGATTATTTACAAGGCTACCTGAATCTTTTCAGATATTTATATACTAAATCAACAGACTATTTTCTAATTCTAACAGTCGCTTTTTTAACGACAATCCACCACTATAACCCACTAACTCACCTTGACTACCTATAATACGATGACAAGGAACAATAATCGCCAACCCATTTGCACCATTAGCATTACCCACGGCTCGCACTGCATTTTTATTGCCAATATAAAGTGCTAAGTCTAAATAAGTAGCTGTTTTTCCATACTTTATACTGGTGAGTGCTTTCCATACCGATTTTTGAAAATCAGTACCTACCATTAACAATGGAAGATCAAATACACTGCGTCCACCCAAAAAATACTCTTCGAGTTGAGTCTTGGTAGTGTCTAAAATATGATTATTTTTTACTACAAAACTTGCATTCAGACCGCGCTGAATACGATAGTCAACTGACTCTCTCATTTTTCTGTATCGAAAGTCACATAAACATAGTTTATCTTCATACGAACCTAGCACAAACTCCGCATAAGGATGTTGATAATATTGAATATTAATCTCAGTATTTATCATCGCAATATCTCCTAAGTTTTTCAAATAGCCTTATTTATTGAAACACTTAAATACCAACTTATGCTCGCCACCAAATATACCAAGCTATAACAAGAGCTGAAACAATTAAAATATTGCTGAATAATACAATATACCACTGCCGTTTTATTACACGTTTATCTAGCCGTTGCTTATTTTTTCTGCTGATATAAAAAAATGGGCTGGTGAGTACAGAAATAGAGGCGAGTAAAATAATAATAGCGTAATAAATTTTTTCAGTTGGCATTGTGCATTCCTGTTTGTTTTAGGCTACCTGAAAAGTATTCTAAATACTTAAGAACCGATTTTACCTTCTTCGCCTTTAATCAATTTTTGAATATTACTCTTATGGCGATAAAGCACCAATGCGGCAATAATGACTACTGCCCATACCCAAGAACTATAATCAATAATGAAGTAAGCAAAAATAGGCGCAAGCACAGCGACCGTGAGCGCGGCTAAAGAAGATACTTTAAAACCAAATGCCATCACCAGCCATATAAAAATGCACAGCAATGCCAGTGGCCAAGACAAAGCAAGCAAAACGCCCACTGCGGTGGCGACACCTTTACCGCCTTTAAAACCAAAAAACACTGGCCACATATGTCCCACTAAAACGGCTACCGCCACTGAAGCAATGGTTTCGTTACTTAGGTGGAGCGCGTCTTGAAGCCACAATGCGAGTAATACAGCAAATAAACCTTTGAGCGCGTCGCCTAGTAACGTTAGCGCCGCCACTTTTTTCTTGCCTGTGCGCAATATATTGGTTGCACCAGGATTTCCGGAGCCATAAGAACGAGGGTCGTCCATGCCGTAAATTTTAGATACAATCACTGCAAAAGAGAGTGAACCAATTAAATAAGCAATCAATACTGCAAAGATATTTACCAACATAAGATAACTTTTGATTAAAATGAAGTAGTGATTCTATCGCGAAATGGATTAAAAAAGTATGGATAAAATTTTTCTGCACGGCATGAAAGCCGAGACGCTTATCGGCGTATACGATTGGGAGCGTAAAAATAAGCAAACCCTGATTTTAGATTTAGATATTGGCGTTGCTGAACAATCTGCGCTTTCAGATGACATTAACGACACTGTTCATTACGCCGAAGTATGTGAACTGGTAAGAAAAAGTTTAGCCGAACAGCGTTTTCAATTATTAGAAGCCTTAGCTGAGCATGTAGCTGAGTTGATTTTACAAAATTTCAACGCTGTATCTGTGCGCGTGCGCGTGGTTAAACCAGGCATTTTGCCGAATGTGCGAGAAGTAGGAGTGGAAATCGAACGTCAAAGTGAGCATCTTGCAGATTAAGCTTATCCGCTTTTAAAAGCATACCAAATCCAGGCCAATATAGTTGCGCCTACAAATACCCAAGCTGCCAACGTGACCGTTTCGTGTAAAGCTTGTTTTTGTCTAGAACTGAATAAGTGTTTAATGATCACAACAGCCAAAGCTGTAAGCGTAGCAATGCGTAAAATCTGGCCAATCATTTCGTTTCCATATATTTGATACCATTCAGATTATTAATTTAATTCTTATGGCTTATAGCTTCCTTAACATGGCGTCATTTAGGACTCCGTGGAAAATTTGCCCATATTTCTGAAATTCTTAGACATTTTGGCCAGCATGAAACTCTGCCACTTTTAACCAGCAACGTTTTATCTCTTTTATGATAAATGCGTTGCCACGTATGGTGTTGGGACGAACGGGAGCAGGCAGATGATGAAGCAACCAAGAATCCGACCAGCCATCCCAAACTCCAGCAACACTTCTCAAATTATTCCCTAATACTGGGTACACCTCGTACCAGAGAATATCTTCAACCTCGCTTAAAACAAGCCCGCTTTCTAAAATGGTTCGAGCGATGTATTTGATTATGATGTCATCTACTTCAGTGTCAAGAAACAGGTTAGATAGTGCTCGCCAGATTGTAAGTCGTTGTTCATTATTCAATGAGCATTCTCTCTTCAAACTATCTCAAACAGCTGGTTAAAAGGAGTATAACTTAATAGTATTTTGAGCTTTTTCTAACTTTAAAAAAAGCAGTAAGCGTTAATTCGTCAGCGTTTGACAATACCATCGATGATTGCTGGGATGCCATGAGCTGCGACAACAACTAAAAAAAATAGTCTCTCAAAACCATAATAAGGGCTACCTGAAAAACTTAGCTGGGCAAACGGCACATAGCTTACAAAACCGCTATAATAACCATTATTCAATCACAGTGCCCATTATTTATCAATATGACTCAAGCCGCCGATATTTGGCTCGCAAGCCCGCAAAAAATTGCTTTTGAACAGCCGTTTATCCTACAAAACGGCTGTGTTCTACCGCGCTTCGATTTAATGGTAGAAACCTACGGCTCCTTAAATCAAGATCGCAGCAATGCTATTTTGGTTTGTCATGCATTATCAGGCGATCATCATGTTGCTGGCCGTCATAAGCCAGAAGATAAATATCCAGGATGGTGGGACAGTATGATTGGCCCTGGAAAACCCATTGATACCAATCGTTTTTTTGTGGTTGGAGTTAATAATTTGGGTGGTTGCAGCGGCAGCACTGGCCCGCTTAGCCAAAATCCTGAAACGGGCTTAGATTATGGCGCTGACTTTCCGCTGATGACAGTAAAAGATTGGGTGCGCTCACAAGTTTTGCTCGCCGATCATTTAGACATATATCAATGGGCAGCAGTAGTAGGTGGCAGTTTAGGTGGCATGCAAGCGTTGCAATGGAGCATTGATTATCCCAGCCGCGTGCGCCATGCTTTAGTGATTGCGTCATCAACTAGGCTTTCAACCCAAAATATTGCGTTTAACGATGTTGCTCGCCAAGCAATTCTAACTGACCCTGATTTTCACTCTGGCCATTATGCACGTTTAAACACCATTCCGCGCCGTGGTTTACGGATTGCACGGATGATGGGACACATTACTTATTTAGCCGAAGATGGACTTGGTCAAAAGTTTGGACGTTCATTGCGGGGCGATGGTTATCAGTATGATTATAGTGTTGATTTTGAAGTTGAATCGTACTTACGCTATCAAGGTGATAAATTCGCAGATAGATTTGATGCCAATACCTATTTATTGATGACTAAAGCATTGGATTACTTTGATCCTGCGGCGGATTATGGGCATGATTTAGTGGCATGTTTAGCCCATGTAGAAGCAAAGTTTTTTGTTGCCAGCTTTAGCAGCGATTGGCGGTTTTCGCCGCAACGTTCACATACACTGGTGCAGTCGCTTATTCGAGCCAGTAAGTCAGTTCAGTACATTGAAGTTGAATCTACCCACGGCCATGATGCCTTTTTAATGGAAGATAAGCCTTATATCGATGCTGTGCGTGCTTATATAAACAATATTGATAAGGAGTTGCAAAAATGAGCCAAGCGTTACGCGATGACTTGCAACTTATTTATGATTGGATTCCTGCCAACAGCCGCGTATTGGATTTAGGTTGTGGTGATGGGGAATTATTGTCGGCATTAGCACGTGATAAAAACTGTTTTGGCTACGGTTTAGAAATTGATGTTGATAGCGTGCTTGAAGCAATTAAACGCGGTGTCAATGTGATTCAAGCCGATTTAGAGCAGGGCTTGATGGCATTTGCTGACGACAGCTTTGATGTGATTGTATTAAGCCAAACCATACAATCAATGCAAAATACCGAAACTATTCTGCGCGACTTAACCCGTGTGGCCAAAGAAGCCATTGTGTCTTTTCCCAACTTTGGCTATTGGCGCAACCGCTTGCAACTTGCTTTGGGTGGGCACATGCCCGTTTCGGAGCGAATGCCGTATCAATGGTATAACACGCCTAATATTCATTGGTGTACTTTGCAAGACTTTGATGCTTTATGTGCCAAAAATCAAGTTCGTATTTTAGAGCGTGCAGTGATGACTGGTGCTAACAAAATAGCAGTGTTACCCAATTTATTAGGAAGCTTAGCGTTTTACCGCGTTGGTTAATTTCATTATAAAATGTATGATAAAGGCTACCTGAAAGCTTTCAGGTAGCCTTTATGTTTTCAGGTAGCCTTTGGGATACAGAATATGAATAATCTTCAGAAAAAAATCATCATTACTGGCCACAGCCGTGGTTTAGGCAAGGCATTAACTTCGCATTACCAACGTAACGGTTATGCGGTAATGGGCATTAGTCGCACCATAACAGCCGAAACGAATATACACATTGAGCCGCTGCTAACACAAGTGACATTAGATTTAAGCCAAACTGATCAATTAATAAGCTGGCTTTCAGGTAGCTTGTTAACTGAGTTTTTAGCAACAGCATCTGAAATCATATTAATAAACAATGCAGGATCAGCGCATCCTAACGCAATATTGGGTAGGCAAAGCGCCTCAGAAATAACCACAACGATTGCCCTTAATGTCACCGCACCTTTATTATTAAGTAATGCGGTAATGCAGGCTAAACCCAAAAATAGGTATTTAAAAATTGTACACATCAGCAGCGGAGCAGGGCGTAAATCTTATCCTGGCTGGAGTGTTTACGGTGCTACTAAAGCAGCATTAGACCAACATGCACTTTGCATTGCTGCCGAGCAGCATATAGATGTAGCCATTGCCAGCATAGCACCAGGGGTGGTTGACACTGGCATGCAAGCGCAGATTCGGCAAGCAAAATCAGTAGACTTCCCTTTGTTGTCACGCTTTCAAGACTTAGCTCAAAATGGCGGCTTAACTGCACCAACCTCAACGGCAGAATGCATTGCAACGCTAATTCAAGCCGCTAACTTTGGTCGTCAAATAATTTTGGATGTCCGCGAACCCAGCATTAATGCTTAAGTTTGCTTAGCCTAGTTAAAAGGAACATTGATGGACGATAAATTCAAAACTCAATTACAAGAATTGGGACAACAAGCTAAAAAAGAAGCACAAGCTAAGGCTGATCGAGAAGCTGCGGCAAATGCGATTGCTCAACAACAAGCGGCCGAAGCAGTAGATTTTATTAAAGAAATGGGCGCAGTTAAAACTTTAAAATCAAGCAATCGTTATCAAGCGCCAGTAGACAATTCACCTATTAAACCCCGCCAACATGATGAACAAAGTTTGACGGAAAGTGATTATTTTTATGTTGGGTATGGCAATGCAGATAATGTACCAGCGACATTTAGTAAAAATGGACAAGGGCACAATGATATTCGAAGATTACAAAGTGGGCATTGGCCGGTGGTTGCAGATGTTGACCTGCATGGCTATAACCAAGAGCAAGCGCAACAAGTGTTAAATGAGTTTATTGAATTTGTTGCCAAGCGTGGTGTATGTGGTGAAATTATTCACGGTAGCGGCTTAGGATCAAGTGGCTATAAATCTGTGTTGAAAACAACAGTCAGACGTTGGCTGATGGCACATCCTGAAGTATTGGCTTATGCTGAGCCGCACCAAGGCAACGATGGAGCGGTGAGAATTTTAATCAAGCGCATAAGAAAAAATGTAGATGATCAGTATGAGTAAGCATCACATGCTAAACCTTTAATAGTGATTGAAAATACATTAACTCAATCTTACTTTGTTACGCATTATATTGAGTATGATAAAAATAAAATTTATTATTCTTTGTATTTTTAAAATGCTTAATATTTATATTTATAAATATAAA
>CAZLYX010000017.1:0-35281 GCA_964563885.1 uncultured Neisseria sp. | reverse complement strand
GACTTGAACCGTGGACCAAGGGATTATGAGTCCCCTGCTCTAACCAACTGAGCTACAGGCCCTTTTAGCAAGCGGCTATTCTAGCATAATAACAGCACAATTCAAGAGAATTGGTGTATAAATCTGTTTAATTTTTTAACTATCATAAAATAAGCAATCAATGCTCGTGATATATTTTAAAACGATAAGGCTATCTGAACAACTTTTTCAGGTAGCCTTATCGTTATTTTAATATCCAGTATTATTTAAACAGGTTTTTAATTACCCCCATCACACTACGTGAAATAGCATTGGTAACTTGACGATTAATTTGACTGCCTAAGTTATCTGCTACGTTGTAGCCTACCCCTTGATTAGATTTTTTGCGCCCGCCCATTAAGCCACCCAAAAAGCCATCTGCCACACTTGGTTCTTTTGGTGTTTCTTTTTGAGCAGTGTTTTTTTGTTCTTGTTGTTGGTTTGCCTGCGCAGCTTGCTCTGTTGCAGCCAATTCAGCCAGTGCTTCAAATGCCGAATGATTATCAACCATGTCTTTATAATGACGATACAAAATATCTTTTTGATAGTATTCATTGCGCTCTGTGTCACTTAATGGCGTGAGACTGGATTGCGGCGGCAACACTAAAGCTCGTTCTACTGGCGCTGGCATGCCTTTTTCATCTAAAAAGGAAACCAAGGCTTCGCCCACACCTAATTCTGCAATGGCCTCTACTACATTTACACTCGGATTGGTGCGAAAAGTTTCTGCCGCAGCTTTCACTGCTTTTTGATCGCGTGGCGTAAAAGCGCGCAAGGCATGCTGTACGCGGTTGCCCAGCTGGCCAAGAATAGTATCAGGCAAATCAAGTGGATTCTGGGTTACAAAATAAACACCAACCCCTTTTGAACGAATCAAACGTACCACTTGCTCAATTTGAGACACCAAAGCGGTAGCAGCATTGTCAAACAATAAATGGGCTTCATCGAAAAACATTACAAATTTCGGCTGTTCTAAATCGCCCACTTCAGGAAGTGTTTCAAATAAGTCTGCCAGCATCCACAGCAAAAAGGCACTGTACATGCGCGGTGAGCGCATCAATTTTTCTGAATTTAAAATATTGACAACACCTTTACCACCTTCAGTTTGCATCCAATCTTCTAAGTTCAATGCTGGTTCGCCAAAAAGATTTTCTGCACCTTCATTTTCCAGCGTTAACAATTGTCGTTGGATGGCACCCACGCTAGCGGCTGAAACATTACCATATTTAGTGCGATATTCAGCGGCATTGTCAGCAACATGCTTAAGCATGCCGCGTAAATCTTTTAAATCAATTAAGTGCCAACCATTGTCATCAGCCACCTTGAAGACCAAGTTTACTAAACCCTCTTGGGTGTCATTCAGATTCATCAATCGCGACAACAACATAGGCCCCATTGCAGAAATAGTAACTCGGAGCGGAATACCGCTCTCGCCAAACATATCCCAAAAGCGCACGGGGAAACCACTCAACCAAGCTTCGCCTAAGCCAAAATCATTGATGCGCTCGCCCACCTTACCTTGGCCATCACCTGAATTCACGACGCCAGACAAGTCGCCTTTAACATCGCTCATAAACACAGGAATACCAGCATTACTGAATGCTTCTGCCATGCGACGTAAAGTAACGGTTTTACCGGTGCCAGTAGCGCCAGCGATCAAACCATGGCGATTGGCCATTGAGCCTTGTATTTCGAGTACTTGTTCACCCACACGGGCAATAGGGAAAGTGTTCATTTATTAGGAGTCCTTAGCTTCTGAAAACGGCTTTATTCTAGCTTAATATTAATAAGGCTACCTGAATATTTCAGGCAGCCTTATGAGTAGATTTTGTGTATTTATTCATTAACAATATTATTATCGCTTAATAAGCCGCAAATGATGGCATCAAACTGTTGCAGCTGCTCTGATTGTAAATAAGGACGCATCAGGCTTAATGTCCGATTAATACCACGCACTTTGGAAGACTCAGTCAACTTATCACGGCCTTGCATAGAGCTGTCAAAATCAAACCAATATTTGGTCACCAACCACATATTTTGTGCCAAGTCTTTCAAAGCTATTTCATCTATCATGATCACACAAGAATTGGCCAACTCTTGCAGTAAATTCAGCAGCAACGGCGACACCCGTACCAAAGTAAATGTATTGTGCTCGCCTAATAATTCTGCACTGCGCGCCAACAAAGCATTGACGTCGCTGAATAAAAAACGATACCGCCACAACACATCATAAACCCCTGCCATATAATCAACTGTTCCATAGACATCATTCGGCAACGGTCTATTGGATAAAAAATCAAGCAACTCTTCACTATATCGCTTAAATAATTGCACGATAATCTCGTCTTTATTGCGAAAATGATAATAGAGATTACCTGGGCTGATACTCAAATAAGCTGCGATATGATTGGTGCTAACACTTCGTTCACCTTCTGCATTGAATAAAGTCAGGCTTGCATCAACAATTCGGTTATAAGTGTTTTGGATGCTATCTTTAGCCATAATTAACTCCTATCATTCAGCGTACTTTTATACTCAATACATGTTGCATAGATAAAATAATTGTGTTTGTTCAATGAAAGCTTATGTTTATCAGGATAGCCAATTAGGTTCTGGTTCTAAATCAACCGAAAATTTTTCTTTTACAGTAATACAAATCTTATCTGATAAGGCTTTTAAATCAGCTGCACTGGCATGATTACGATTAACCAACACCAGCGCCTGTTTGTCATGCACGGCTGCGCCACCAACAGCATAACCTTTTAATTTACACTGATCAATCAACCAACCAGCAGCCAATTTTACTGAGCCATCTAGCTGTATATATTGCGGCATCTGTGGATAGCTTTGCAATAAGCTCGCCGCTTGTTCACTACTCACCACAGGGTTTTTATAAAAACTCCCCACATTACCCAAAAGCTTAGGATCGGGTAATTTAGATGCACGAATCTGACAAACAGCATCAGATACATCTTTAGCATTGACCGTGCGATTGTTGCTCAATTTTTGCACTACATCAGCTAAATCACCATAGCGAATTTTAGGTTCAAAGTGTTGGTGGAGTTTAAAAACCACTGACACAATCACATATCGTCCTTTACCTTCTTGCTTAAACATACTGTCTCGATAAGCAAAACGGCAGGCAGCATTATCCAATTCAAAAAACGAGCCACTGTCTAAATCAAAACAGCGCACATAATCAATAACATTTTTAACCTCTACACCATACGCACCAATATTTTGCACTGGCGAAGCGCCTACTGTCCCCGGAATAAGGCTAAGATTTTCTAAGCCACATAAACCCATTTCCAAAGTTGCCAGCACAAAATCATGCCAAACTTCACCCGCCTGCGCTTCCAACCATACGTGTCCATTTTCTCGTCGTATTTCACGAACACCACGGTTAGCCATATGAACCACCAAGCCTTGATAATCTTGGCCAAACAATATATTGCTACCACCACCCAGCCACAATACAGAATCACGATTAAACTCAGGTAATTTACATATTTCAGGTAGCCTATCAGCATTGTCCAGCACACAAAACGAAGCTGCTGAAGCCTTTAAACCAAATGTATTAAGCGCAGTTAAATCCACTTTATGCAAAACCTGCATCACACTATCCTTTTTTCAATCGCAAATGCGCGGCTACATATTTCCAAATACCACACCAGCGCAATCGCCGCTATAGTAAGTGATACCGCTAACGCCGTCCAAAACCCATAAATACCCATATCCTGATAAAACGCCAACCAATAACCAGGTAATAATCCGAAACCCCAAAAAGCCACACCATGAATTAACATTGGGATTCTAGCCACTTTATAGCCACGCAAAGCATAGGATGCCACGCATTGAACACAATCAGGTAGCTGAAAAATAGCAGCAAATAACAACACTGCTGTAGCAATTTCTAGCACATGCACATCATTGGTATACATACCCACCAATGGCTGACGCAATATAATTAGAGCTAAAGCTGTACACAGCGCCAGAGCCAATCCAACCAACAGTGACACCCCTGAAATATAGCGCGCACGCTCACGATTACCCATACCTAGTGAATACCCTACTCGCACCGTTGCCGCAGCACCAACACTTTGCGGAATCATATAAATAATACCCGTTAAGCTAATCACCACCTGCTGCGCTGCCACATAATCCTCACCTAAGCGCGCCACTAAAAAAACAATAAAAGTAAACAGACTTACTTCTAAGAAAAAAGAGAATCCAATCGGCAAACCAAGCTTCCAGATTTTTTTTAACACTTGTTTATCAGGCCTACTAAAACGATCCTTCAAACCAAATTGCTTAAAGTAATGTTGCTTAGTTACATACAACCATAAAGCAGCAGCATTAAACCAAAACACTATCGCCGTTGCCACGCCACAACCAGCACCACCTAGCTCAGGCATACCCAATTTACCATAAACAAACATGTAGTTAAGCGGAATATTCAGTAAAAACGCAGCAAAGCTAACCACCATAATCACGCGCGGTCGGTTCAAGCTAGAAGCATAAGCATGCAGCGAACGATGTATCATCGCTGCTGGCATCGCCAACCCAGCAAATACCATATATTGCATCATTCGATGTTCAGTGTTTTCGCTTAAGTCTAAAAAAACTTGAAACGGCCAGATCAATAGCCAGATTAATAACATGCCAATCACGCCAAGCATTAATCCAAACCAAATACCTTGACGTCCAGTTTCGCCTACTTCTGCATATTTTCTAGAACCATATAATTGCGAAATCATCGGATTAAGCGCCGTCATCACCCCCATAAAAGTGACATACACAGTTATAAAAACACTGCTGCCTAATGCCACCGCGGCCAAATCATCTTTACCAGCACCACCGGCCATCACAGTATCAACAAAGCCTATGCCCACCTGCGCCACTTGTGCCAACAGCATTGGCAGCGCCAGCACTAACAACTTACGTGCCTCTTTAGAAAAGACAGCAAAAGAATAACGATTAAGATCAAATAACACACAATACTTTCAAAGGTTTTCAGGTAGCCTGATGCTTTATCAACAAACTAAAATACCAAATCCTAAATATAAAATAACACCGCAGCATACTGAAACAAACAGGCTACCTGAAAACCTTTCAGGTAGCCTAAACAGAAGGTAGATATAAAGATTAAGCTTTAGGCAGTGTCACACCAGTTTGGCCCATATATTTACCGTTACGATCCTTATAAGATACCTCACAAACCTCATCACTCTCAAAAAACAACACTTGCGCAACGCCCTCACCTGCATAAACTTTAGCCGGCAACGGAGTGGTATTAGAAAACTCCAATGTTACATAGCCTTCCCACTCTGGCTCAAACGGGGTTACGTTCACAATAATGCCGCAACGCGCATAAGTTGATTTACCCAAACACACCGTTAGCACGTTGCGCGGAATACGAAAGTATTCCACCGTGCGTGCTAACGCAAATGAATTAGGCGGAATAATACAAAAATCAGCTTCAATGGTAACAAAATTACGAGTATCGAAATTTTTTGGATCAACAATCGTGCTGTTGATATTGGTGAAAATTTTAAACTCATTAGCACAACGAATGTCATATCCATAGCTAGAAGTGCCATAGGAAATAATTTTATTTCCATTTTCCTCTTTTACTTGCCCAGGTTCAAACGGCTCAATCATGCCGTGCTCTTCGCTCATTCGGCGAATCCACTTATCAGATTTAATACTCATCTTAACTCCTTAATCTTGCCAACCGCCTAAGTGTGAAACCAACTCACTCAACATCGTAGACAACGCTTCAGTCATCAAGATTTGTGAAGCAAACATTAAACTAGCAGCATCATCACCATGACCTTCCGCTTCTTCTTGCAATACATCTAAATATTGAATGCGCTTGATCGTAAATTCTTGGGTGAGGATAAAGCTGATTTGTTCGCGCCAAGTCAAACCCAATTGAGTGACAGTTTTGCCGTTTTTAACATGCTGAATCACTTCATCAACAGTTAAATCTTGCTTAGAAATTTTTAC
Source organism: uncultured Neisseria sp. (assembly GCA_964563885.1). Taxonomy (GTDB): domain Bacteria; phylum Pseudomonadota; class Gammaproteobacteria; order Burkholderiales; family Neisseriaceae; genus CAZLYX01. Next base: position 29,254 of record CAZLYX010000017.1, on the reverse strand, counting down.
CGTTGGCACCACATCACCTGTGCCCTTGAGCTCGCAGTCACTGTCTAGTTCAAAACCACCTTCTGCCACTCCATTCAACAACCAAGCCGTCATCAAGGTAGAGGGTGATTGTTTGGTGTTAGGCAATCGCGCCTCCAAGCCACCTAAAGCTTCGCGGATTTTGGTCAGCATTGCTTCAGCCTTAACTGCAGAAGCATTATTCACCAATACAAAACCGTGCTTAGTATCAAAAATCGCCTGAGTGTGGCTACTGCGGGTAAACGCACGCGGCAATAAATCATCGGTAATCTGTTCTTTGAGCTCTTGCTTTTCTTTACGACCAACATTGCGAGCTTCATTATTTTGAATTTCTACAACCTTCTCGTCTAGAATATCCTTGATCACACCAGCTGGCAGCACCTTCTCAACTTTTTTTAGTGCCACTCGCCAAGTAAAATCAGCCGGAAATACTAATTCTGGGGAAAAAGAAACAGGTGATGAAAAGCCGGTACTAAACCAATCCAAACCCATGCATGGTACAAACTCAGCTTCAGTCAGCTTGGTTGCCAACAGCTCTAACTCTGGCATGTTTTCTAGATTAATCGGATAAAAACTGATTTGTTTGAACCACATTGCTAAGCTTCCTAGTTAACACTTGAAAACGCGTATTATACGTGAATAATCGCTGTTAGCGCATGGTCTTTATCCTAACTATAAATGCCATGCGTTATCCTAATCGTGGATAAACTCTCAGGCAGGTTCTTAAAGATTAACAGTAAAATAAATTTACGTGATTTCCATATGCGCATATGTGGCTAAATTAATTTCCACACTTATAATCAACAATGATTAAAAAATAAAGCAAATACTCAGTTTATTTATTTAAAATCAAATAATTCAAAAATACGCAACTAACAACTCAACTATAGCCTAAACTATTTAGTATTCAGCTATTTTACTTCCTTCAACAGGATAAATCAAAAATAAAACGCTACATAACAACCAAGTAAACCTCAATAAATAAGCTAGTTACGCAGTTAAATGCAGAAAAATACTCGACATATTTCTGATTTAGAACTACTATAGATAGTTATCACTCGCATATGTGTCATGCATACTAATGCGGTTACATGTACAAGCAACGCATTGAATGTAAATAAACAGAGTGTTAAAACAATGTAATAAATTTGCAATATTCCATAATTATGATAAAAATGAAGTAAGGCTATCTGTGATAGATTTAATAAAGTTTATCGAATGATTCGAATGATAAAGCAGTGCCTTTATAGCTTTAGTAAATTGAATGTACCTACGCATTTTACATAAGCATTTATATTTAAAAAAAACAACATGGAGAGAAATATGAGCGAAAAGAAAATAGCATTAGTAACAGGTGCCTTAGGTGGTATTGGCAGTGAAATTTGCCGCAGCCTTATTGCTGAAGGTTACAAAATCATCGCAACTCTTGTACCTCGCGAAGAAGCACGCGAAGTTAAATGGTTAAAAGATGAAGGATTTAATGAAAATGACTTTCGTTTTGTATTTGGCGACTTAACCAACCACGAAACCATGACAACTGCAATTAACGAAGCCATTGAAGCTGAAGGTCGTGTTGATGTCTTGGTTAACAACGCTGGCGTTACACGCGATGCTGTGTTCAAAAAAATGTCCTACGAACAATGGTCTGATGTATTAGACATCAACCTAAAAACACTATTTACTGTTACCCAACCAGTATTTAACAAAATGCTAGAGCAAAAAAGTGGCCGTATCGTTTGTATTAGTTCTGTAAACGGTATTAAAGGTCAATTTGGTCAAGCCAACTATGCTGCCACTAAAGCTGGTATGATCGGCTTTATTAAATCTTTAGCTCTAGAAGGCGCTCGTTCAGGCGTTACTGCAAACGTAGTAGCTCCAGGCTATACCGCAACACCTATGGTAACCGCTATGCGTGAAGATGTAATTAAGAGCATCGAAGCTCAAATTCCAGCTCAGCGTTTAGCAACTCCTGAAGAAATCGCTGCTGCTGTAATGTATTTAGTAAGCGATCAAGCAGGTTATGTTACCGGTGAAACCCTATCTGTAAACGGCGGTCTTTACATGCAATAAGCCTAAGTGGCTTACTAACCCCACACTCAATTTTATGCAATTTTTTTAACTAATAAAGGATTTAACTATGTACTCAGGTTTCTTTAACAATCTTTCTAGCCAATATCAAACTACTTTTGAGCCGTATGTAAAATACAACCAGTTGGTTACTAGAAACTTTACTGATTTAACTAACTTGCAATTGCAATCTGCTCGCACTTACGCTGATATCGGTTTGGCTCAATTGAATGCAAATAGCCAAGTAAGAGATATGCCATCATTGATGACCAGTGGCAGCAAACAATTGGAAACTATGACTCGTTTGAGCCAGCAGATGATTGAAGACGGTAAAAAACTGTCTACTCTTGCTAATGATTTTAAAGCTGAACTAGAAAAGTTAGTAGCCGAGTCTACTCCACAAACTAAATAAGCCCGTTTGTCCTGAGTAACTCAGGCAGCATTCAGAAAGCAGGGATAAACGCGCGTTTACACCTGCTTTTTTACATATTTAGTTTAAGGTTAACGATTCGGAGTATGTTATGGACCAATTTTCAGCCAACGAAAATATGCGCCAATTTTTCAGCAGTAATGACCAATTGATGAAAAAAGTGCAAGAGTTTTATTTTGGCGACAACCCCGTCAGTACCGCCCTCGCAAAAATCAATAAAGAAGATATGAAAATATTTTTTGATGCATTGGCGCAGAATCCTACGCGTATGATGGAAATGCAGTTTAAGTGGTGGCAAGGCCAGATGGAAATCTATCGCAATGTTTTTGAACGATCTACCAATAAAGATATTGAGCCTTTTGCTCAATCTGAGCCTGGTGACCGTCGATTTCAAAATGAATTATGGCAAGATAAGCCTAATTATGATTTATTGAGCCAATCTTACTTGCATTTTAGTAACATTGTTTTAGGCATGCTAGAAGATGTAGAAGGCGTATCTGATAAGGTACGTGATCGCTTGAGCTTTTTTATGCGCCAAATGATCAATGCTTTATCACCAGGCAACTTCATGTGGAGCAATCCAGAAGTTATCCAGCAAACTATAGAAGAAAATGGTGCCAACTTAATTCGTGGTATGGACATTTTCCAAGCAGATGCAAAAAATAGTGGTGCATTTCTGCGCATTCGCATGACGCCTGATGATGCTTTTGAGTTAGGTAAAGATCTAGCTTATACGCCTGGCAGCGTAGTTTTTGAAAATGAGATTTTTCAATTAATCCAATACGAAGCAAAGTGTGAAGAAACATTTAAAACTCCGCTGCTGATTGTTCCTCCTTTCATTAACAAATACTACATACTTGATTTGCGAGAGCAAAATTCATTAGTCAATTGGGCTCGCGAGCAAGGTCATACCGTATTTCTGATGTCTTGGCGCAATCCAGACGCTACACAAGCACATGTATCACAAGAAGATTTGATTTTATCTGGCACGGTTGAAGCAGCCAATGTAATTGAAGAAATTACTGGTGAGCGTGATATTAATGCAATGGGTTATTGCATTGGTGGCACGCTATTAGCTGCTACTCAAGCATATTATGTTGGTAAACGTTTACGTAATCGTATTAAAAGCGCGACGTACTTAACAACAATGCTTGATTATAGTGAGCCAGGTGGCTTAGGCGTATTCATCAATGAGCCAGTAATCAGCGCGGTTGAAGCGTTAGATGAAGTGGTTGGCTATAGCGATGGTCGTCAAATTGCAGTTACTTTCAGCTTGTTACGCGAAAATACGCTTTATTGGAACTATTACATTGATAACTACTTAAAAGGTAAAGAACCTTCAGAGTTTGATATTTTGTATTGGAACAGTGATGGCACCAATATCACGCCCAAAGTTCACAGCTTTGTTTTACGCGATTTATATCTAAATAACGACCTTACTCAACCTAATAAGATTCGCGTTAATGGTGTTGGTTTGAATTTGTCTCGCGTAAAAACACCTAACTTCTTCATATCGTGCCAAGAAGACCACATTGCTAGCTGGGAAAGCACATTCATGGGCTCAAACTTATTGGGTGGTGAATCTACTCTAGTAATGGGCGAATCTGGCCACGTAGCGGGTATTGTCAATCCGCCATCAAAAGATAAGTATGGTTATTACACTAACGCAGCGAAATATGAAAATGGCAAAGATTGGTTAGCTACAGCTGTTTACACTAAGCGTTCTTGGTGGTTGGCATGGCAAGAATGGGTTGAAGCTTATGCTGGTGAAAAAGTTCCTGCACGCGCAGTAGGCAGCGAAGCTAACCCAGTGATTGAAGCGGCACCTGGTCGTTACGTTAAAGTAAGCTGTTTTAAGATTTAATAGTGTTTGTTTTAAAATTTTCAGGTAGCTTTCTATAGTATTAGGTTACCTGAAATCCCCCGACCCTATAATAAGGAGCTACACATGAAAGAAATCGTTATTGTTGCTGCAAAACGTACCCCTGTTGGCAGTTTTTTAGGCAGCTTGGGTAGCTTAACTGCGCCACAACTTGGTGCAGAAGTAATCAAAAGTGTGTTAGAAACAAGTGGTGTTAGCGCTGATAAAGTTTCAGAAGTTATCATGGGCAACGTGCTGACTGCAGGTGTTGGTCAAAACCCAGCACGTCAAGCTGCAATCGCCGCTGGTATCCCGAATCATGTTCCATCTAGCACCATCAACGTGGTGTGTGGCTCAGGCTTAAAAGCAGTACAAATGGCAGCTCAAGCAATTAAAAGTGGTGACGCTGACATCGTAATTGCTGGTGGTCAAGAGTCTATGTCAAAAAGTCCACACATCGTGCATATCCGTGACGGCGTGAAAATGGGCGATAGCAAAATGCTTGATACTATGGTGCATGATGGTCTAACTGACTCTTATAACCATTATCATATGGGTATTACTGCTGAAAATATCGTTGATAAACATGGCCTGACTCGTGAAGCGCAAGACGCATTAGCACTAAGCTCACAACAAAAAGCGGCTGCTGCTCAAGCTGCTGGTCGTTTTGATGACGAGATTGTTTCAGTTAGCATCCCACAACGTAAAGGTGATCCGCTAGTAGTAAGCAAAGACGAATATATTAAAGCAGATGCAAGCGAAGCTGCTTTGGCTAAACTTCGTCCTGCCTTCAAAAAAGACGGTAGCGTAACTGCTGGTAACGCTTCAGGTATTAATGATGGCGCAGCTGCTGTATTGGTAATGAGTAAAGAGAAAGCCGACGAATTAGGTTTAACGCCTTTGGCTACTATTAAAGCTTATGCATCTACTGGTATTGAACCTGAAGTTATGGGTCTAGGCCCAGTTGGCGCTGTAAAGGCAACTCTAGAAAAAGCGGGTTGGACTTTGGATGAAGTTGATCTAATTGAAGCCAACGAAGCATTTGCTGCCCAAGCTTTGGGTGTTGCTAAAGAGTTGAATTTCGACATGGATAAAGTTAACGTAAATGGTGGTGCAATTGCATTGGGTCACCCAATCGGTGCGTCTGGCTGCCGTGTATTGGTAACATTGTTGCATGAAATGAAACGCCGTGACGCCAAAAAAGGTATTGCTACTTTATGTGTAGGCGGTGGCATGGGTTTAGCAATAGCAGTAGAACGCGCTTAACTCCATTTCAATCACGTAATGCATTAAGTTATGCAAAACTAAAAGGCTACCTGAAAAATTTCAGGTAGCCTTTTCTTATTTAGTTATTAATTATAATACTTGTTTCAGTTTCCTTATCAGCTAATACATTTTAAATCGCTCAAGCAGGCTCACCACAAAACTCAACTTAAGACCACACTCTTGACCTTTGCTTATTAAGCCTCCATATTGTTTTATAACAAAACAACAGAAACCGTACTATGCCTGAGCTACCCGAAGTAGAAACCACGCTGCGCGGTATTGAGCCGCATATTCTTAATAAAACCATCGTCCAAACCATTGTGCACCAACCTAAGCTACGCTGGCCTGTTCCTCACGACCTAGCCGAAACCCTTGTGAATGCAACTGTATTATCATGTAATCGCCGTGCCAAGTACTTACTTATCCGTTTTGCGCACGGTTTGATGATGATTCACTTAGGTATGTCTGGCAGTTTACGCATTTTCACTGCTGAAGATGAACGCATTGACCAGCCTAAAAAGCATGATCATCTAGAATTTCTGTTTGATGATGGTACCCTCATGCGTTATCACGATCCACGACGTTTTGGTGCCGTTCTATGGTTTGCTGGCGCAGCAGAGCATCATCCTTTACTTGCGGCATTAGGCCCCGAACCACTAAGTGATGATTTTAACGCTGCCTATTTACATCAAAAATTACTCAAACAAAAACGTGCAGTCAAAGTGGCATTGATGGACAACGCTGTTGTAGTAGGCGTAGGCAATATATATGCCAATGAAAGTCTGTTTATGGCAAGTATTTTACCTCTGCGCCCTGCCAACCGCTTAAGCTTAGAAGATTGCACTCGCCTCGTAAGCTGCATTCAAATTGTGCTACAGCGAGCCATTACTGCTGGAGGCAGCAGTTTGCGCGATTTTGTTAATAGCGACGGCAACAGCGGCTATTTTCAGCAACAATACGCTGTATATGGTCGAACCCAACAAATATGCCACCAATGTGGCGGCTTGATTGATAAAGTTGTAATCAGCCAACGCAGCACTTTTTACTGCCCTATATGTCAAAGCTAGCTTGCTCTTTTGCGGCTAATAAAAAGCAAATAAAGCTACCTGAACAACAACACGATAATTTATTACGTTTCAGGTAGCCTATTTACACGTTCTTTTCATCTTAAAACCTGTAATGAGCTATAATTTCATTCACATAACGCACTCCTGAATATAATAATGCATGCTCCTAAAGTTTCTTACATCCAACGTTTCACCCGCATTGGGCGTCTGCTTGGCTGGCTTGCCGGCAGCACCATCAGCATTAGCCGCATGAATGGTGCGCCAGACGAAGTGCGCAACAAAACCATCAGCAAAATAGCAAACAGCGCTCTAAAAGCACTAGATGTTCAACTCATCATCAGCGATCAGCACCAACAGCTCGAGTTACAAAGCACCCTAATTGTAGCCAATCATATTTCATGGCTAGATATTCTTGCTTTAAATGCTGTCTGTCCTAGCTGTTTTATCGCCAAAAAAGAAATCAGCCGCTGGCCAGTGGTAGGTAAAATGGGACGCAATGTTGGTACCGTATTCATCAACCGCAACTCGAATCGAGATATTGATCCAATCAACACTGCTATTAGCAAAGCCTTACAAGACGGCAAAAACGTAAGTTTCTTTCCTGAAGCGCGAACCACTTCAGGCAATACAGTATTGCCTTTTAAAGCTGCCCTATTTCAAGCAGCCGTTAATAGCGCCGCACCTGTACAACCAATAGCCTTGCGTTATTACAGCGGCACTCAGCAGCGCACCACCGCCCCTTCTTATGTTGGCAACATGAATCTGATTAAGTCTTTATGGCGCATCGTTTCTGTGCGCCACTTGCATATCCGCATCGACTTCGGCCCCCTTATTCCATCCAATACTGAGCTTTCTAACGATCGTTTCAGTATCAAAACGACTGCTGAAACATACATCAGCGCTAAAGTGAACGAAGACAGCCCAAAAGATACAACACCTACAAACTAAGCCTAGTTTTATTGAAATCATGAAACATTTGTCACTACCCTTCAAGCAAACAACACAGCCCATAGTTTTTATTTATCAATCTAATCTTTATAATAAATTATCAATAAAATTGTTTGTGTACTATCATGTAGCACATTAAGTACGATTTTTTATTAACGCCCAATAATATGGAGAATTATCATGAATTTAGTAGACCGTACTGGCCAACAGATACCTTCTTGCACATTTCAAACTCGCGTCGGTGATTCTTGGAAAGAAGTAAGCACCGATGAATTGTTTAAAAACAAGAAAGTAGTTGTATTCTCTTTACCAGGCGCTTTCACACCAACATGCTCGTCTACTCACCTGCCGCGTTATAACGAACTGGCCAACGCATTTCAAGAAAATGGCATTGATGACATTCTATGTGTCTCTGTTAACGATACTTTTGTAATGAATGCTTGGGCAGCAGATGAGGAGTCTGACAAAATCACCATGATTCCAGACGGAAACTGTGATTTTACTGATGGCATGGGTATGCTGGTTGATAAAAACAATCTCGGCTTTGGCAAACGTTCATGGCGTTATTCTATGCTGGTTAATGATGGCAAAATTGAAAAAATGTTCATCGAACCACAAAAAGAAGGTGATCCATTTGAAGTTTCTGATGCTGACACCATGCTGAAATATGTGGCTCCAGAATGGAAGGCTCAAGAATCTATTGCTATTTTCACTAAACCTGGCTGTCAGTTTTGCACCACTGCCAAAAAATCATTAGATGAAAAAGGCTTGGCTTATGAAGAAATCGTTTTAGGTAAAGATGCCAGCATCGTATCTATCCGTGCTATTACTGGCAAAACTTCGGCTCCACAAGTGTTTATTGGTGGCAAATATATAGGCAGCAGCGAAGATCTAGCCACTTATTTAACTAAAAAATAAGTGAAATTTATCATCAACTTAGCCAAATCTCTAGTATTGTAAAATACTGACTGAATAGCCTCTAGGGCTATTCAGGTAGCCTTCAAAAAAGTAGGCTACCTGAATAGCCTTAATCATTTATTATTTTATTGTGTATACAATATAGTTGCCATCAATAGTATCAATGGTTATAGCAATTATTACGGCTATTTTAAGCATGTAGTACATGAGACACCGTTTTTAAAAAGGAAATTTTTATGAAAAAAATTCAAGCAGATGTAGTCGTTATTGGCGGAGGCTCTGCTGGTATGGTTGCATTTCGTACTGCACGCCAGCACACAGATAATGTGTACATTATTGAAAGCCACGTTTTTGGCACTACTTGCGCCCGTGTAGGCTGTATGCCATCCAAATTATTAATTGCCGCTGCTGATGCTCGTCACCATGCCTTGCAAACAGATCCTTTTGGTATTCATTTAGATAAAAACAGCATCACGGTTAACGGCAAAGAAGTTATGGATCGCGTAAAATCAGAGCGTGACCGCTTTGTAGGCTTTGTAGTGAGTGACACAGAAGAATGGCCAGCTGATAAGCGCATTATGGGTGCTGCTAAATTTATTGATGAGCATACCGTGCGCATTGACGATCACACTGAGATTCACGCCCAACGGTTTGTTATTGCTACGGGTTCACGCCCATTTATACTCCCAGATTGGGAAAAATTAGGTGACAAGCTTATTGTTAATGATGATGTTTTCTACTGGGATGATTTACCAAAAAGTGTCGCTGTTTTTGGCCCAGGTGTGGTGGGTTTGGAAATCGGCCAAGCGCTGCACCGCTTAGCTGTGGACACCAAAATTTTTGGTCGCAGCGGTAATTTAGGCAATATTTCTGACCCAGTTGTATTAAAAGAAGCCACCACTGTTTTGAGCGAAGAATTACAGTTGCATTTAAATACTAAAACTTCAGTAAGCTTAACTGCTGATAATCGTGTAGAAGTACGTTGGAATGAACAAGGCGACGAAAAAGTATTTATTGCAGATTATTTACTTGGTAGCACAGGCCGCAGCCCCAATACAGATCGCATTGGTTTAGAAAATCTAGACATTAAATTAGACAACAAAGGCGTGCCTATCGCCAATCCGTTGACTATGCAAACCAGTATTCCACACATTTTCATTGCTGGCGATGCATCTAACCAATTACCGTTACTGCATGAAGCGAGCGATCAAGGTAAGATTGCCGGCCAAAATGCAGGTGCTTATCCTAATATTAGCAATGGGTTACGCCGAAGTCATATTAGCGTGGTATTTAGCCATCCGCAAATTGCCAGTATCGGTATGACTTTTTCAAAGCTACAGCAACACTATAAAAACATGGATGACGTTGCCATTGGCGAAGTATCGTTTCGCAACCAAGGCCGTAGCCGCGTGATGTTGGTTAATAAAGGCCATATGCGTGTTTATGCTGAGCAGAAAAGTGGCCGTTTTTTGGGTGCAGAAATCTTTGGCCCAGCTGCTGAACACTTAGCGCACCTACTCGCTTGGGCGCATCAGCAAAATATGACCATTCCGCAAATGCTTGAGATGCCGTTTTATCATCCAGTGATAGAAGAAGGCTTACGCACTGCCTTGCGTGATGCTAATGCTAAATTAAAGCTTGATTAGCCACACTATTAAACTCACTAAACACTGCTCATTAATTGTAACTTTACTAAATTGAGTAGATTAAAAGGCTACCTGAAAAGTTCAGGTAGCCTTTTTGGCAAACTAAGCAATATTGGTTTAACTTAGTGCTATCAACCAGAAACATATTAAGCCATTAAAACTTCTCATCTATTCCCAAATAACGCCATTGTCCAGTTGGTAATTGGCCTAGCTTTACTTTGCCCATGCGAATGCGTTTTAGGCCAACAACTCGTAAGCCTACTAATTCACACATACGACGGATTTGACGCTTTTTACCTTGTCTCAATATAAAACGCAGTTGGTCTTCATTTTGCCATTCCACTTCTGCTGGGCGCAGTTTTTCACCATCTAGGCTCAGGCCATGATTGAGCAAGGCTAAATTTTTTTCACTCAACGAACCTTGAACACGCACCAAATACTCTTTTGACATGCCGCTGTTTTCGCCAATGAGTTGCTTAGCAATGCGACCATCTTGGGTCAACACCAGCAAACCTACCGAATCAATATCCAATCGTCCTGCTGGCGCCAAGCCATACCTATGGCTTTCTTGAAATTGAATACGGCTTGTATCGCCCGACCATTGATTTTCTGCTGTAACCAGTTCAACAGCAGCTTTATAACCATCTTCTGGCTGGCTGCTAACGTAGCCCATTGGTTTATTTATTAAAATTGAAACACGCTCAGCTTGACGCTCATGCGCTTGCTTATTCAAGTCGATGCGGTCCGCCGTGGTTACTTTTTGGCCAAGAACAGCAACTTGCCCATTCACGCTCACCCAGCCTTGTTCGATATAGCTATCGGCTTCACGACGCGAACATAAACCTAATTGCGCCATGCGTTTCGACAAGCGCATGATTTCGTTATCGGAAGATTCCATATTGGTTTTAATTTCTTTATAGATTGCTGCCAGTAAAACAGCCTTCAGGTAGCCTTAAAGACTCCCTGAAAATGTTTAACCTTGTTGTTGACGAGATAATCTGTGGACAGCTTCTACCAAAATTTTTGCGTGCTCTGGATCAGTAAATTGATTAATACCATGACCAAGATTAAACACATGTCCGCTGCCTTGGCCATATGCATTCAAAATACGCGCCACTTCAGTTTCAATACTTTCTGGCGTACCAAATAACGCAAACGGGTCGAAGTTGCCTTGTAAAGCCACTTTATCGCCAACGCGACGACGCGCTTCGCCAATATTACAGCTCCAATCCAATCCTAATGCATCCGCGCCGATGTCTGCCAATTTTTCTAACCACAAACCGCCACCTTTAGTGAACACAATCACTGGCACGCGGCGACCTTCGTTTTCTCGTTTTAAGCCATCAATGATTTGCTTCATGTAGCGCAAACTAAATTCTTCAAATGCAGCGTCACTCAACACTCCACCCCAGCTGTCAAAAATCTGCACAGCTTGGGCGCCCGCATCAATTTGCTCATTCAAGTACGCAATAACTGTTTGGGCGTTCACTTCTAGAATTTTATGCAGCAAGTCAGGACGTGAATACATCATCGTTTTAATGGTACGAAAATCCTTACTGCCACTGCCCTCTACCATATAGCAAGCTAACGTAAATGGGCTACCTGAAAAACCAATCAATGGCACGCGCCCATCTAACGCCTTGCGAATTGAGCCTACGGCATCAAACACATACTGCAACTCACTCATCTCAGGCACAAATAAAGCATTGATCTCTCGCTCGTGACGAAGCGGGCGCTCAAATTTTGGCCCCTCGCCTTCTGCAAAATACAAACCTAAGCCCATGGCATCGGGCACGGTAAGGATATCCGAAAACAAAATGGCCGCATCCAAATCAAAACGCTCTAATGGTTGAATGGTCACTTCAGTTGCCAGCTCAGTGTTTTTGCATAAATCCAAAAAACTACCCGCGACAGCACGCGTGGCTTTATATTCTGGCAAATAACGACCAGCTTGACGCATCATCCAAACTGGGGTGTGCTCTACCGGCTGCTTTAATAAAGCACGTAAAAAAGTATCGTTTTTTAAAGCATTCATGAAATTAGCTTCCCTAAATAAAATCTTGTCTATGATAGCAAAATCGTAGCGTTATGGATATGGTGGCTACAGCAACTAAAAGGCTACCTGAAGAGTTTCAGGTAGCCTTTTAGTTAATCTCAAACTCAACTAATACTAACGATTTAAAGCTTAAGGTTGAACAACTGGTAAATTCAGCTCTTCTTCCTGTTCGATATTTGCTAACGCCAGTTTACGCTGTTCTTCCGCTTTCTTTGTTTGATCAGTTTCATCAAATACCTTAGCCAAACCCAAGCGTGCCTGCATAGAGGGTTCCACTGCTAAGCTTGCTTCTAAGTAGCCTTGCGCTTTCCCCCATAGTTTATTGCTATAAGACAGCAGGCCAAGATAGTTTAACAATTGAGCATCTTCAGGGCGTTTTTGCAACCATACTTCAGCAGTATCAATGGCTTTACGTTGTTCTTTTTCGCCTAAATAACCCACGCTTTGCACAAATACTGGCAATAACTCCGTTTGCTGAGTTAATGGATAATATTTAGACACCCAAGCCACCGCTTGTGGATACAAGCCTAAATGTTCGTATTTATCGGCAATCACCACGCACAACTGACCAATGCGCAAATCTTCTGGAATACGCTTCAAGCATGCTTTAAAACTACTTTGATCAGATGCCAAAGCAATTAATCGGCGATACGCCCACAAGCGGTATTCATTTGCTTCATATTCATTAATTGCACCCGCTTTAAGCAGTTTGGCCGTCATATTCAACACTTCAAGCGCATCTCCATGGTCAAATGCATAGCGTAGCTTTAAGCGTACTAAACGGGTTAGGCCTGGATTAATACGTGAAGCTGCTTGAATTTCCTGCTCCACCACTGTGTAATCACGGCGACTAAGAGCTGATTCGGCCAGCAGCAAATGACGTGATAATTGATTCTTTTCAGGTAATTTAGATACATCTTGCAAATAACGATCACGTAGCTCAATATCGTCCATTTGGTCGGCAGCGTTGGCGCCCAGCATGAGTGCCAATGCACGATTATCACCTGCTTCTTTGTTGGCTAAAACTTTAGCGGCTTCTTGTTCTGCTTTTTGAAATTTACCTTCAAAAAAAGCCAAGCCAGCAGCATTTAAACTGCCTGTCGCTTTACGTTCTTGGCGACGCAGACCAAAGCGCTGCATCCGGCCAGGAACATTGAGAATACTCGCCAATAGTTGTACTAACAAATACAATACAACAACCAAAGCCAACAGACCTAAAACAAAGGCATGCAAATTAACACGAATTTGATATTGCTCCAACACCACATAAACGTTGCCGGTGTATATGCTGCTCGCCATAGCAATGCCAACCGCAACAGCAAACAGAATAATGATCCAAATCAAAGCCTTCATGCTTGCTCTCCTTTGACTGGCGCTTTAGTTTCAGGTGCCTTTTCGCTAGGCTTAGTAGGCTGCACTGGCACTACTGCAGGCGAAGCAGGAGCTACTGGCTGAACAACATTTGAATTAGGTAAGTTAGGCAGCACAGGTGAACTGGCTTCTGAAGCAGCTGACGAAGCTGGTTGTGACACTTGCGAAGAGGCATCCGCAGGTAATTCAATTGCTTGGCCGGTACGATAATTTTCTTGATAATTGCCTACAGCAGCCAAGCTGGCTTTCAAAGCATTATCTGCCATAGTGCTAATATCTAAAGCTTTTAGCTCGGCTAGCTCTTTCAACCAAGATTGAGTGGCTGGCGATTTTGGATCAAAATAGGTTTTAACAGCGGCTTCGATATTGTTTAAATCACTTTGATAAACATCACCGTTGCGCTGCATCATCGCCAAGCGTGCATCTAGCAAACGTAAGCGCAAGTTCTCACGCACAAAATAGGCTTGTTCTGGTGCTACCAACATAGCATCATTATTATTTAAACGACGCACTTCTACTAAACCTTTAAGACTATTTAAAGTTTTTTGCCAAGTATCCTGCCACCACGAACCGGTAGCTACCACTGCTTCGGCTACAGGAGCGCCCGGCTTTAATGTGTTGTCTACCAACAAAGGCAAGCTCGAAACGGCTGTTTCTAAACGATCAACCCGTAACGATACACCTGATATATCTAAATAAGGACGTTGTTTCAACTCCGCTAAATCGCTACTGAGTGCTTGTTTAATTGGCAATAGTTCTGGCTTATCAAAGCGACTCAGCCGTTTTTCAATATTTTCCAAAACGCTCACTGCCACTGGCACGTTGCCTGACAATAACAGCTGCTGAGAAGCCAGATTCAGGGTGGCTTCGGTCTCATCAACTAACCATGCAGCACGGCCTTTTAACAACTCTTGATAAGCACGATTGCCGGCAGCGATTTGTGCAGTATTTTGCTGTTGGGTATTATTTAATTGGGCTAAGCGTGTGTCAATATCGGTTTGTTTACGCAGTGTATCTTGCAACATTCCAGCATTTTGCGACTCACCAACAGCAGCTTTATCAATGCGTTGTGCAAATTCTAATTCTTGAGTTTTAAGAACATTCTGTCCCTGTACAAACAAAAAACCGCTGGCACCCAAGCCAAGTAAAGCAAGTACCAACGCACCTGTCGCTAAGCCTCTTCCGGATGATTGTTTAATCACCACCGGTACGGCAGCTTGTAAGGGAGTATTTTGTTCGGCCATATGTTTTCCTGACTTTAAAGTAGGTTGAACGGGTTCAGATTTTTGCTCAAATTTTGTACTATTGTTAGGTTCTTGAGCAGATTGCTGTGTAGATTGAGATTGTGCTTCGACTGTAGTTTGAGGTTTTTGATCGGATGGCTTAACTTGAGCTGGCTGCGCTACTCCTTCAGGTGTCACCACAATCGGCGGCAAACTATCAGAGGGCGGCTGATTATTGTGCGGAGGTTGTTGTTGATCCATAAAGGCTTCCTGTAAAGTCTGCACATCAAAATGTTGAATCACGCGAATATTGCGTGCACCGCGCGCCTGCAAGGTTTGGGCGATGCGCTGATGATGCGTTAAGTATAACAAGGTTTCTAACTTCTGCGTCAACTCGGCAGGGGCGCTCTCAAACAAAGCAATGCCAATTTCAGAAGAAGTAACATAAGCGGCACTAACCAACGGCTGGTCGATTAACGTCCAATCTAAATTCTGCAGCACTCGTTTATAAACTTCTGCAAACGATACCTGAAACCCTTTTTGAGCAAGTGTTTCAGCCAATAATTTGCGCCCACCATGTCCACGAATAATTAATACCCGTGCGCCCACTGGTAAAGCCTGCCAAATGTCTAATCTTAATACTGCTTCGCTATCGTTTCCATCCACTGGATAAATCACTTGACCGGTGTAAAAGTTTGATAACGCTTGCGCAGTTGCTTTACCTACAGCCATCTGGATGGCACGACTATTGGTAAAATCCAATTGCGGCGCCGCCAATTTTACCGCCCCTGGGCTAACCCAAAATACCACATCTGCTTCTTGTACTTGTTGATTCAAGTTAGCCAAGGCTTGCTCATGCGGCTCAAGTTCCAACGGTGAGAATGCCAAAACCTGCCAGCCTGCTGCCGCCGCGACCTGCATTTCAACTGCTTGTTCAGCACTTGGACGAGTAATCAACATCACCGGTTTAAGCATATTCAGGTAGCCTTTTGTTTAATCTTAGAATTCTTCCAACACCTTACCTTGTTGATCCCAAATCGTTTTGTCGATCAATTCATCGTTTTGATAAATAGCTTCCGATTTTTTCTCGCCACTTTCATACCAATCCAAAACAACACCGCTGCGCAAACCATTCTGAATGATTAACTCGGAAGTTAATTTTCCATCTTCATCCCACGCTATTAATTTATAAGGCTGATCTGCCTTCATTTGCATTTCCGTTTTCAAACGGCCATTTTCATACCACTGACGCCACACGCCGTTGGCTTGGTTATTTTTAAAATGGATTTCACTTTCTTGCTGTCCATTTCGATAATAACGCGCACCAATGCCATTACTCTGGCCATCTATATAAGGCATGACTGCTGATTTTTTGCCATTAGGATACCAGTTAACCCATTCACCGTTAGGCTTGCCATTTTTATAAGGACCAGACATTTTCTTTTGCCCATTGAAATGCCAGAGTACCAGCACTCCCTGTTCTAAAACAGGCACAAAAGATTTTACTTGGCTTAGAGGTACCTGATAGGGATCAGAATATTTCTTCATCGAAGGGTAATAGAAATCTTGAACATTTGCACGCCCACCCTCTTCTTCATAACGACGCTCGTATTGCCTTGCCGACGCTTCAACAGCTAGCTTCCCTTGTTGGTTGAAGTACAGTTTACTCACTTGCGCCCATGCAGAGAGTGGCAAGAAAAATATTATTGCTGTGACACACGCTATTTTCACCCGATTATTCATATTGTTCTACTTTTGCCAATAGGTTTTAACATTTACAAATTCATATAAGCCGAATTCAGACAATTCACGCCCGTACCCCGATGCCTTCACTCCACCAAAAGGTAATCGCAAATCACTGCTTGTGTGTCGATTGATAAACACAGCACCGGTGTGCAAGCGTTGAGCACATTGCCAAGCCAATTGTGGATCTGCAGAATAAATACTGGCACCCAAACCAAAAGGATTATCATTCGCCAAATTCACTGCATGCTCACTATCACGTGCGCGTAAAACTGCGGCCACTGGCCCAAAGGTTTCTTCATGGTAAATACGGCAATCAGTCGGTACATAATCTAATACTGTTGCGGGATAAAACCAGTCATCGTAATCGGGTAATTCGCCCCCTAATAAACATCGAGCGCCATGTGCCAGTGCATCTTGTACTTGATCATGAATTCGTTGGCGTAAATCCTTACGATGCAATGGTGCTAAAGTCGTTTCAGGTAGCATCGGATTGCCCGTTTTCAGGAGTTTACATTCTGCAATAAACAACTCAATAAACTGCTCAGCCACAGGCTCAGTAACAATAATACGCTTAGCGGCGTTGCACGATTGACCAGCATCACGAAAACGCGAATAGCACGCGTCTTTTGCCGCCTGTTCTAAATCTGCATCTGGCAACACAACAAAAGCATTGCTTCCACCTAATTCTAAAACTGTTTTTTTAATATGCTTGCCTGCATGGGCTGCCAAGATTCGGCCAGTTTTATCAGAGCCCGTAAACGCCAGCGCATCAGTTTCTTCAATAGCCAACAACACATCATCATGATCTAACCAAGCTACCTGAAAAGGCAAATCCTCGCCTACCCATTCAAACAATTGTGCGGTTACCCGCGCAACGCTCGGCGCTGGCTTTACCCAACAAGCATTGCCGGCACATAAAGCGGGCACAGCAAAACGCAGCACTTGCCACACTGGATAATTCCACGGCATCACCGCCAACACAACGCCCAGCGGCTCAAACCGCACTTGGCTCAAGCTTGCTTGTGTTGCGATTGTTTTATGAGCCAATAGTTCCGGTGCCAATTTTACGTAGTAACGAATCAGCTCAATCGACTTATCTATTTCAGCTTCACATTCTCGTAAACAGCGACCCACTTCTTCGCACACCATTTTGGCCAGCGTATCACGGTTGTCGGATAAACGCTGTGCAAAAGCAGAGAGTAATGCTGTACGCTCCGTTACCGGCAACGCAGAGAATTGTAGCTGCTGCGCTTTCAAATGCTGAAGCTGCACCTCAAATTCCACTCGGCTCTGAGCTGCACGCTCAAACAATACTGAACCTTCACCCACTCGATAGCTACAAAACACATGATGCTCCTGCTAAAATATTTATTTGTATATTATACATCGTGAAAACACACATCGTTTTATACCTACTTAAAGGCAACTGGAACGACTTCATGCCTATTTAAATAAATGAATTAAGCAATGATGAGTGCACAACACATTTGTTTAGTTTTTTCGATAAATAACTGAGGTGTATGGATGCTCATTATAACCTATCGCCATCGTCAAAATGGGGTTCTTATAACAAAACCCCATAACAAAACAGCCTGCTCATCATTGAGCAGGCTGTAAAATGTGGTACGCCCACGGGGAATCGAACCCCGGTTGCCGCCGTGAAAGGGCAGTGTCCTAACCGCTAGACGATGAGCGCAATGATGAGGCAGTTATTTGGTGCACCCGGAGCGATTCGAACGCCCGACCCTCTGGTTCGTAGCCAGATACTCTATCCAACTGAGCTACGGATGCACTGTTTCAATCAGCTCAATAAAACGCTGTGAATCAAGAGATGCGAATCATATATAATCTATTACCTTCTGTCCAGTGCTTTGTAGATGTTTTTGATTTAAAAAAAATAGTTTTTTGAATTGTAAGTGTTTTTAATTTTTGTAATATTTATCTAAGCATCCCTATTCCTGATAATTCGCGCGCCATCGTTGCAGCGGCGTTATCCGTCATGCCTCCAACAAAGTCTAAAATTTTCATATATGCCTGATATAAAGTATCGTCGGTACTAATAGGCGCATCATTCTGCAATAAATCTAAAGCTAAAGATTCCCGCGCACCAACTTCACCTGTAACAAGCAAATGATAGGCCGCAGGCACCAACAAATCTAAAATCGAACCCAAACATGGAAACGCAGCAATGCCCATCATTAATTTACTCTTATGGCGAAAGATGCGTGTGCGCGCTAATTCTTTTGCCTTTTCCAAGGTATCTTGTACAGCAGGACTGCACAATGCCAACAAATCTCTACCTTGAAATTCTCCTAGCAACAACTCCTGCTGATGTGTCATGAAGGTTTGCGCCACATCATCTATCGCTCGACCAATGGCAATACCACGCAGCATAGCGCAACGTTGTTTACTTGATTTAGCATGCCAAGTGTTTTCAGTAAAGGTTAAGCCCGACAGAACACTTTCCACTTCGGTATCGGTTAATAAATCAAGCTCGACCGCATCTTCCAAGTCGAGCAAAGCATAACAAATGTCATCGGCAGCTTCCATCAGATATGACAAGGGATGACGTGCCCATTGGTCTTGAGCCAATTCAATCAAGCCCAATTCTTGCGCTATTCGCCTAATAAAGGGCAGCTCAGTTTGATAAATATTAAACTTAACTCGCCCTCTTGGCGCCAAGGTAGTCCATGGATATTTTAACAACGTGCCAATGCTGGCAGCAGTTAAGCGCATACCGCCACGGTTGTGGTACATCTCCAAGCTAGCGAGAATACGCAAACCATGGGCATTGCCCTCGTAGGTCTGAACATCACAACGTTCAGCTACACTCAAATTAGCCAAATATACTGCATGTTCAGGATTGCGAAACCAATCACGCAAAGCATCTTCGCCAGTGTGGCCGAATGGTGGATTACCTAAATCATGCGCCAAACAGGCTACCTGAACCACAGCGCCAATATCACTTGGCGTGATGCCCATTGGCAAAAACTCACCACTTTGCATCATCACACCAACGCGATTACCCAAGCTTCGCCCTACACTTGCCACTTCAACGCTATGGGTAAGACGGTTGTGAGTATGATCGTGCTCCGCAAATGGATGGACTTGAGTTTTTCGACCCAACCGGCGGAATGAGCCAGAAAATACTACTCGGTCATAATCAATATGAAAATCTGTACGCAATCCATCTGCACCCTCTTGTGTTGAGGGTGTGATGGTAGGTACGATTTCACCTTCTTTTATGCTAAACCGTTGAGTGCTAAGTAAGTTTTTCCAAGCCATCGAACGAGTCATATTTATTGCCTTTAAACAATCGTTATTAAAATAAAGGCTACCTGAAACCTTTCAGGTAGCCTTTTGGGCAGATTATTTACCACGCATTAATTCAAAGAAATCATTGTTGGTTTTGGAATCGCGCAACTTGCTAACCAAAAATTCAGTTGCTTCCATATCATCCATAGGATGTAAGAATTTTCTGAGTAGCCACATTTTCTGTAACTGATCATTTGGCACCAGCAACTCTTCTCGACGAGTACCCGATTTATTAATGTTAATGGCTGGGAACAGGCGTTTTTCAGCCAAGCGGCGGTCTAAATGTAACTCCATATTACCAGTGCCTTTAAATTCTTCGTAAATCACATCGTCCATACGGCTACCCGTTTCCACTAATGCAGTGGCGATAATGGTAAGCGAGCCGCCTTCTTCCACATTACGCGCCGCACCAAAAAAGCGTTTGGGACGATGTAAAGCATTGGCATCTACACCACCAGTAAGAATTTTACCGGAAGCCGGTACCACGGTATTGTATGCGCGCGCCAAACGAGTAATTGAATCTAGCAAAATCACCACATCTTTTTTATGTTCAACCATGCGCTTGGCTTTTTCCAAAACCATTTCAGCCACTTGAACGTGACGAGCTGCCGGCTCATCAAAAGTAGAAGACACCACTTCACCGCGCACGCTACGGCTCATTTCAGTCACTTCTTCCGGCCGCTCATCAATCAACAACACAATTAACACCACTTCTGGATAATTAGACGTAATAGCATGAGCGATATTTTGCAGCATAACGGTTTTACCCGTTTTTGGTGGAGCAACTAATAAGCCGCGCTGACCACGTCCCACTGGAGAAACCAAATCGATGGCACGGCTGGTAAGATTTTCTTCAGCCTTAATCTCACGCTCAAGTTTAAATTGTTTGGTTGGGAAAAGCGGCGTTAAGTTTTCAAACAAAATTTTGTGTTTGCAGACTTCCGGGTTATCGCTGTTAATAGTATCCAAACGCACTAGGGCAAAATAACGCTCATTATCTTTAGGCACTCGCACACTGCCCTCAATGGTGTCACCAGTGTGTAGATTAAAGCGGCGAATCTGGCTTGGCGAAACATAAATATCGTCAGGGCCTGCCAAATAAGAAGTGTCTAAGCTGCGTAGAAAGCCAAATCCGTCAGGTAAAATTTCCAAAGTGCCTGAGCAGGCAAAAGCTTCACCCTGCTTCATCAATTGGCGGACAATGGCAAATACAAGATCTTGCTTACGAAGACGGTTGGCATTTTCAATACCATGCTGCTCAGCCAGCTCTAATAATTTGGAAATGTGTTGTGTTTGTAGTTCGGAAACGTGCATAGTTTGAATATTTCAATCAGAGATAACGACTTTAATGATTTAAAGCCGTTTATTGGAAAAGAGGGATCGAAAACCAATAGCCAGAGACGGCTGAGAAACGATTTACTGAATTGAGATTGTAAGTTTCCAAAGCTGTGTCTGTCAAGGCTTACCGTTCAGGTTATGCTATTAGCGACAAGCGGCAGCTAAATCATATTTTTAAACTTTTCAGTATCAATATAATATTAATCCAAACAATACTGATGACATCTTAAATCTAAATAAGCTTTCTTAAAGCCACCGGCATGAATCATAAACGCCAATGGCTTTGAAAACTTAAAATTGCTTACTTCTGCTTATGCTGCCAAGAATCTTTTAGTGTTACTGTGCGGTTAAAAATAGGCTTTTCTAAAGTGTGGTCATAGCGATCAGTCACAAAATAACCTAAACGTTCAAACTGATAACGGCTCTCTGGAGCCAGCGTATTGGCAATCGGCTCAACATAGGCATCAATCTCAGTCATAGAATCAGGATTTAAAAAATCAGTAAATGGCACATATTCGCCATTTTCACCGCGCACCACATCAGGACGCGCTTCGGTAAACAAACGATCATACTGACGCACAGTAGCGAGCACAGAATGTTCTGCTGAAATCCAGTGAATCACACCTTTTACTTTACGGCCTTCTGGCTTTTTACCCAGTGTTTCGTGATCAATGCTGCATTTCAATCCCACCACGTTGCCACTGCTGTTTTTCACCACTTCTTCGCACTTAATTACATAGTTATAACGCAAGCGCACTTCGCCGCCTAAAGTTAGACGCTGCCAACCTGCTGGTGGATCAATCGAGAAATCGTCTGCTTCAATATAAATCGTTTTAGCAATCGGCACTTCACGCTCACCGAATTCGGGATGGTGAGGATGATAAGGTGCGCTTCGACTTAGAGTTAATACTTCATCAAAGTTAGTTAGCTCTACTTTAAGCGGGTTTAACACCGCTATCATCCGCGGCGCATTTTCTTCTAACTCTTCGCGAATAGCGCCTTCTAGCACGCTAATGTCGACTATGTTTTCACTTTTAGAGATGCCAACACGTTTAGAGAATAGGCGCAAACCTTCAGGCGTATAACCACGGCGGCGCATACCTGAAATAGTGGGCATGCGCGGGTCATCCCAGCCACTTACATGACCTTCTGTTACTAATGAATTTAGTTTGCGCTTTGAGGTAATTGAATACAGTAGTTCCAAGCGTGAAAACTCATATTGACGTGGATGATTATCAATCGAAATGTTATCCAAGACCCAATCGTACAAAGGGCGATGGCTTTCAAATTCAAGTGTACATAAAGAATGAGTGATGTGTTCAATGGCATCAGAAATGGCATGAGTATAATCATACATTGGGTAGATACACCATTTGTCACCAGTATTGTGATGATGCACGCGACGGATACGGTAAATTACTGGGTCGCGCATGTTAACGTTACCAGAAGACATATCAATTTTTAAGCGCAGGGTTTTGCTGGCATCGGGGAACTCACCCTCTTTCATGCGCATAAATAAATCAAGGTTTTCTTCTATGCTGCGGTTGTGGTACGGGCTGTTTTTGCCTGGTTCAGTGAGCGTACCGCGATATTCACGCATTTCTTCAGCATTAAGCTCGCACACAAAAGCTTTGCCCGCTTGAATCAGCTCAACTGCATAATCAAATAATTGGTCGAAGTAATTAGACGCAAAACGTGCTTCACCCGCCCACTCGAAGCCAAGCCACTGCACGTCTTCTTTAATTGAGCGCACATATTCTTCAGATTCTTTTTCTGGATTGGTATCATCAAAACGTAAGTTACACAAGCCGTTATAAATATAAGCAAGGCCAAAATTTAAACATATCGCCTTGGCATGACCAATATGCAAATAGCCGTTTGGCTCGGGCGGAAAACGGGTTTGAATAGCGCTGTATTTACCGCTTTGAAGGTCTTCTTCAATGATGGTTCGAATAAAGTGATTGTCGGCGAATTGTTCTTTGTTCATCATGGGGGGATAACCGTTATAGGGAGTATTTAGGGGAAGCAAATGTGCTGTATCTCAAAACTACAGGGCATTTAAATATTATTAAACACATTGTACCTGATTCCACTTGTTCAATCAGCTTTTGAAACTTTGAGCGACAGGCTACTTGAAAAGAAAAGCTACCTTTTCAGGTAGCTTTATATATTAAATCAGTACACCGCATTTATTTTATTTAGCAGCGGAAGCAGCAACTGTCGCGCCAGCTTCATTGGGTTTAAACCATTGTGTGTAAATTTTATCGTACGTGCCATCTGCTTTAATAGCAGCTAAGCCTTTATTAAGAGTAGGAAGCAATTCATCTTTACGATCTTTTTTAACCACAAAACCGTAAAATTCTTTTTCAAACGTTGGGTCAACAAAAGTATTAAATTTGATATCAGGGTTATTGGTAACAAAGTTTTGTATCACACCATTATCGCCTACACTCGCATCTACACCACCACTTTGCAGCTCTTTAAAAGCCAGCGGCATGGTTTCGAAACGCTTAATTTTGGTGCTGTCTTTACCTTGTAAATCTTGGATAGCCAAATCGCCAGTTGTACCATTTTGTACGGAAACTACGCGATTTTTCAAATCGGCAAAGCTTTTTACACCACTGCCTTTGTCAGCAGTAACAATCATTTGAGTTGCTTCAAAATAAGGCTCAGAAAAATCCACTTGTTTTCTGCGCTCTTCGGTAATGGTAATGCTAGCCAGCGCCACATCGCTATCGCCTTTATCAACATTGGCGAAAATACCTTCAAACGGTGTATTCACAAAATCAAATTTAAGACCTTCTTTAGCACCCGCTGCCGCCAAAACATCATGCGAAAAACCAACTACTTTATCGTTTTCCATGTATTCAAACGGTGCATAAGAGGCGTCCGTAGCAACAATAATGGTTTGTTCACTAATTGCTTTGCCATCAGTAGATTTATTGTCATTTTTTGAGCAAGCGCCCAATAAAACTGCCGCACACAGCACAGCCAAAGCGGTTTTTTTTAACATGTTTTTCCTTTTTAGTACCCAGCTTAGCTTTAATTGAGGCGGCTTGGATGACGAGGTGATAGAGGGTAATCGCCAATGGCGCATCATACAGATTGATATTTCAGCACATTATACAGGCTTCTTTCTGGGTCGAGAAAACATTTATATGTTTGCCAAAGCGGATAAAACCTTTAATAAATAATATTTGCAAGGCTAAGACAACAATGAGTTAATGTTTTTGCTGCTTGTTTCTCGTAAACGATTACTAAATCATATTAATTGGAAGACCCACAAGCAAACACCAAATTCCTTCATATTGATAAATCCTTTATAATGTGCCAAATTTTGCCACAACACCTATTATTGGGAACCCCATGAATATCCATGTTATTGACCACCCCTTGGTAAAACACAAATTGAGTTTGATGCGTCATCACGATTGCAGTACCAGTAAATTTCGCACGCTTACTAAGGAGCTATCACGCTTAATGGCTTATGAAGCATGCTGGAATTTTGAGGTTGAGGAGTATGGTTTTGAAGGTTGGTGTGGCACTATGAAAGGCGACCGCATTAAAGGTAAAACACTCACAGTGGTACCAATTTTACGCGCTGGCTTGGGTATGCTCGACGGGGTTTTAGATTTAATTCCAACTGCTAAAATCAGTGTGGTTGGCTTGCAGCGCAATGAAGAAACCTTGCAACCTGTTTCTTACTTTGAAAAACTGGTGGATTCAATGAGTGAGCGCCCTGCTCTGATTATAGATCCCATGTTGGCCACTGGCGGCTCTATGAATGCTACGATTGATTTATTGAAAAGCAAAGGCTGCCACAACATCAAAGCTTTAGTCTTGGTGGCTGCACCAGAAGGCGTTAAAGCGGTAAACGATGCTCATCCAGATGTAACCATTTACACCGCTTCGCTCGATAGCCATTTAGACGAAAACGGCTATATTATTCCCGGTTTAGGCGATGCGGGTGACAAAATTTTCGGCACTCCTCATGGTTAAACATAAATGAGTTTTCAAAACAACCTTGCTATGTTGCCAGCAATTGATCATTTAAACGGCATAAATGTGCTCGATGCCAACGGCAATATTGTCCACTATATCGCTGCTGTCACAGGCAAACTGGGTTCGCTCAAAATCTATGCTGCGTTAGCATTGCAATTCGATCATATTTTAAACCAAGCCACAGCTGAACAAGGCTTGATTTGGTTTGCTGAACATGTTGCTGATGCCCAAGCACAATCAGGCCAACACCCGAATATTGATTTTTTATTGCGCGTTAAAAACGAACAGTTGGTTTATACGCTTGCAGCAGTGTTTATCTAATGGCTTGTAATTATAAAAAAGGCTACCTGAAAGCAAAGTAACACATTGTTTTCAGGTAGCCTTTAATCTCATTTATTTTCAGCAAATGGTTTACGCTGCCAATAAGGTTTTGTCTTATTCAGGTAGCCTGCAAATATCTTATCGTTTCCGCCCAATTCAAAAACCATCCCACCTGAGTAATCTGTGCGCAATAATTTTATTTCGTGAGCACGCACTCGGCTTTGTACCGCAGCAGTTGGATGCCCATACTGGTTGGCATAGCCGCTAGAAGCCACAGCATAATCTGGCGCTACTGTATTTAAGAAACCACCACTTGAAGAAGATGTACTGCCATGATGCCCTAAAATCAATACTTGGCTCATCAAAGCATTGCCATAACGCGCCAACAAAGCCTTCTCACCTTTTTGACCTAAATCACCTGTTACCAATATTGATTGTCCGCCTGCCAACACGCGCAGCACACAGCTCTGTTCGTTATCATCATCAAGTTTTAAAGCATCAGCTGTTAACCATTCAAATAACACGCCATCCCACATCCAAGCTTGCTCAACACATTTTTGTGCATTCGGATAAACCTCAGGCTGCCCCGCCAATATTACTTTGGGCTTCATCGTTGCTGCCACTGGCACAAAGCCACCATCATGGTCATTATCATGATGCGACAACACCAACGCATCTAAACGATTCACACCAACAGCATGTAAATTGGGCAGTAAAGTCATATATGCTGTTGCCAAATGGCCAGTATCAAACAGCAAATTATGCTTTGAAGTTTGCACCAACATAGCGGAACCCTGTCCCACATCCCACACGGTTACTCTCGCCCGATTTGGCAAAGGAGACGCAGGTCGATATAGCAAAAAAGCCATCAGCATCAACAGCGCCCACGGCTTCAAACCCGAACCTTTTGGCCACACCAACACCATCGAAGCGAACACCGCTAAAATCAATAATGGCCACGGCGCAGCAGACACCCCAAATTCAGGTGCATAATTTGCCAGCCAAATCAAAATCTTAATCGTGTAATCTGCCAAAGCCGCCGCCATGGTTTGTAGTGGCAACCAAGGAATCGCAGACGCTGCCAACGCCAATGGCGTTAACACCCAAGAAAACCAGGGAATCGCCACCACGTTTACCAACGGGCTTAATAAAGGCAACGAGCCAAACCAAGTTCCCAACAGCACCAACGACCAAATGCTTATCGCTACTTGCGCCCTCAAAGCCAATCGCCATGGTGCTACTGCCCGTCCATGCTCGCCCACGCGCAGAGCCGACACCCAAATCAACGCAGCCACCAAACCAAATGACAGCCACAATCCCGCCCCTAATACCGCACTTGGCGCAAACAACAACACTGCCGCTAAAGACAACCACCACGCATACCAAGCTGAGCTTGAACGCCTACCCAACCACACCCATGCTAATACAAATAACATCAACACTGAGCGCTGCGTTGGCACTGAAAACCCTGCCAGCAGTGCGTAAAATAATGCTGCTGCCAAACCTGTCAGCAAAATCCATATCCGTGGACGTGCTGGCATGCGTGGCCACCACTTCATGGCTCGCTTCATTAACCAAGCCGCCCATAGCGCCACCATGCTCACATGCAAACCAGAAATGCTGACTAAATGATTTAAGCCCAACGGCCGAAATGCCTGCCAAGCCTCACTAGATAAAGCTGATTGCTCACCCACGCTTAACGCCCTCATTAACGCCGCACCATCTTTATATTGCTCAACCCGCTGCCAATGACGGCTAATCAGATTGCGAGTGGACAACAAGCCATATCGCTGTGCTGGTAGAATTTGCTCTCGAAACTTACCAATCGTGCCTAAGCCAGCCAAACCATTATTAAGCGCCCAAGCTTCACGGTTAAAACCACTTAAATTTACTTCACCTATCGGCGTGCGTAGCTTTGCTTGCACATGCCAAACACTACCCACAGGCCATTCGCGTAACGCATAATCTGAAAGCAATACTCGCAAACTGCGCCCATTATCATCTTGTACTTCGGCTTCAAAACGCACCCGCCGCTCATCGGTTTGTGGTAAATCTGCTACCCGTATTTGTATCAACACTGGCTCTGTTTGCGTAAGTGGCCATTGCTGCTTTAGTTGCAGCTGGGTGAAACACACTGCGTAAGCCATGCCTATATAAAAAGCATAAGCCCAACACGCGGCACGATAACGTCGCCACAGCAATGGAAACATAGCCACAGCCAAAACGCACCACACATAAAGTGGTGGTGCAACAGGCAAAGCAAACGATAAAACCACACCGCACACCCATGCGGCCACCCAATCCAACCTAATCAAAACAATTCCAACGAGTAAATATAAACCAAATAATAACCAACAATACTCACTCTAGCCAATAGTTTCAGGTGGCCTTTATATATATTTAATCCAAAAACCACTAAAGCTAGTGAATTATCTATATAAAGGCTACCTGAAAGCCATAACAGCATTGTTGTCTTAAACAAGTAGCTGCATCACAATTTGCACACAAACCACGTTATAATGCAGCATTCAATAGGAACTCCATATGGCAAACCAACGACTCATCTACGGCTTTCACGCCATCAATGCTCGCTTGTGGCAAAACGCCAAAAGCATCACTGAGCTGTACATCCAAGAAGGCAAAAACGATGCTCGCACCCGCGAAGTGTTAGAAAAAGCATCTGTTGAAAGTGTTCGCGTACATTTCGCCCCACTTGAACGCCTGAACACCATTAGCAAAGGTGCACGTCATCAGGGTGTAGTTGGTTTTATTGATGCTTCTAAAAATCATGTTCACTTAGAAGATGTATTAGAAAACCTGCGTGAACCAGCATTTTTGCTGGTGCTTGATGGCATTACAGACCCACATAATCTCGGCGCCTGTCTGCGTGCAGCCGATGCAATGGGCGTACACGCCGTGATCGCACCAAAAGACAATAGTGCTGGCTTAAATGCCACCGTTAGCAAAGTCGCTTGCGGCGCAGCGGAAACCATTCCTTATATTACCGTTACCAACCTTGCCCGCACATTGCGCGAGCTAAAAGAATATGGCATCTGGGTTGTGGGCGCAGATATGGACGCCAGCACTGATTTATACCATAGTGAATTACCAGAAAGTGTGGCGTGGGTAATGGGCAACGAAGGCGAAGGCATGCGACGGCTTACTCGCGAGCATTGCGACACTTTAGTGTCTATACCAATGTTTGGCACCGTAGAAAGTATGAATGTATCCGTTAGCGCTGGAATATTATTAAGCGAAACCCGCCGCCAACGTGTGTTAAAGTCTGAACAAGCACAATAATATTTTAATCATATGGCCTGACTTCGATTTTTTTGAGATACAAGCACATACATCTTGTTTACGGAGCCATATTTAAATCTACCTGAAAGCAAAGGAGTAGAGTCATGGTGTCATGGTTTATTGCCGCAGCTCTGATTCTGATCATGGAATTATTTATCGGCACAATTTACCTGATGGTGGTCAGTGCCGCTCTATTTGGCGCTGGTTTTGCTGCCTATTTATTTGATGACCTCAGCATCAGCATCATCGTTGCTGCTGTTTTGTCGGCTGTTGGCATTTGGTGGGTAAAAGGCTGGATTAAACGTCATCGCCACTCACCTGCGCATGAAGCAGCACTCAACGATTTAGATATTGGTCAAAC
>CAZLYX010000016.1:32108-37290 GCA_964563885.1 uncultured Neisseria sp. | reverse complement strand
GTTTATAATAATTTCCCATATCCTTTTGATGCAAAAGATGAAGATAATAAGACGATAAAAACTAAAGAGACGATTGGATCAGCTGCTCAAGCCGTTTTAGATGCTCGTAAGCACTACCAAGATGGTAGCGAAGATGCTCCAACGCTCGCTAAGCTCTATAACACTTACATGATTGATCCCTATCCTGAGCTAACCAAAGCCCATAACGCGCTCGATAAGGCAGTAGATAATGCTTACGGCTATAAGGGCAAAGGCGACGATGCCAGTAGAGTAGAGTTTTTGCTCAAGCGAATAGCTGAGGTTTTAACTTAAACAAAATTCTCTAGAAATGATGATTAGCTCTAATATTGGTAATTCATGTATCAGCGAAAATGCCAAACAGTTGGTTCGATACAAAAGGCTACCTGAAATGTTTTCAGGTAGCCTTTTGTATGTTTTATGTAAGCCAGATAAAGCGTTTATAGATTATTAACAAAAAGCTTTCAGGTAGCCTCAGCAAGGTTTAGCGTAAGCGTTGGCCGCTGTTCCAATCAATGATTATGCTGGGTTGGCGGCGGGTGCCGATGCGGCCACCTATAATCATGACATCACGACCAAATTGGCGGCGGGCTTCTCGCTCGCTCGTGCACGCGCGTTTGCCGGCGCGGTTGCATGAGGTAGATACCAGTGGTGTGTTCGCAATATGGCACAGCTTACGCGCGCCAAGGTGATCGGGTACGCGCACGGCAAGTTGGTGGCGGGCTTTACCGCGCAATAAAGGTAATACTTTATGTGAGGCTGGCAGCAGCAAGGTTGTGGGTGCTGGCCATAATTGGGTAATGTTTTGCTGATCGGCTGAGGCTAAAGGTTGCAATAAGGGCTGTAAGCGCGACAGGTTGTCGCCAATCACAATCATGCCTTTGTGTTGGGGGCGTTTTTTAAGGCGGACAAGTTTCTTTAGGGCTTGGGCGTGTTTGGGCAAGCAGCCTAAGCCGTAACATGATTCGGTAGGATAGGCGATTAAGCCGCCTCGTTGCAGATGTTGCCGCAAACGGCGAGCTTGGCTAGCGGCCAATGTGCGGTTCATAAGAAAAAAATAGTTGGGTGAAAACAGCGGCTATTGTACACCTTGCGTGCAGAATGCGTGGGCGTGGTTTGAGGTGGGGCAAATAACGGTGATAATATTTGGTGTTGAATTGAGTTGAAATTTTATGATTTGGTCATTTGGATATTGGGTTTATACTATTTTTAAAATTTGAGTTAAGGCTACCTGAAAGGTTTTCAGGTAGCCTTAATTTTGTTTACATCATTAAGGTGGCTATCGTTATGATTGTGTTTGTGGTGGGCGGCTCTAGATGAGTTCAGTTAAGTTTATGTGGCTAAAGTTTAGGGGCAACGAAAGCTTTGTAATTGATATTGAATGCTGAATCCGATTAACACTTGTATTAAGTTTTTTCAGCCTCAGCTGTTGGTAGCAAATGCTTAATTTAATTTTTTGAAAGATAGATATGACTCACCAAGTGATTGCTCAAAGTACGCAGATAAAATACATAGCTAATTTAAGCAATGCCTCTGGTCACCATTGGCAAGCAGATGAGCCTAAAAAAGTGGGCGGTGGCAACACGGCTCCTAATCCAATGGAGCTATTGTTATCAGCGCTAGGCGCTTGCACTGTGATTACTTTGCAGATGTATGCTGAACGAAAAGGCTGGCAACTTAAAGAAGTAAACATTGAGCTGGAATTTGCTTTGGAAGCGGCTCAATCTGGTAAAAACCATATTAACAGAGTAATTAGGCTGACTGGCGAGTTGGATGATGCTCAAAAAGAGCGCTTGTTAAAAGTAGCAGAGGCTTGTCCTGTGCATAAGTTATTAATCGGGGCGATAGAAATTTCTACTTCTCTTGGCAACTAAAACTTATTCAAAACGTATTTGATGATTGAATTGTTTGCCTAAAAATAAGGCAATGAGATGATTTATACTGGCTAAAACAGATTGATGTGTTTGAAGGTAATTCAGGTAGCCTTTGTTGATAAATATGCAAAAAGCTACCTGAAAATAATTGCTGTTTTTAAGCTGTGGCTTGCAAGCTTAAATCTAATAGTTTGCCCGCTGCTTCTGCAAAGGCTACCTGAAAGCGTTGTGCATCGGCGTGTTGCAGCGCGGTGTAGCTAAGCGTGAGCAACCAGCTTTGTGGCAAGATGGTGTAGTTAACCCCTAAGCCATTTGCGCTGGTGGGCGCAAAGGCGAAATTGCGAATAGCAGCGCCGTCGCCTAAAGTTGAAGTGGATAAAAAATCGGTGGTGATGATGGCATAAGCAGGGTCGGCAAATAACTCGGGCGACTGCTCGGCGCGATCTGCCATTAGCTTTAAGCCCAATAAATGACGGTTAACACCATGCCCTGTTTTGCAGGCTTTAACGCGATTTTTGTGCTCAGCGAGCGCGGCTTGTAGCTGGCTTGAGTTGGCATGGTTGCTTGCCAGTGCGTTAATTAGAGCAACTGATTCGCTGGACACAGGGCGAATACATTCGGTGCGCCCGCTTTGAAAATGGCTCACATCTACCGCTTCATAAGTGTTGCGAATGCTGCCATAAGTATGCAATTGCGCGTATTGGAGCGCAAATTGAATCAGCGCATCTTGGCTGAATCCTTTAGGTATGGCGTGTGCCAACGCTGTTTCTGTTGAGCGAACACGCATGATGTCGGCTTGCTCGGCGTATTGCTGCTGCCAGCGCGGCCAATTTTGCTGGAGCGCTGAATTAACCGCCCATTCATAACGATCAATTGGCAAAATTTCGGTGGCGGTGTGGGTAGGCGCATCTAGTTGTTGTTGAATAAGGTTGACCAAGCCTTTGATCATGCCGCCGTCTGGCCAAGTGTGTTCGCAATGTAAAATCAAGTAGTTGGTGGCAAGATTAAAGCGATAAGTGATGGGCTTGTATGGCCAAAATTCGCTTTCGCTGTTAAATGTGCCATCGCGCAAATCATCATCGGCGCTCATACCGCTGCGGCTGTGCAGGCTCAGATGAAATAAATCTGCGCTCATGTGCGTTAACAGCTCAGCGTTGGCGAGTGTTTGGGCTAATTGTTGGCTGATGTCTGCCCATTGTTCGCTGCCCAGAAAAGCGGGCGTGGCAACAGGATAAGGGTTGACCGCGGTATGAGCGCCTATTTGCTCTAAGGCTACCTGAAAGGCTTCGGCATCATAGGCTTGGCCAGCAGCGTTGGTGGCTGGCAGGCGGTAATAATAGCCGTTGTGCCAAATGCCGATGTGGCGGTTAGCAGCATTGGCGTCGGCAAACTCATAGCGGTCACATTCGGCTGCGGCCTCGCGTATGCCGCCTTGTAATATTTGCCATTGGCGCATGCACACGGGGTTGCCTTGAGGCGTAACGGCTGCGGCAATACCATTATCTAAATAATCAACATGCACAGCTGTAGCGGCGGCAAGCCAGCGTGCTATACCTGCGTAGCCATCAACTTTTTGCTGGTGTTCGATGGTAAAACCAACATTGCTAACCAATGGCAGTGGGCCGCGACAAGCCAAATAACTTTCTAACCATGCATCAATCAGCCAGCTTGAATCGTTGTGTTTGGCCGCAAATTGCTCTAAATCGGCTTGCAAAGATACCCCATCTTGTTGATTAAACTGTGTTACCAGCTCTTGTGTGTGGGCAAATTGGGTTTCGTCTAGCAACGGACTAACCCATTTCAGGTAGCGTTCCGTGGTTTCAGTTAGCGGGGGCACGGGTAAACGGGGCGTGGACATGGTTATCCTTTCTGATTCGGTTTTAAAGGTAAAGAAGAGGTAGGTTTGGCGGAATAGTGTTTTATTTATTGTTGGTGGTTGGTTTTGAAATAAAATTTTAGTTAATTTGATGTTAAATTTCTAAAATACTCATTAAGAGATTTGGCCATTCTTCAGATTTAATGAGCCATGCTAAAGAAGCTGTAGGGATAAATTTGCTAAATTAACAACTCGATAAAGATTTTACCATGGCCAAGAAGATGCTGAGTTGCAGTGCAGAATTTAAAGCAGAGGGCATCAAGAAAATAGCTGCTGATAACGGTAATCGTCGTGAAGCCGCTCGGCAGTTAACAATAGCAATTAAATTAACCTATCTAGCTAAAGTGTCAAATAGAATAGATAAATGACAATAAATACAGCCTGCACTCGAAAGGCAGGTTTAAAAAAAATATCTGATTAGAGCTTAGGAATGAATGATTAAACATAAGCTTAAGCTATTGTTTTAGTAGGATATGCGTTAGTACTTAAAACACTTTCATATGTAAGTGTTTGCTACACTTATTTTGCCATACCAGCTTTAGCACTTTCTGCTCTTTTTGGCTTTGGTAGCTTGAATAAGCAAAAATGTACCGCTGCAATGGTTTTTACTATTACACTTATTGCATGGGTTGTTACCGTGCTTAGTGTAAGTTATGTTGGTGTTTATTTAAGTTATATTACTGTTCTATTGCTTTTATTATCAGCTCTCGTTATTTTTGATGGATCTGCTGAATCTTGATTATTAGTAAATATTAAATATTAAATGGACATTGTTCGCGATGGTGCTTAAAAGTGCTGAATGGTAACATTTTACTATGCCTTTATCATTCGGCTCAGATAAAGGTTCATATAATATAAAGGCTACCTGAACGTTTTCATTTCTTTCAGGTAGCCTTTGTTGGTGCTGTTTAGTTACACATCATTCACATTCATTCGCATTATGATTAAGCGCGGATGCGGCTGAGCACTTCTTCTTTACCAATCAATGCCAATACTGCATCTACAGATGGGGTTTTGGCCGTGCCGCACACAGCTAAACGCAACGGCATGCCGAGCTTGCCCATTTTAATACCTTCAGCATCGCAGAAAGGTTTGAATAGCTCGTGAATGGCTTCGGGTGTCCAGTCGGTTAAGCTTTCGAGTTGATTGGCAAAACGCAGCATACGCGCGGCTGAATCGTCGTCCCAATGTTTGGCCATATCGGCTTCGTCGGGAATGCCTTTATGATAAAAGTACAAACATTCGTCTGCTAATTGATTTAAATCTTGGGCACGGTCTTTCACCAAAGCCAATACTTCGGGCAATGGCGGTTGTACTGGGTCATGTACATCGCGCACGGCTAAGCGCGGTATAATCAGCTCGGCCAGCTTGTCATTTGGGGTGATTTTGATGTGTTCGGCGTTGGTCCACAGCA
>CAZLYX010000016.1:10774-32008 GCA_964563885.1 uncultured Neisseria sp. | reverse complement strand
ATGGTCATGATTTTTCTCTCGGTGGATTGCAAAGATTTCATTGTACGCCAACAGGCATTTTTTTTCGACAATCGCTGCGTATTGATAAGGCTACCTGAAAATATAGTTCAGGTAGCCTTTGATATGTTTGGTATTGATAAGCGGCAGTTGGTTTGGTTGGCTGCTAGCGCAGGCGCTGCATAAATAATGTTACAATATCGCTTTTAAATTGCCTGTTAGCTGTGCCATGAAAAAATCTGCCGCCCCAAAATCGTTTGAAGAAGCGCTTAGCCGCCTCGAAGTTCTCACTCAAGCCATGCAAAGTAGCGAAATGCCGCTAGAAGAAGCTTTGGCTGCGTATCAAGAGGGCAATGAGTTGGTAGCTTATTGCCAAACTAAATTAGCCGAAGTTGAGCAAAAATTACAGGTTTTAGATGCCGATCAATTAAAGGAGCTAAAGCTTGATGCAAGCGAATGAGCTAAAAACATGGCAACACAAGGCGCAAGCACAAACTGAGCTGGCGCTAGAACGAGTATTGCCAGCGACAACAGCGGTGCCCAGCACGCTACATGAAGCCATGCGCTATGTAACCCTTGGCGGTGGCAAACGATTGCGCCCATTGCTGGTGTTGGCCACTGCCGAATTAGGCACAGCCAATGTGCTTGCGGTTGAACATGCGATGGCGGCGGTTGAGCTGATTCATGTTTATTCATTGGTACACGATGATATGCCATCTATGGACAATGACAGCCTGCGCCGCGGCAAGCCAACATGCCATGTGCAATATAACGAAGCCACTGCATTATTGGTGGGCGATGCTCTGCAAACCTTGGCGTTTGACACATTAAGCCGCTCCACTGAGCTTGCTCCTTTGCGCCAATTACGCATGTTGGCAACATTAGCTAAAGCTTCAGGTAGCCTTGGTATGGCGGGTGGACAAGCCATTGATTTAGCCAATGTTGGCGCGGCCATGAGCCAAGCTGAGCTGGAACATATGCATGGCTTGAAAACAGGCGCGCTTATTCGAGCCGCCGTAGCCTTGGGCGCATTGAGCTGTGCAGATTTAGATGATGACGCGCTGGAGCGTTTAGACCAATACGCCCTCAAGCTTGGCTTGGCGTTTCAAGTGATTGATGATGTGCTCGATTGTGAACAAGATACCGCCACGCTGGGCAAAACCGCTGGCAAAGATGAAGAAGCCGACAAGCCAACCTATGTAAAATTAATGGGCTTAGCGCCAGCGCGTGAATATGCAGAACAATTGGCTGCCGATGCGATAGCATTATTGCAACCATTTGGTGCGCGTGCCGCTCACTTAAGCGGGCTGGCCAGATTTGTGACCGCGCGCCAATATTAAGCCACTTTAAAATCAGTATATTAGGCAAAAATAAAGGCTACCCATTCGTGTTCTATTTATATAGACTTTAGAATCACTAGTTATAAACTCTGCTCGGAACTATTCTTTACTCTAATATATAGTTTTTAAAACCACTTGTTAAGACTATATTGGTGACTTTGCTTCATAGCCATCAATATAATATACATCATGAATATCGCACTCTGGATATACCCATTCTGCCCAGTTATCAACAATCCATTGCTTATCAACCCCGCCTTCATTGGAAGCAGATTGCTTTGGTAAATGTACTAATGTTAAACCAGCCTTATAGCCTGAAGAAACTAAAAGGCCATAAGGTCTGTCTATGTTATAAGTTTCAACCAGCATAAAATCAACAAATTCTTCATACGGGTACTTTCCCCTAACCCTAAAAACACTTCCGCGATAAATCACTCCATCATCAAAATCAACTAGTTTAATAATCATGCAAACCTACTTTATTTTTAAATTATGTTGCCTAGACCTATCTATAGGCTTTTTTAATTTCAACAGATAAACTCACCATTGGGCGGCTTTTGTTAATTAAGTTAACAGCCTAATGCAACGATTGATAGAGA
The DNA here is from genome assembly GCA_964563885.1 of uncultured Neisseria sp. Classification (GTDB taxonomy): domain Bacteria; phylum Pseudomonadota; class Gammaproteobacteria; order Burkholderiales; family Neisseriaceae; genus CAZLYX01. Next base: position 30,072 of record CAZLYX010000016.1, on the reverse strand, counting down.
ATAAAAACGCCAATAGTAAGATAAATAAACACAAAGCTATAAAAGCGTTTTGGGCTTTCATCTTTATAATAGTAATTACTGCTCAAGCCTCGGCTGCCAGCGATAATCTTACCGCTTATTAGCCCCCACACCGCAACAATAATATTAATTATTCCAAACAAAATCAGTAGTTTTGATGACATAGCAGGTATCCATTGCTTGAGCGCAAAATGAAGAGATTAGGTGATAGGCGAATTAAAATTCAACCTTGCCTCGTAATGATTTTGTTTTGCCCCGCTGCGTTTTTTGGTCGGTGCGTTTGCGCCTAGCATTCTTGCTGGGCTTGGTGGCTCTTCTGGTTTTACTAACGTAAGTGCCTTCTAATATAAATTGCTGTAAGCGTTCGAAGGCATCTATCTTATTTTTTTCTTGGGTGCGAAATTGCTGCGCTTTAATAACCAGCACGCCATCTTTATTAATGCGAGTGTCGTTGCTGGCTAATAAACGTTCTTTTTGAAAGTCGCTCAGGCTTGAGGCGTTGATATCAAATCGTAAATGAATGGCAGACGATACTTTGTTAACGTTTTGCCCGCCTGCACCTTGGGAGCGTATCGCGCTAATTTCTACCTCTTGATCATCGAGGCTAAGGGTGTCGTCTATAAAAATCATGGTGGCTTTATTTAATACAAAAGAGTTTATTGTCAGCCCATCATAAGTCATTTTAAAATAGGCTGCTAGGGTGTGATATTTTAGCTAAAAAACTGAATGGCTGTAGTAAAATAGCCGATTCGGCAGAGCAAGAGAAATTCACTGAGTATGGCCTTATTCTGGAAGCTTCTATAAGCGCATTTAAACTACTTATAAAACGTTTCAGGTAGCCTTTTTGTGTTTGGCACTTTTGGAAAGTCTTGCTTTTAGTTGCACATTAATGAACAAACAAAAACCTTATTAGGGTTTATTAAAAATACTGAAGTTAAATTAAATATTAAAGGCATTTAATATGCAGAAATTTGATAATAAAATTGGAACCCATATCGTGTGTATCGGGGAGTTTGATTGGCAACTTAAATTCAATCAGTATTTTGAAGCCAATAAAATTGCCCAAAAATTGCTTGGTGGAGATAAAGATAGGCAAGTGTGTACGATGGCTCTGCACTGGGCGGGATATATGACAGGTTATTGGGAAAACCCTAATAATAAAGTCGGCGCCATTATTATTAGTGAACGCTACCCTAACTTTTCTCGTGAAGACTTTCATGCAGTGATACTAGACCAAGTTGAAGAAATTAAGACTTATACCGAGTAACTATATGATTGTGTAGATTGACCGTATGAGTGTTTAACGCATTTCCAATACGCTCAAACCAGGCAAATCGGCAAAGCCGCGCTCGCGTACAATTTGGCAAAAGTTATCCAGATAAGTTTTATCGCCATCATCGGCACGCATGGCTGCATAAAGCTCACTTTGCAATGGAGGTTGGCCAATTTGGCGCGCAGCAATATAACCTTTTTCTAAATAAGGCATCACCGTCCAATAAGGCAGCGCTGCAATACCTCGATGGCTGGCCACCAATTGAATAATCGCAATGGTCAGCTCACTATGGCGGCGAGGCGGGTTAACGCCAGCAGGTATTAACATTTTGCGCACTAAATCGAGCATATCATCAGGCACTGGATAAGTGATCAGCGTGTCGGCCATAAAGTCTTCTGCTTGCCATACGTCTTTTTCGGCCAAAGCGTGATCTTTGGCGCAAATTGCCACCATTTCATAAGCAAATAAAGGCTGATAAATAATGCCCGCTTGCGGAATGGCTTCAGACACAATCGCCAAGTCGGCACGGTGAGTGAGCAGCAACGCTACTGGGTCGGCCTGAAAACCAGACACAATATCAAGCTCAACTTGTGGCCACATCGGCCGAAAGTCGCCCATGGCGGGCATTAGCCAATCAAAACAAGTGTGGCATTCTACTGCTAGCCTCAATTCGCCCGCTTCACCTTCGATAATTTGCGCCAAATCGCGCTCGGCGGCAGCCACTTGCGGCAATAAATCGCTCGCCAATTGCAACAGCCGTTCGCCCGCTGGCGTAAAACGCAATGGATTAGATTTGCGCTCAAATAACGGCGTTTCAAAATGTGTTTCTAAGGCTCGAATTTGGTGAGACAGCGCCGACTGTGTTAAAAACACGCGCTTAGCTGCCAGCGATACACTGCCCGTTTCTTTTAAAGCAAGTAAGGTGCGCAAATGGCGCAGTTCGATAATGGAGTCCATGATGTATTAAATCTAAATTAATTGATGGAGATTATAACATTAATATAATTCATAAAATTTAGCGAATAAACCAGATTGTATGAACTAAGGCTACCTGAAAGCTTTACAACTGTATGCAGGCTATTGCTTTTAGTCTAATCAAGTGATTGTGAATCAAGCTTTGCTGGCATTAATAAACAATTGTTGAAGCCGGTTATTAAAGGTTATACATCACTATTTTTTCAGGTAGCCTTAATTAGAAGTGCTAGAATACTGCCTTGGTATATTAATATTATTCATGCAAAACGTTCAAATTTATCGTTTGCATCATATCCAAAAAGCATTCAAGATGGTGCTGTTATTTTATTTTCAAGCTGTTTTAATACGAAAGAGACCCCAATGAACACTTTTCACCTGTCAGGTTATCCGCGCATCGGCGCGAAGCGCGAACTAAAATTCGCGGTAGAATCATTTTGGAAAGGCACCAGCAGCGAAGCTGAGCTACAACAAGTTGCCGCTGATATTCGCAAACTAAATTGGGCTGCCCAAAAAGCTGCTGGCGCTGATTTATTGCCAGTAGGCGATTTCTCATTCTACGACCAAGTGCTGGATACACAAGTGGCTTTGGGTGCTATTCCAAAACGTTTTGGTTTTGATGCGGCAAACGTGAGCTTGCCAGAATACTTCCAGTTGGCACGCGGAAACGCTACTCAGTTTGCCATGGAAATGACCAAATGGTTTGACACAAACTATCACTATATTGTGCCTGAATGGTCTGCTGATACTGAATTTGCCGCCAATGCTAAAAACTTAGTGGCACAAATTAAAGAAGCTAAAGCTTTGGGCCATGACATTAAGCCGACATTGGTTGGCCCGCTAACATTGTTGTGGTGTGGTAAAGAAAAAGAAGACAACTTCAATCGCTTGAGCTTGTTGCCAAAATTGTTGCCAGCTTATGTTCAGTTGCTGCGTGAATTGGCTGCCGAAGGTGTGGATTGGATTCAAATTGACGAGCCAATCTTAGCCGTTGATGCCGACCAAGAATGGTTAGATGCTTTTGATGCTACTTATAAAGAGTTGAGCAACACGGGCGTGCGCATCATTATTGGCACTTACTTTGCCAGCGTTGCTGAGCATTTAAACTTATTGAAAAATTTGCCAGTACACGGCGTGCATATTGATTGCGTGCGTGCACCTGAGCAATTGGCAGTATTTGCCGATGCTTGGCCAGAAAACAAAGTATTGTCTGTAGGCTTGATTGATGGTCGCAACGTATGGCGTGCTGATTTGAGCCAAGTGATTGATACTTTAACGCCAGTTGCTGCTAAATTGGGTAATAATTTATGGATTGCGCCGAGCTGCTCTTTGCTACACTGCCCGCAAGACTTATCAGTAGAAGAAAAACTAAACAGCGAAATCAAATCTTGGATGGCGTTTGCTGCTCAAAAATTGGTAGAGCTAGGCGTGGTAAAACAAGCTTTGGAACATGGTAAAGACAGCGTAAAAGAAGCGCTTGCTGCTTCTGATGCTGCCGCTGCTGATCGCGCCACCAATAAATTGATTCACAATGAAGCTGTTAAAAACCGTGTTGCCAACCTGCGTGACGGTGCGGATCAACGCAAATCACCATTTGCTACGCGCATCAAAACACAACATGCTTGGATGAATCTGCCCATTTTACCGACCACAACTATTGGTTCGTTCCCGCAAACTACAGAAATTCGTCAAGCACGCGCTGCGTTCAAAAAAGGCGATCTGTCTGCTGCTGATTACGAAACCGCAATGAAAAAAGAAATTACCTATTGCGTAGAAGTGCAAGAAAAATTAGGCATAGATGTGCCAGTGCATGGTGAAGCTGAGCGTAACGATATGGTGGAATACTTTGGTGAGCAAATGGCTGGTTATTGCTTTAGCCAATTTGGTTGGGTACAAAGCTATGGTTCGCGCTGTGTAAAACCACCTATTATTTTTGGTGACGTTTCTCGTCCAAACGCAATGACGGTTGAATGGTCTGCTTACGCACAAACCCTAACCAAACACCCAATGAAAGGCATGCTCACTGGCCCAGTTACGATGATGAAATGGAGTTTTGTTCGTAACGATGTGCCTGTAAGCGTTGTGTGTAAGCAAATTGCATTGGCATTAAACGACGAAGTATTGGATTTAGAAAAAGCGGGCATCAAAGTGATTCAAATTGATGAGCCAGCTATTCGCGAAGCCATGCCACTCAAACATGCTGAATGGGACGAATACCTACAATGGGCGTGTGAATCATTCCGTTTGTCATCTACTGATGCAGAAGACAGCACTCAAATTCACACCCACATGTGTTATTCAGAGTTTAACGATATCTTGCCAGCCATTGCTTCAATGGATGCCGACGTGATTACGATTGAAACCTCACGTTCGGATATGGACTTGTTGACGGCTTTTGGTGATTTCAAATATCCAAACGATATTGGCCCAGGTGTATATGACATTCATAGCCCGCGCGTGCCAACGACTGAAGAAGTAGAGCATTTGCTGCGTAAAGCAATGGATGTTGTGCCAGTTGAGCGTTTGTGGGTAAACCCAGATTGCGGTTTGAAAACCCGTGGCTGGCCAGAAACCATCCAACAGTTAGAAGTGATGATGAATGTTACTCAAAAATTGCGCACCGAATTGGCGGCACAATAAGACTAAATTTGGTTAATTAAGACTAAAAAGAGACAAAGGCTACCTGAAGATTTTCAGGTAGCCTTTTTTGATGGGCGACGCAGCTGTAAACAGGCGTGAATCGCGCTATAATCGCCATCTTAATTATTTTCCGCCATAAGGCAGGTTATGCAAGCATCTACTGTTCGCATTCTCGGCATTGACCCGGGTAGCCGTATTACTGGCTTTGGGGTGATTGATGTGCGCGGACGCGAGCATTTTTATGTGGCGTCTGGTTGCATTAAAACGCCAGCTGGCGCGCCTTTATCGGAACGTATCGCTGTAATTGTGCGCCATATCGATGAAGTTATTACCACCTATCAGCCGCATCAGTCTGCGGTAGAGCAAGTGTTTGTAAACGTGAACCCTGCTGCTACCTTGATGCTCGGGCAGGCACGCGGTGCGGCGATTGCGGCATTGGTGATTCGCGACCTGCCAGTATTTGAATACACAGCGTTGCAAGTGAAGCAAGCCGTCGTTGGGCAGGGTAAGGCATTAAAAGAACAAGTGCAGCATATGGTGGTGCAAATGTTATCGCTATCGGGCACACCAACGGCCGATGCTGCCGATGGCTTGGCAGTGGCGTTAACACATGCTCTGCGTAATCACAGCTTAGCTGCGCAATTACAACAAACGGGCATGAGTATTAAGCGTGGTCGTTTTCAGCGTTAAAATTAATGGGTTAATAAAGGCTGCCTGAATAGGGTTTCAGGTAGCCTTTATATTCATTCAAGAAGTTTATTGTTTTTTATTATTTGTTTTAGTAACCCCTTTTTAATCTAACCCCTTTTGTTCATATTCTTTGCTAAGGCATTTTAATCACTCTTGTTGTAGAAAGCGCTCGATGAATTTCAATGTACTCAAACCTTTTTTCGCACTGTTCGGCGGGATGTTTTTTTTGTTTGCTGGATACGGACTATTTTTGAACTCGGCAGGTATTAAGCTCACTCAAAGTGGCGTGAGCCAAATTGTTATTGGTGCGCTCAACACTGCTTATTTTACTGGCGGTGCGCTCAGTGCGATTGCTAGCCATCGTGTGATCTCACGCGTTGGGCATGTTCGCAGCTTTTGTGTGTTGGGTGCATTGTTTGCAGTGGCGGCGTTGGCGCATTTAATGACCGATAATTTGTGGGCTTGGGGTGGCTTAAGGCTGATGTTGGGCTTTTGTTATTTTAGCTTACTGATGGTGGTAGAAAGCTGGTTGGCTGAACGCAGCGATTCAGCACAGCGTGCAAGCGTGCTGGCGTATTACAACGTGATTTATTATGCGGCATTTACCATTGGTATTTTGTTGATGGGTGCGGGCTTTGGCAGCGAGCAAATTTTTATATTAAGCGCGATTTTGGTGATGTTGGCGATGTTGCCAATTGGGTTAACCACTATGGCTGAGCCAGCCTTGCCACCCCAGCAGCGCATCAGCTTGCCACGCGTGTTTGAGATTGTGCCCTTAGCGCTGGTGTGCAGCTTTATGGGTGGTCTGATGGTAAACGGCTATTTCACCATGTCTTCAGTGTTTCTACTTGGCGTGGGATACAGCGTGGCAACCATATCGGCAATATTAACAGCTGCGATGATAGGCGGATTTTTAGGGCTAATCCCCATTGCTAAACTTTCCGATCGTTATGGTCGGCGCAATGCCATTGTGTTGTGTTCTGCATTAGCTGTTTTGGCAGGGCTTGGCACCATCATCAGCGTAAGATTGGTGCCTGATAATATGTGGCTTCAGTATGCGTCAGCCTTTGTATTAGGCATGGGCATGATTCCTTTATATTCACTTGGTGCCGCGCGTGCAAATGATCAATTGCCAGACAATATGAACACGGTAGACGTGAGCCGTAGTTTATTGTTTAGCTACGGTGTTGGTTCACTGGTGGCGCCACTGTTGATTGGTTTTGTAATGCGTTGGTCTGGCAATACCATGTTTAGTGTGGTGTTCATTGCTGCTGCTGGTATTTTGCTCATCTATGCCTTAAGCCAGGAAACAGTGCCAATCGAATTGCGCAGTGTGTTTGTGAGTATGCCAGGCGATGGGAGTGGGTTGATGCCAGAGTTAGACCCGCGCAATGAAGAATCTGATGTTTCGGTGTTGGAAGAAAATCTGGCTCAGGTTGCTTTAGAGCAAGATGTAAATGCTACCGAGATTGATCAACCCTAAACGCTCTATAAATGTAAATAAACCAGCGCTTGCTTAGCATGATAGGCGAGCGCTGGTTTATTTATTGCGTGCGGCATGGATAGTAAAGTGATTATTTTTTAGGGGCAGAGTGAAACTATATTCGTTTAGATTGTTCTTAAATAAAGAAACTGAGTAAACAACGTTTCAGGTAGCCAATCGCTCGCCATTTGTTGACTGCTGATTATCAACAATTAATCATTTATACTGATTTCAGTAAATCAAAGTAACTATGAGCAAAACAAAATCTAATTAATGTCTTGAAATTTAGCAAAACAAACCAACTTCTTCTGGAGGCAGGCGTCAGGCCCAGCTTAAACTGACTAACTAAGGACAATTATGCAAATCGAAAACGGACGCACAGCGCACATTCATTACACCTTAACCGATAACGAAGGTAACGTGATTGATTCATCAGAAGGCCAAGAGCCGTTGGCATACGTTGCTGGCGCTGGAGACATTATTCCAGGACTTGATAATGCTCTAATCGGCAAAAAAGTGGGTGATCGTGCCGACGTGAAGGTTACTCCAGAGAATGGCTATGGTGAACGCTTTGAAGAAGCCATCCAACAAGTTGATAAAGCCCAACTTGCTCATTTGCCTGGCTTAGAAGTGGGCATGCCACTGCAAGCCGATTCGCCTGATGGCCCAGTTAATTTTGTGATTACCGAAATTGGTGAAGACATTATTACTTTAGATGGTAACCATCCACTCGCGGGGATGGAGCTAAACTTTGCTGTAGAGGTAGTGAAAGTAGAAGAAACTAAAGTGCCTGAAGAAAAAACACGCATTATTGTGGATCGCTAATTCATAAGTGTTAAATGTTGTGATGCAAAAAAGGCTACCTGAACACTTTATTCAGGTAGCCTTTTTGTATGGTATTTTAAATGGGCTAATATGTCGTTTGTAATGAGTTGATGATTTAAAAAGTATTAACAGCAGTTAATAAAAGCATTGTTGGTCATTGTGAATCAGATCAGAATGGCTCATATCAATTCAATAGCCAAAAAATAGCGTAAATCGTTTGATTTGACGGGAGTTAGAGATGATTAAGCATGAATTGTATCCAAAAGCAGTATCTGCTGTAGAGCTGAAACACAATTTAGACGAGATACACCATCGGATTAACCAAGCTTGCGCACGAGCGGGGCGAAATCCGAATAGCGTGCGGCTGTTGCCAGTGAGCAAGACGGTTGATGAACAACACATTCGTATGGCTTTTAGTTTGGGCTGCCACCAGTTTGGTGAAAACAAAGTACAAGAGGCGATGTGGAAAGCTGAGGCAATGCAAGATTTGGCGGCAGAATGGTCGATTATTGGCCATCTGCAAACCAATAAAATTAAATATATTGCCCGTTTTGCCAGTGAATTTCAGGCGCTCGATAGCCTGAATGTTGCCCAAGAGCTGCATACGCGTTTAGAACAAGAAAATCGTACCCTTGATGTTTTCGTGCAAATCAACACCTCTGGCGAATCAAGCAAATATGGATTACATCCAGATCAGGCAGATGACTTTATACACAACATTGCTCATTTAAAGCGACTAAAGGTAAGAGGGCTGATGACGCTGGCGTTGTTATCTGATGAGAGCGATAAGGTGCGCAACTGCTTTATATTGCTGCGTAATATCCGCAATCGTTTGCGTGATAATTTACCAGAGGGAATGAGTATGGACGAGCTTTCAATGGGCATGTCTGGCGACTTTGAAATGGCGATTGAAGAAGGTGCAAGCATTGTGCGTATTGGGCAGGCTATATTTGGGGCGAGAGCATTGCCAGATAGCTATTATTGGCCAGAAGAGTAAATATTGGGTTGTTTCAATATTAATTATATGTAATTATTTTTTTAAAAAACACTCTGGTTTCATTGGTTTAGGATTTTTTGAATTATTAGGTATTGGCTACCCAGCACTTTTTCTAAAGTCATAATCTTGACACTTCATATATTAATGAACATAATTCATTCAGAGCTTATGCAACGTTGCATTGATATTAATCATTCAATTTTGTAATAGTCACCTATTTACCATTAGTTTACATTTTTTATGATTAATAAATATTTTGAGGTGCATAATTTAGATAACCAGTATTTTGGTATGCGTTATGCATTTTGTTGACTCAATAAGTCTTGCTGCTTATTTTTATCATTCTGCGTTTTAAATGATGGCGAGAACTATAAAGGCGACAAGCTAAATCGTTTTCTTCTTAATAATAGGGGTTGGGTGATGGGCTTTTTTGGGCTTAATCATCATTAAATATCTAATAACTTAAGTAAGGAAGTGCTATGGACGTACTTATGCTGAGCCGGCTGCAATTTGCACTCAACATCAGCTTTCACATTTTATTTCCCACCATTAGTATTGCTTTGGCGTGGGTAATTGTCTTTTTTCGCTGGCGCTGGGGGAAAACCCAAAACCCTTCTTGGCTACAAGCCTATCAATTTTGGACTAAGGTATTCGCGCTGACATTTAGTGTGGGCGTGGTTACTGGCGTCACCATGTCTTTCCAGTTTGGTACCAATTGGCCGGGCTTTATGGAACAGGCAGGGAACATCGCGGGCCCTTTATTGGGTTATGAAGTATTAACTGCCTTTTTCTTAGAAGCGGGTTTTCTTGGCATTATGCTGTTTGGTCATAACCGAGTATCGCAGCGCGTACACATGACGGCTTCGGTGATTGTGGCAACGGGTACGCTATTGTCAGCCTTCTGGATTTTGGCGTTAAACTCATGGATGCAAACGCCACAAGGATTTATCACCGATGCAAATGGCGTGATTCATGCCAGTGATTGGTTGGCCATTATATTTAACCCTTCGTTTCCCTATCGTTTTGTCCACATGACACTGGCTTCAGTGATGACGGTTTCTTTTCTGCTGGTTGGATTATCTGCTTGGCAGGTAATCAAGCGCAGTGCTGACGAAAGCACAGCCAAAGTGATGCGTTTAGGCTTAACTGTGGCTGCGGTAACGATTGTGGTGCAAATTTTTGTCGGTGATCTCCATGGCTTGAATACCTTAAAGCATCAACCAGCCAAACTGGCGGCGATGGAGGGCATATGGCATACCGAAAAATCTGCGCCATTACTGCTCTTTGCTTTGCCAGATGAGAAAACTAAAAGTAACCGCTTTGAGGTGGCGATACCCTACGGTGCATCATTACTGCTCACGCACAGTTTAGATGGTGAAATTAAAGGCTTAAATGAATTTGAGCATACTCCTCCTGTTGCGCCAATATTTTGGGCGTTCCGCATTATGGTGGGCATTGGTGTTTTGATGCTGATGATTAGCTGGTATGGACTATACCGTTTGCGCAAAAGTAAATGGCAACCTGAAAAATTACCCAAGAACTTGTTGTATATTTTTGCAGGCACAACCTTTATTGGCTGGTTTGCTACGCTGTCGGGCTGGTACGTAACTGAAATTGGGCGACAACCATTTATGGTTTATGGCCATCAGCTCACTAAAGATGCGGTCACTAAAATGGTACCCACAGGCAATGTGGCGCTAACGTTGGCTATGTACGTGGTTTTATATGCAGTGATGCTTACAGCGTATTTGGCTGTGTTGAAATACTTGGCAGAACACAGCCAAAAAGACACGCCACAGCAAACCATCATTGATAAACAAGGAGTATAAGCATGGACTGGGACTATTGGTTACCCATTGTTTTTCTCGGGCTACTTGGCTTAAGTATGACCATTTATGTTGTGTTAGATGGCTTTGACTTAGGCGTTGGTATGCTCTTGCCGCGCGCAATAAAAGACGAACAAAATGTGATGGTTTCTTCTATTGGCCCATTTTGGGATGCCAACGAAACTTGGCTGGTGTTGGGCGCAGGGGTGTTGTTTATTGCATTTCCAAAAGCCAATACCATGATATTGGGCGAGCTTTATTTGCCTGCTACCTTTATGTTGATGGCGTTGGTGGTGCGCGGTGCTGCGTTTGACTTCCGAGTAAAATCAGCTGAGCCACACAAAAAGTTATGGAACACCGCTTTTATTATTGGTTCTTCTATTACAGCAGTAACCCAAGGCTGGATGTTGGGCAGGTTTGTTACCGCTTTTGGCACCACAACGGGTGATTATCTGTTTGCTACCGCCATTATGTTGTCTGTACCTGCGGTATATGTTTTGTTGGCTTCTTGCTGGTTGTTGGCAAAAACGGAGCATGAGTTGCAGGACAAAGCCAGAGTATGGGCTAATCAGGCATGGTATCCCGTGGTTGCCTGTTTGGTGTTGATTTCTGCTGCCACACCGTATATTTCAGGTAGTATTCTCGAGCGCTGGTTTACCTTTCCAAATCTATATTGGCTGTCGCTCATTCCCTTAGTTACCGCAGCGGCTTTGCTGCGTGCTAAATGGTTATTATCGAGAGCTGAAGTTCAACATAAGCAGTCGTGGCAGCCCTTCACTTTGGTGGTTAGCGCTTTGGTATTTTGTGCTATTGGATTAGGCATTAGCTTGTTTCCTTATGTTGTGATTGATCGTTTAACGATATGGGAAGCTGCTTCTGCTACGCCATCATTGATTTTCACCTTGGTGGGCGTGTGCATTACCGTGCCGATGATTATTGGCTACAGCATTTTCTCGTACTGGGTATTTAGAGGTAAAGTAAAAGAGCTGACTTATACTTAAAAAAAACAGCAGGCGGTGAGTAGTGAGGCTACCTGAATAAGTTTAATTATATTGATTGGTTTGTAATTCAAAAGGCTACCTGAATAGTGTTCAGGTAGCCTTTTTGTTTGCATGCATCATGAGAATACAAAACAGTTAAATCAACATACAGTGATAAGTGTGTCTATTAAAATAAGCAATTCTTACACTATCAATGTGCTTCATCCCAATGCGCGCCCACGCCTACTTCAGCCACAAGTGGCACAATCAAATTGCCAACGCTGGCCATGATTTCAGGTAGCTTTTTGATAACCAAATCTAATTCTGCATCGGGCACTTCTAATACCAATTCATCATGCACTTGCATGATTAACTTGCTGTGTAGCTTATCGGCTACCAACCAGTTTTGAACCGCAATCATGGCACGTTTGATTAAATCTGACGCCGTGCCTTGCATGGGCGCATTGATGGCGGCGCGCTCAGCACCTGCGCGGGCATTGCCATTTTTATTATTAATATCAGGTAGATATAGGCGGCGGCCAAAGATGGTGTCAACATAACCTTGCTGAGCGGCCTGCTCTTTGGTGCGCTGCATGTATTCAGCCACGCCAGGATAGCGGGCAAAATAGCGGTCGATAAAGTTTTTAGCCGACAAATTATCAATACCCAGTGATTTTGCCAAGCCATATTGACCCATGCCGTAAATAAGGCCGAAGTTAATGGTTTTGGCATAGCGGCGTTGTTCAGAATTTACATTTTCTTGTTGCACGCCAAATACTTCGGCGGCGGTGCGGCGGTGTACATCCTCGCCATTTTGGAAGGCATCGATAAGGGTTTTATCGCCACTCAAATGCGCCATAATGCGCAGCTCAATTTGTGAGTAGTCGGCCGATACTATTTTACTGCCTGCTGGTGCAATAAAAGCGCGGCGAACTCGGCGGCCTTGTTCGGTGCGGATGGGGATGTTTTGTAGGTTGGGATTGTTGCTGGCAAGGCGGCCAGTAATCGCTACAGCTTGGGCGTAAGTGGTGTGGACGCGACCCGTTTTAGGGTTAATCATGGCTGGTAGCTTGTCGGTATAAGTCGATTTTAATTTTGCCAAGCTTCGGTTTTGTAAAATAATACTGGGTAAAGGATAGTCTGGTGCGAGTTGTTCAAGCACCGCTTCGTTGGTTGATACGCCACCTGAGGCGGTTTTTTTCAGGCCTTTGGTGGGAATACCCATTTTGTCGAACAAGATTTCTTGCAATTGTTTGGGTGAGTTAAGGTTGAATGGCTGACCAGCAATGGCATAAGCCTGCTGCTCGAGCTGTAATAATTCGCTGCCCAGCTCATGACTTTGTTGCGCCAGCTCTTGCTTGTCGATGAGCACGCCGTTGCGCTCCATAATAAACAATATTTCAGCCACTGGCAGCTCTAATTGTTGGTACATTTCGAGCTGCTTAGTGTCCATATATTGTTTTAGGTGCGCTTCAATGCGTAAGGCGAAATCAGCGTCTTCAGAGGCATATCGGGTGGCATCTTCTATGGCAACATCGGCAAAGCTTATTTGCTTAGCGCCTTTACCACACAGGCTTTCGTAGCTAACGGTGGGTAAACCTAAGTGGCGTTCGGCCAGCTCATCTAAGCCATGGCCAAGATGGCTTTCAATAATATAAGAAGCCAGCATGGCATCACCACTAATGCCATTTAGCTTAATGCCATAATTAAACAGTACATGCTCATCATATTTGAGATTCTGACCGATTTTATACAGCTTATCGCTTTCTAAATAAGGTTTCAGGTAGCCTAAAACATCATCCAAATCCAGCTGCTCAGGAGCGGCAGTGAGCGTGTGTCCAAGCGGAATATACACAGCGTCGCCAGGTGCAAAAGCCATACTGATGCCAACCAATTGTGCCTGCATGGCATCGAGGCTGGTGGTTTCGGTGTCCAAACCAATTGCAGTGGCGGCATCGAGGCGGGTCAGCAATTCTGCTAGTTGAGCTTCAGTGTTGATTAATTGATAGTTAATCGTATCGGGCGCGGGGGCAAGAGTGAGTGCGGCTGGCTGGGCATTGGCCAGTGCGGCTTGCTCGCCGATATCTAAAGATTGAAACAGGTCTTCGCTGGTATTTTCATGCAATCGTTGCTCAGCATCTTTGAGCCAAGAGCGAAAACCCAGCCGCTTAAAATCTACAACAAGTTGGCTCCATTTTGGGCTTTGGCGATGGAGGCTGTGTAAACCTTCTGGTAATTCGCTGTGTAAATCAAGATCAGTTTTGATAGTGACTAATTCATAAGAGAGCGGCAGGCGAGGAATGGCTGCCTGAAGATGTTCGCCAACTTTGCCTTTGATTTCAGCAGCATGTTCAATCACGCCTTGTAACGAGCCGTAAGCATCGAGCCATTTAACCGCGGTTTTTGGACCACATTTGTCGACACCAGGTACGTTGTCAACTTTATCACCCATCAGTGCTAAATAATCAATAATCTGATCAGGGCGCACGCCAAATTTTGTTTGCACACCTGGAATATCAAGCACTTCGCCATTCATGGTGTTGATGAGGCTAACGTGTTCACTCACCAATTGCGCCATGTCTTTGTCGCCCGTTGAAATCACCACATCCCAGCCCTCAGCTTCGGCTTGTTTGGCCAAAGTGCCAATCACATCATCGGCTTCTACGCTGGGTATGACCAATACTGGCCAGCCCATCAGGCGCACTAAATCTGGCAGCATCTCGGCTTGTGGGCGCAAATCGTCTGGCATAGGTGGGCGCGTGGCTTTGTAGTCTTCAAACATATCGTGGCGAAAGTTTTTACCCTTGGCATCAAACACACAGCAACAATGGTTGTGTACATATTCGCTGCGCAGCTTACGCAACATGTTTAACACGCCATATACCGCACCAGTGGGCGTGCCATCGGGTGCAGAGAGCTGCGCCATCGCATGATAGGCGCGATAAACGTAAGAAGAGCCATCGACAAGAAGCAGTGTTGGGTTGGACATAATAAGGCTGCCTGAAAAAAGAAAAGATAAAGCATTATAAAGGAAAGGCTACCTGAACGGGTTTCAGCTAGCCTCTGGGTGTGGTTGACAGGGTATAGAAAGATGCTATTTTTGAAGTATATTGGGTTGTTTGAAGCGTATTACACAGAAATACTGAGTTGTTTATCAAATAATGATGGCTTATTTTTAGCTAGATAATCTGTTTTATAAGCATATTTGAAGCGCAATATCCTCATCCTCACTAAAATAACTTAATCGATTTTGAAACGAAAAAAGGCTACCTGAACAGCCTTAGCTTTGCTTGAGTTTTATCGTTCACTTTCAGCCAGCTCTAATCTTCGGTAGAATCAAGCGCTTCTATCATTTATTTGTGATTGCTGCCATGAACCTATACGCCAAATTGCCTAAGCCGATGTTAACCGATGAAACGCGCCAAGAAATTCAAGCACGCGAAAGCTACCATGTTCTAAAAATCATTTCTGAATTTGTAGAAGCGGGTGAAGAATTGCGGGCGATTCAGCCAGCAGTGAGTATTTATGGCAGCGCGCGCACCAAGCTTGATCACCCCGACTACTTAAAAACCGAATCGTTGTCACGCAAACTTTCAGATGCAGGGTTTTCAGTGATTTCTGGTGGCGGCCCTGGTGTTATGGAGGCGGCAAACAAAGGCGCATTTGCAGGAAAAAGCCCAGCGGTAGGCTTAAATATTGAGCTGCCACACGAGCAACACGCCAATCCATATCAAGATTTATCCATCACCTTCCAGCATTTTTTCCCACGCAAAGTCATGTTTGTGAAACATGCGATAGCGTATGTGGTGTTTCCAGGCGGCTTTGGCACGCTCGATGAGCTGTTTGAAAGCTTAACTTTGGTGCAAACAGGTAAAACGCCTAATAGACCGATTATTTTAGTGGGTA
This sequence comes from uncultured Neisseria sp., assembly GCA_964563885.1. Classification (GTDB taxonomy): domain Bacteria; phylum Pseudomonadota; class Gammaproteobacteria; order Burkholderiales; family Neisseriaceae; genus CAZLYX01. The sequence continues at coordinate 14,462 of CAZLYX010000016.1, read as the reverse complement.
AAACATTTTGGCAAGGAATGCTAGATTGGGTTCACGAACAATTATTAGGTGAGGGCATGATTAGCGAACAAGACTTAGATTTGATTAAAGTGATTGATGACGAAGATGAAATTGTAGAACATATTTTCGAGCATTATCAAAACTGTGCTGAAGGGCAGTGTGTGCGCTCGGATAAGGGCTGGGAATTGGGCTTGTAAGGTTGTTTTTAAGGTTATATAAATACATTCAGTGTGAATGTCGTGAATCTTAAGAGTAATCCAGTTGGAATGAATCATGATTTTAAGGCTACCTGAAAGCGGTAATAATCTATATAAATGTTTAAAAAATATTTAAGCGCTCAAAAAAAAATCTGAATAATGAGCAAATACTTTATAACAGCAGCACTTATTGTCTTTATTTCTGAGCTGGTAAAGCGCAGTGATAAGTTTGGTGCTTTAATGGCAGGGCTTCCTTTGGTGACTGGCTCTACAAGAAAAAATAGCGAATCATGCGTGATACACATTTGGTATGTTGTGGCTACCTTGCCGCTGTTTCTTGTGTTTCCTGCTTTGCTACCGCGTATAGGATTTTGGCAGACATTGATAGCATGTGTGGTTATTACAATAGCCTGTTTTGGCGTAGTTGCATTATTAGTTCGCCGTTTCGGCATAGAATTATTGTAAGTAGTATTTAAAGGCTTATTCCTGCCAATTTGGACTTCTTGTTATTTAATAAAATAATTTAATCGATTATTTTTCAGGTAGCCTTTAGCACATCCAATATTAACCAACAACTTGAATGTGCTAAAGGCTACTTGAAATAGTTATGAGGAAGCGTTTTCTTCTGCGGCTTTCTCAGTCAGCTCTGGCGCAACAGTTTTTAGATAATTGAGCGCGATAAATTGTTTGTCTGGGTCAACTTCAGTGATGGCCAGCAATAGTGGTGAGCGTGGCAGGGCATCAAATGGAATGCCGGTTACGCGCGCCACCATCGGCAGGCCGTTGATGCGTACCAAATCATCTTTTAATAAAGTGGCGTTTAATTCGCGAATACCTTGCTGTTGCAGGTAAACCAAGCTCCAGTAGTATTCCATGTCGCGCTGAAAGTCGGCATAGGCACAATAGGCGCTGTCAAAATCGCGCAGCGCAGCAAATAAGTCGGCATCATTATTTTGAAACAGTGGCTTTGCTTCTGGGTCGATGAGACTAATCAATTGTTTTTGATTGATGTAGTCGGCAGCGCGGCGCAGTGGCGAGGTAAACCAACCGTAATGTTGCACGCCCATGCCCACATGTGGCTCGGCTTTGGTGCTCATGCGCACTTTGCCGTTTGGCTGCACGCGAAATAGCCCAGGCAAGCTATTGTCATGGAGCATTTTTGCCCAAGTGCTGTTGGCCAAAATCATCACTTCGCTGACTAAGGTATCAATGGGCGAGCCACGCAAGCGGCGCGCAACATCTACCGTGCCATTTTCGGCTAGCTCGATGCTGTAATCATATTGTGGCGGACGAGTGGGATCATATTTATTGCGTGCTTTGAGGCGGGAAATGGCAAATTCATGCAGCCAAATCAAGTCTTTGTGGTGAGCAAACATGGCTTCACCCTCAGTATCTAAGCCTATTTCAGCGTTGAAATGGGGTTCAATTGCTTGGATGCGTAGGTTTTCGGTAACGCTAACTATTTCAATTTTACAGCTTGGCTCAGAAACGTTGAAATCAGCATCAACATCAAAGTAAATACTCACTGTAGGGCAGTGCGAGCCTGAATCAAGGCTAAACGCGCTAATCCAGTTGTCTGGCAGCATAGTAATTTTGTCACCAGGAAAATACACGGTGCTCAGGCGATTCATGATCACTTTTTCAATGGTGCTGCCTGGCTCAACCGCTAGCGCGGGTGCGGCAATGTGGATGCCAATGCGCTTAGCGCCGCTGCCTAAATCTACTAGGCTAATGGCATCGTCAACTTCAGTGGTGCAATCGTCATCAATCGAGAAGGCTTGCACATCGGCTTTGGGCAGATGATCAAGATGGGGCGCAGGCAAATCGGCAAAACCAATGCCGCGCGGGAAATGTTTCATTTCGAAGCCATCACGCAGATATTGAGGAAAACTGCCCACTCCGCCTGTTTTTTGAGCCAGCGCCAGTGGTGAGAGTTTTAACGCATCGGCGGCTTTGGTGAAGGCTTTGTAGGTAAGCGTTTGCTTGTCTGGCATGTGTAAGATGGTTTTTAAATCAGCTGCAATGGCTTCAGGTAGCTCATTGTTTTTTAGAGATTCTACCCAGCTATCGACTTGAGCTTCTTGTTGTTTTTTGCGCTCAATGGATGCTAAAGCTTGTTTAAGGACTTCTTCAGTGGCGGCCTTGAAAACGCCTTTGCCTTTTTTGTAAAAGTACATGGGCGCTGCATAAAGTGCGATTAAGGTTGCTGCTAATTCAATGCTCTTGGGGGCATGGCCATAATATTCTTCTGCGATAGCGGCTGCGCTAAATTCGTCTTCGCCGCATACTTCCCACAATAAATCGGTGTCGATTTCAGCTGCCTCAGCTTGAGCTTGGGTTAAAAAACTCTCCATTGAAATATCAAATTCAACAAAGACATTATTGGCTTTAATTTTGGTGCGCTTACCATGTTGAGTGTCGGCTTGGTAGGTAGAGTCAGTTTTTTGGATGACAGTGGCCACTTTAAATTGGCCGGATTCTTCGTAAAAAATATTCATTGGATGTCTGTTGTAAGGGCGATACCGGATGCCGGTGGCCTGAATAATGGGAGTGCGCTATTTTAACAGCATTCAGAGCAGCTAAGTATTTGTGTAGATAAATAAAAGGCTACCTGAACGTTTGGCTGTGTGTAAATAAGCCTGTTTCGTTTCAGGTAGCTATTGCGATGTAACATATTAGTCGTCAGTATTGGGTGCTAAGAAACCACCGCTTTGGTGTGCCCATAATTTGGCGTAAACACCGTTTAGGGCGAGCAGCTCATCGTGCGAACCTTGTTCGATGATGCGGCCTTTGTCGAGCACAATCAGCCTGTCCATCGCCATAATGGTGGAAAGTCGGTGGGCAATGGCGATAACGGTTTTGTGTTCCATCAACGTATCGAGGCTTTCTTGAATGGCTGCTTCTACTTCAGAATCGAGCGCGCTTGTGGCTTCGTCGAGCAGTAAAATAGGCGCATCTTTTAGCATCACTCGCGCAATGGCAATGCGCTGACGTTGGCCGCCAGAAAGCTTAACGCCACGCTCGCCCACATGGGCATCGTAGCCAATGCGGCCATGGGAGTCGGATAAGTTGGGAATAAACTCTGCCGCTTTGGCGCGTTCGGCGGCAATAAACATATCTTCTTCGGTGGCGTTTGGTTTGCCATAAATAATGTTGTCACGCACTGAGCGGTGGAGCAACGAAGTGTCTTGTGTTACCAAACCAATTTGGCGGCGTAGGCTTTCTTGGCTGATATTGGCGATGTTTTGGCCGTCAATGTTGATGCTGCCGTTTTGCACATCATAAAAGCGCAAAAGCAGATTAACGATGGTGGATTTACCCGCACCAGAGCGGCCAACTAAGCCCACTTTTTCACCTGCTTTAATGTGGAGATTAAAGTTGTTGAGTAAAGGTTTGCCTGCGTCGTAAGAAAAATCAAGATTATCAAACACAATTTCGCCATTGCTGACGTGTAACGGCTGGGCATTGGGTTTATCCAGCACCGTGTGTGG
>CAZLYX010000016.1:2385-10674 GCA_964563885.1 uncultured Neisseria sp. | reverse complement strand
CGCCATTGCTGACGTGTAACGGCTGGGCATTGGGTTTATCCAGCACCGTGTGTGGTTTAGATAAAGTATTCATGCCATCTTGCACGGTGCCAATGTTTTCAAATAAACGTGCGCTTTCCCACATAATCCAATGCGACAAGCCATTTAAGCGCAAGGCCATGGCGGTTGAGGTTGCCACTGCGCCCACGCCCACTTTGCCATGATGCCAGAGCCAAATACCGATGGTTGCCGATGACAACATCAGCAATATATTTAGGGTATACGTCATGAAATCTAAAGCGGTGGCTAAGCGCATTTGTGCGTGGACTGTGTGTAAAAATTCACGCATAGAGGCTTTGGCATAAGCGGCTTCGCGCGCGCCGTGGGAAAATAATTTAACAGTGGTGATGTTGGAATAAGCATCGGTGATGCGGCCAGTCATCAGGCTGCGAGCATCTGCTTGACGGCGAGCAGTATTGGCCAAGCGTGGAATCATTATTCGCATCATGGTACCAAACAACACAATCCACAGTAAAAAGGGCAGCAGCAGCCAGCCATCAAGGGCAGCCAAAATCACGCTAGAAGTAATGAAATAAACAATGATGTACACCATCATATCGGCGCATGTCATTACAGTATCGCGCACAGCCAATGCAGTTTGCATCACTTTTGCAGACACGCGACCGGCAAATTCATCGTAGTAAAAGCTAAGACTTTGACCAAGCATTAGGCGGTGAAAATTCCAACGCAGACGCATTGGCAACACGCCTTGCAGGGTTTGCAAGCGCACGTTAGAGGTGATGAAAGACCAGACAATACTCAACAACAGCAAAGCGGCCATGCTCAGAATCAGATGGCCTTTTTGAGCCCACAAATCAGCTGGGGCATAAGTGCTCAGCCAGTCAACCAGCTTGCCCATAAATTGAAACAACAATGCTTCGAGAATGCCCGTGCCTATGGTTAAAATAACCAATACTAATAGCCAGCCGCGCGCGCCATCGAGGTTAGACCACACAAATGGCAGCACGCCTTTTTTGGGAATTTGCGGGGCATCGTCTGGATAAGGATTGATGCGAGATTCAAACCACGAGAAAATACGTTGAAACATGTAAGCTTTCATTGCAATGCGAGATTAAGGTTTTCAGGTAGCCTTCTTATTTAGTATTTAAATAAAAGGCTACCTGAAAGATAAATATGATGAATTATAACAAGGATTTTACCTTGCATTTGCTGTGCTTAGAGCGGTTTTAAGATGCGCCAGAGGTGGCTTTATCGGTTCGGCGCGACACCAGCAGTTGGTCAATTTTAAAATTATCTGTATCAATGATTTCAAACTTGTATTGGTCGTGCAACACAAAATCAGTTTTTTTGGGAATTTTACGCAGCGAAAACATCATAAAACCAGCAATGGTTTCATAGTTTTCAGATTGTGGAAAATGATTGATGCTTAAAGTGCGCATCACATCTTCAAGCGGAGTAGCACCATCGATGAGCCAAGAATCTTCATCACGGCGCACAATTTGTTCTTCTTCGCTCGACACCAATTCACCCATCACAATACTCATTACGTCTTTTAAGGTAATCACGCCAACCACCAGCGCATATTCGTTGACAATAATGGCAAAGTCTTCGCCAGCAAGCTTGAATTGCTCAAGCACTTCAAACAACGATAAGGTATCGGGTACAAACAAAGCTTTGCGTAAGATGCGTGTATCGGTAAGCGAAACATCGCCCTCGGTTTTCAAAAAATGGCTTAATAGTGTGTGAGATTCGGCATAGCCTAAAATCTTTTCAAGGCTACCGTCACAAATTAGCAGGTTTTCATGTGGGTTTTCATAGAGCGTATTTAAAATTGTGGAACGGCTGTCGGTGCGATTAAAAAATATAATGTATTCGCGCGTGGTCATGGTGGATGTGACTGTGCGGGTTTGCATGTCAAAAATATTTTCAATCAGATAATGTTCTTGTGCTTTCAGCACGCCTGCTTCTGCTCCAGCATCTACTACTGAATAAATGTCTTCAAATGTCATGCTTTCTTGACGCACAGTAGAAATTTTCAAGAGCTTAAATAAAGTGTCAGCAATGTTTTCAAACAACCACACTAAAGGCATAAAAACAAAAGACATAAACTGCATGATGCGCACAGTGCGAATGGCAATGGCTTCAGGGTAAGTCATTGCTAAGCGCTTGGGCATCAAATCAGACAACACAATAAACAGCGAAGTAACACCAATAAATGAGCCAAACGATGCCGCCGAAGAAGCCCAAGGCGCATCAGTGTGACGGCTTAACCAATCGGCAATGATAGGGCGCAACGCCGCCTCGCCAACAATACCGCCTAGAATGGCCACCATATTGGATAATATTTGCACTATCGTAATGAAGCGGCCGGGTTGATCGTGCAACTGTAATACGCTTAAGGCGCGTAAGTCACCATCGTTGGCGCGCTGCTGAAGCTTAACTTTGCGCGCACCAGCGATGGAGATTTCAGATGCTGAAACCACAGCGCTGCTGACGATTAAAACCAGCAAAATCAAAACAGATAAGGTTAAACTCATGATGCGTCCTTGCGTGGTAACTAAGTGTTAGCTGAGGCTACCTGAATATTATTTTAATAAATTTTTCAGTGCCAATCGCACACCTTCGCTTACATCAACCCCTGGCGGTAAACTTTTAACAGCCATTTGTGCTTCGCGTTCGTTATAGCCTAAGGCCAGTAAAGTGCTGACAATGTCGCCAGATTCATCAGCCTCATGTGTAGGTGCAAATAAACCTGTGGCCATTTCGCTGATGGTTAATTTGCCACGCAATTCTAAAATCATGCGCTCGGCAGTTTTCTTGCCAATGCCTGGTGCTGAAGATAAGCGTTTTAAGTCTTCATTAGCAATGGCTTGTGCCAGCTCATCAGCACTCATAGCCGATAAAATACCCAATGCTGTTTTGGCGCCAATGCCGGTGACTTTTACCAATTGGCGAAAAGTAGCGCGCTCTGCAGCAGTGAAAAAACCAAATAATAAATGCGCATCTTCACGCACCACTAATTGGGTATAAAGCTGCACATTTTCGCTGAGTGCCGGCAGCTGGTAAAACGTTTGCATGGATACGTCTACTTCATAACCAACGCCACCAACATCGATAACGATTTGCGGTGGAGTTTTTTCGATAAGCTTGCCAAAGAGTCTGCCAATCATGATTTGAGGCTACCTGAATATAAATGAAGGCTTATTTTAGCACGGCCACCGTATAGAAAGGATAAGCGCGGGTTTGAAAGCGCTACCTTAAGCATAGGAGAGACAGTATAATGTTAGCTGGTTTTTCCTTATATGCGGTAGCACCGCTTTCTTTAACTTTATTGATTGGAAACCAGCTATTTTATGTGGGACACGTTAAAAAATCTGCTTGAACACAGCCCGATTCGCATCGAGTTCATTTACTCGGTATTGCTGATTTTTGGGGTAATGTTGTCGCGCGAGCTAATATTGCGCACCCATTTTCGTCGTCATCCAGATTTGCCTGTCGAAATAAAGCGCCGTTGGGCAGTAGTGAGTCGCAACCTTACGCTAATTATTGGTATATTCGGCTTGGTGATTGTGTGGGCAACCCAAATCCAAACCTTAGCGCTTTCTATGGTGGCCATTGCGGCGGCAATTGTGTTGGCCACCAAAGAGCTGATTATGTGTCTTTCAGGTAGCATGGTGCGTGCTTTTACTCAGCAATATTCAGTAGGCGATTACATTAGTGTCAACAATATTCGTGGTCGAGTGATTGATATTAATATGTTAAATACGTTGGTGATGGAAGTTGGGCCCAATCCGCTAATTGGGCAGCTTAGTGGTAAAAGCGTATCGTTTCCCAATAGCCTGCTGCTGAGCCATCCGGTGTTGCGCGACAATATGACTGGCGGCTATGTGATTCACACTTTTGAAATACCCGTGCCCATTGCGGTAAACCCAGAAGCAGTGATGGTGCCCGTCCGCAATCTTTTAGAGCACTTAACGCTGGAATATGTAGATGAGATTTCGCTATATTTAGAAGCTATGCAAGCTGAAAAACTGTTTATTACGCCCGCCGCGCAATCGCGGGTAACCGTGGTGCCACATGATGATAGGGCTTATCGTATTATCGTGCGCTTTGCTGGGCCGCTAGAAAAACGTTTGGAAATACAGCAAATTGTATTGAATGAGTTTATGCGTGTGCAACATCTTGAGCTAACACAAAAAGAATAATGTTTCAGGTAGCCTTGGCTTAAACAAACATTTTGCATACTGAATGCAAAATATAATTTCAGTAATGTTAATTCAATTGACTTTTTGATGCGAGCATACAACACATTCATTGCCACCTTATCACTTGTCTCCAAAAGGCATCAGACCAGAGAAAATCTAGCCTGCGACCGAATTTGTTGTGCCGCCGTTGGTTAGCCAGAATTAGCTGCATAAAAAAACACATAAAAACATGATATTTTTTCTGGTTTTGAATTTAAATATGCAGTTAAAATAGATTCTGTTAAGCCAAGCAAGCGTATTTTGATTGGCTCAAAAAAATATGATTTAGATAACCAAGATTAAGATGTTAAAAAAGCAATTGATTTTGGTGAAGTAGTTTAACAAACAACGAAAGTAGTGAAGCAAATGGAAATAATCATTGTTAAAGATAGCCTTGAGGGTGGCAAGAAAGCATTCGAATTGGTTAAAGAAGGCATGCAACAAAATGCTAAAGTTTTAGGCTTGGCAACAGGAAGCACGCCTATTGTTTTATATAAAGAAATGACTGAAAGTGACTTAGACTTCACAGACATGACGGCAATTAATTTAGATGAGTATTTGGGTTTGCCTGCAGATAATGATCAAAGCTATCATTATTTTATGAACCAGCATATCTTTTCAAAAAAACCGTTTAAACAGACATTTGTTCCCAATGGCTTAGCTGATGAAGCAGCTGAAACAGCTCGTTACGATAAAATTATTGATGATCATCCTATTGATATTCAGATTCTAGGCATCGGCACCAATGGCCATATTGGCTTTAATGAACCTGGAACACCATTTGATTCAACAACCCGTAAAGTATCGCTAACCGAATCAACAATTGAATCTAACAAACGTAATTTTGCCACCGTAAATGAAGTGCCTCGTTTTGCTTATACAATGGGCATTAAAAGCATTCTTTCTGCCAAGAAAATTATTTTAATAGCGTTTGGTGAAGAAAAAGCCGAAGCCATTAAAAATACACTTAATAGCCCTATTTCAACTGATGTGCCAGCCAGCGCCTTACAACAACATTCAAATGTTGTGGTGATCATAGATGAAGCAGCCGCTAAATTACTTTAAATGTTATGACAAAACATACAAAACGCGTCAGCAAGATATTTGCTGGCGCGTTTCTTATTTCGCTGGCGTGCTGTGTATTCGGTAAGGGGTGCAGGAGTGTTATGAGGTGCTTACAACGCAGCACATGCTATTGAATGAGTTTATGGGTGTTTAGTATCTTGGGCTAATACCAAAAAAGAGTGTTTCAGGTAGCTTTTGCTGATACAAACACTTCAGCCTCAGAATACAAAACACATTCTCCTGAAATATAAACGCGATTGCCCTCAATACGACCATACAACACGCCCGAGCGTGCAGATGCTTGTAAGGCAATCAATTCATTTTTGCCTAAGCGTTTGCCCCAAAAAGGCATCAGACCCGCGTGAATTGAGCCTGTTGCAGGGTCTTCTGCACCGCCGTTGGCTGGCCAGAAATAGCGGGATACACAATCATATTGTTTGCCAGGTGCGGTAACAACCACATCAAACGGGGCTAGCTGCTTGAGTATTTTATCATTGCTGCTCACTGCTCTCACTTGGGCTTCATCATCATAAACAGCAAAGTATGCTTGTTGGTTGCGCCAATACTCTGCTGGCTTTATCGACAGGCCTGTTTGTAAAGCTTCAGGTGCATTGTTGATAGGCTCTGGTTGTAGATTAGGGAAATCCATTTCGATACGACCATCGCTTAATTGCATAACATTGAAGTGTCCAATCTCAGGCGCATAAAAAGCAATTGCGGTATTTTGGTGATAATAATTGAATAAAACGTAGGCAGTGGCCAGCGTGGCGTGGCCACAAAATGCAATTTCAGTCACTGGAGAAAACCAGCGAATATGATAGCGACCAGATTCATCCGTCATTGCAAAAGCGGTTTCAGAAAGATTGTTTTCAATGGCAATCGCCTGCATCATTGTTTCAGGTAGCCACTGATCTAAAATCATCACTGCTGCCGCATTGCCCTTGAATAGCTCTTTGGTAAACGCATCGACTACATACATGGTTTGTGACATTTTTTATCCTTGTAAAATCTACAGATTGCGGCATATTGTTTTGATATCGTACATGAATATACTGATCTGCTTATTAACATTAGCTTAGTAAAAACATTGATTCATTAACAGCATGCCAATAACCATGGTTGAACATGATTAAGAAAACGGTTTAAAAAAATGCTACCTGAAACATTTCAATGCTATAACCGCGTTATCGAATTCTTTCAGGTAGCCTTTTAAACACAGTATTTTTAAAATCAAAATATTATCAAGACTATTTTTTATAACGCATTGCCGCTGAAAGGCCGTTATGCCCATTATTGAAACTCACCCATTTGCCCCGATACTGCCGCCGCACGCTAGCGTGATGATGATGGGCACGTTTCCACCCAAGGCCGAAAAACGATGTATGGAGTTTCATTATCCAAACTTTTACAACGATATGTGGCGCATTTATGGGCTGGTATTTTTTAACAATGCTGAATACTTTCAGCTAGCTTCCAGCAAAAGTTTTGACCCTAAACGCATCGTGGCGTTTTTGCATGAGCGCGGCATTGCTTTGTGTCCAACCGTGCGCCGCGCCATTCGTGAGCAAGACAATGCTTCAGATAAGTTTCTTACCATTGTTGAACCAGTAAATTTAGACGCTATATTGCAGCAAGTTCCTGATTGTAAATGGTTAATTACCACTGGCGGCAAAGCCACCGATATTTTGCTCAGTTTATTGCCAGAACAGTTGAAATTGAAAACACCGAAAACCAATACCGAAATGGCGTTTCCATACCATGGCTGCGATTTGCGGCTTTATCGGCTACCCTCTACCTCGCGTGCTTATCCGCTTAGCTTGGCGAAAAAGGTTGAAGCTTATCGCGCTTTTTATCAGATGCTCGGTATGGTTTAAAGCTAACTAAAGGCTACCTGAAAACCAATAAGTTTGCGCATACATGGTGGACTATTGTTTTTTAATGAATAGCAATACCAGAAAACGTTGGCTTGCGGTATGATTCTGCATAGATTGCTAGCATAAGCTGCCATTCAGGTAGCCTATGTTGCTAAGCACGCGCTAGATTAATGCGTTAAACGCTGATAAGAAAAATGTATTACAGTAGAATTGGTTTGTATAAAGCTTACACATCTGGTTAAGAGCATGATGTTGGCCAATTCGTTTTGTATGACCACTGCAAAAATTGAAGAATCGTGCGGCTACGATATCAAATATTTTACCGCGCTGAGCGTGAAGCCAGCCCCGAATCTAAACAATATATTAAGAAGTAAATCAAGAAGCCTGCTTATAAACTAAGGAGAAAATAAACAAAATGTCGCACATTAAATATTATCGTGGCGGTACGTTGCCACTAGAAATGCACAAAGCGCGTATCGTGCAAAAAATCTTTTTAAAGCCGATTGACGAACGTTATGCCGCGTTAAAAGAAGCGGGCAACAATACGTTTTTGTTGAAAAATCGTGATGTTTTCCTGGATATGCTCACCGATAGCGGCGTAAATGCCATGAGCGATAAGCAGCTTGCTGCGATGATGTCGGCCGATGATAGCTATGCTGGCAGTGAAACCTTTATTGAGCTAGAAGCCAAAGTTCAAGAGATTTTTGGCAAACCTTATTTTCTACCTGCCCACCAAGGCCGCGCCTGTGAAAACTTGATCTCGCAAACGCTGATAGAAAAAGGTCAAATTATCCCAATGAATTATCATTTCACTACCACCAAATCACACATTGTGGTAAATGGCGGTGAAGTAGAAGAAATTTTCATTGATGAAGCTTTAAACCTTGATAGCGATCATCCTTTTAAAGGCAATATCGATATCGATAAGTTACAAGCCTTAATTGACAAGCATGGTGCCGAAAAAATAGCTTTTGTGCGCATGGAAGCAGGTACCAACCTTATTGGTGGTCAACCATTCTCACTACAAAACGCGCGTGAAGTTAAAGCGTTGTGCGAGCAATATAATATTCTGACGGTGCTCGATGCTAGCTTGCTGATGGACAATC
>CAZLYX010000016.1:0-2285 GCA_964563885.1 uncultured Neisseria sp. | reverse complement strand
TGCGAGCAATATAATATTCTGACGGTGCTCGATGCTAGCTTGCTGATGGACAATCTGTATTTCATTAAAGAGCGTGAAGCTGCTTGTAAAAACATGAGTATCCATGAGATTACACTGGCGTTGTCCGAGCAATCTGATGTGATTTATTTTTCTGCCCGAAAACTTGGCAGCGCGCGTGGAGGTGGTATTTGTACGGGCAATCGCGAGGTATTTGAAAAAATTCGCGAGTTGGTGCCTTTATATGAAGGCTTCTTAACTTATGGCGGTATGTCGGTACGCGAAATGGCGGCGATGACGGTTGGCCTTGAAGAAACCATGGATCTTGAGGTGATTAACCAAGGGCCACAGTTTATTGCAGAAATGAGCCGCCAATTACAAGAAGTGGGCGTGCCAGTGGTCACACCGTCTGGTGGCTTGGGTTGTCATATTAATGCTGGTCGTTTCTTAGATCATTTGCCACAGCAAGAATATCCTGCTGGCGCGCTTGCAGCCGCACTGTATTTGGTGAGCGGCGTGCGAGGGATGGAGCGCGGCACTATGTCTGAACAGCGTAATCCTGATGGCAGCGAGCCGCTGGCGCATATGGAATTGGTGCGCTTGGCGATGCCGCGTCGTGTTTATACCTTGTCACACGTGCAATATACGGTTGATCGCTTGGCTTGGTTGTTTGATAACCGCGCGCTAATCGGCGGCTTAAAATTTGTTGAAGAACCAAAAGTGCTGCGCTTTTTCTTTGGTAAATTGGCGCCTATTTCTGATTGGCAAGATAAATTATTGGCTAAGTTTAAAGCCGATTTTGGCGATAGCTTGTAAATCAAAATAGCATTCGTTTAATGATAAAGGCTACCTGAAAGTATTTATATGCTTTCAGGTAGCCTTTTTTTATGTACTATTTTCTTACACCAATTCTTTGCGTAATTGTGCACCATCTTTTGGCGACAATAAACCAGGCGCAACGTCTAGCACGGTATGTGCGCCGTATTGGCCTTTGCGATTGAGGCGATAAGCCGCACGCGCATAAGCCACTAAAACACTGGCAGTAAATTCAGGATTACTGTCGAGCTTGAGTGAAAACTCCATCACTTGATTAGTGGTGTCGCCAGTATTGCCGCTGCGAATCACAAAGCCGCCGTGTGGCATGGTGTTGTGATTGAGCTTTAATTCAGCTTCAGAAATAAAATTTACTTCAGTATCGTAGTCGGCAAAGTAATCAGGCATCGTGACGATGGTTTGTTTTACCGTTTTGGCATCGGCATCATCTTCAAGCACCACAAAACATTGGCGGACATGCTTTTCGCGGGTAGACAATTGCGGTTGCTCACCACTGCGCACGCGCTCTATCGCTTGCTCAGAAGGTAAAGTATATTGCACGCCAGCGCGTACGCCAGCCACACGGCGAATAGCATCAGAATGGCCTTGGCTTAAACCTTTGCCCCAAAATGTGTACGTTTCACCTTCAGGCAAAATGGCTTCGCCAAATAAGCGGTTGAGCGAAAACAAGCCTGGATCCCAACCAATTGAAATCATCGCCGTGCGCTGCGCTGCACGTGCCGCATCATCAACTGCAGTAAAATATTCTGGCACTTTCGCATGGGTATCAAAGCTGTCTACCGTATTAAACCGCGCCGCCAAGGCGGGGCCTTGCTCTGGTAGATCATCTTTTGAACCACCACACAAAATCAACACATCAACCTTATCGCTAAATTGGTCGATATCATCCAGCGGCAACACCGCTGTATTGGCGCCCAGCGGCTGCAGGCTGGCGGGGTTACGGCGGCTAAAAATGCCCACTAGTCGCATATCCGGGCAGCGGGTTAATGCATTTTCCACGCCACGCCCAAGATTACCATAGCCGACAATACCAATACGAATCTGCTCAGTCATGCTCTTTCTCCTGATGAAATACTTAAAAACGTAATTAAACTTAAACGCTCATTTAAATACCGCACCCACCCAATCTGCGTTATTTAAGAAATCTAGCTCCAGCAATTATACTGATTTAAGCGCAATAAAATATGCTCAGAATAGATATTTTCTAGTATTTACTAAAGTTTTAAGACTTTACTTAAGGTAAAAGGCTACCTGAACAGTTGTTTCAGGAAGCCTTAATCATTGATGAGAAATAAGTATAAGCTAGAGTAATCTCAGCCACATTATTTTGTTAAAGTGGGATTGAGATGGATGTAAAAGAAAAACACACAATAGCTTGGTGAGCTTAGCGGAAGTTGAAGCTTTAAAAGCCAAAGTTGAAGCCTTATTTGACGAGCATAATAGTAATCATACTG
>CAZLYX010000015.1:14845-38664 GCA_964563885.1 uncultured Neisseria sp. | reverse complement strand
TAATTTACTTGTACAATTAGATAGTTAAACTTCTATGCTCATCAGATATAACAGAGGAGAGTTCCATGTCTTTATTACCTCAAGTTCAACAATTTTTAGATGTATTAAATCACCAGATTACGCCGTTTCTGCAAGCACAAGGCTTTACGGTTAACGCCATCAACGCTCGTGAAGCCTTAGCAGGGCTAACTTTTCAGCATGTAACACGCAAACAAGAAGTGGCGCAGGTTCTTGATGACACCGTAGCTTCGCTTGATGGCGGTTATGCCGTACCCCTGCGAATTTATCACCCTAATCCACAACAAGCGTTGCCTGTGTTGGTGTATTTTCATGGTGGCGGCGGTGTTGTCGGCAGCGTGAGCATTTATGACCAAATTTGCCGCCGTATTGCCGATGCAACACAATATATAGTCGTGGCGCCAGAATACCGTTTGGCACCAGAAAATCCTTATCCAGCCGCACAAGATGATGCGCTAACAGTGATACAAAATATTGAAGCCTTGTTAGCAGCCAAAGACATATTGTTTACACCTCGATTTGCCATAGGCGGTGATAGTGCTGGCGGTGCTCTTTGCACTAATTTACTGCGCAGCGATCATGAAGTTCGTGGTGACATAATTGCGCAAGTATTAGTGTATCCAAGCGTGGATTTCACCATGACGTTGCCATCAGTAACCACTTATGGTGAAGGTTATTTACTTACTGCCGAGCGTATGCACTGGTATTTTGCTCAGTATTTGCATGGGCATGAAGACCATCGTGAAGCTTCATCGCTTTATAACCCCTTACCAGATGACATGCCGCCCACTTTGGTAATTAGTGCCATTTATGATCCTTTATACGATGAAGGCCGCGCATATGTAGACAAAGTTATCGCCGCTGGTTTTGAGGCAGAACACTTAGAAATTGATGGCGTGGTTCATGCTTTTTTAAATATGGAAGATTTATGCCCCGAGCAATGTGCTCAAACTTATGCTGCGATGGGTGAGTTTTTAGCTAAACAAGTTTAATTTCTGTTACAACTTAAATAAATAACTTTGTTTATCAACGTTTTATAGTAAGTGGTTTAATAACAATAAGGCTACCTGAATAATGTTTCAGGTAGCCTTATTGACTATTCTCATTCAAATACAGTGTGCTAAAAAATTAAAGCTCACCAATATCATCAACCACTATTTAGCGCCCTGCTTTCAAACCTTGCCACAAGCGCACGCTCATTTTAATGGTTTCGGGGGCTTTAGGCAGCACCACAAAGCTTTTCGTTTTCACTTCATCACTTAAGAAAATAGATGCATCATTGGCATACGCTTTGTCCATAAGCGCTCGTGCTGGCTTGCTGGCAGGCGCATAGGTAACAAAATCACCATTTTTTGCGGCAACTTCTGGATCTAACGTGTAATTAATGTATTTCAAAGCATTGGCTACGTTAGCTGCATCTTTCGGAATCATAAACGAATCAATCCAAATGCCAACACCTGCTTTAGGCGTTAACACTTCTAAGTTCACTCCGTTTTTTGCTTCTTTGGCACGATTTTTAGCAATATTTAAATCCCCACCGTAGCCAATAGCAACACACAAATTACCCGCTGCCATATCGTCAATATAACCAGATGAACTAAACCGTTTTACATCAGTGCGCACTTTAGCCATGGCTTCAGTAGCGGCTTTATAATCTTCAGCGTTTTCGCTGTTCGGATTTTTACCCAAATAGTTTAATACCAACGGATATTGTTCGGTTGGGCTATCAAGGAAACTAATACCGCATGATTTTAATTTAGAGGTGTATTCTGGATTAAACACCAGATCCCAACCATTTTCTGGCAATTGATCAGTGCCCAAAGCTTTTGCTACTTTATCTTTGTTAATACCTAAAGTATTGATGCCCCAAAAGTAAGGCACCGCATATTTATTACCAGGATCAACCTGCTCCATCATTTTTAATAATTCAGGATCAATGTTGCTATAACTAGACAGCTGGCTTTTATCAATTTCTTGATATGCGCCCGCTTTGATTTGGCGGCCAACGTTGGCAATTGAAGGTGCCATCAAATCATAACCAGAATTTCCAGTTAATACTTTAGCTTCTAATGTTTCATTGCTGTCATAATAATCATAACGCACAGTAATATTATGGGCTTGTTCAAATGCTTTTACGGTTTCTGGATCGACATAATCTGACCAGTTGTAAATATTGAGTTTATTTGTACTCGGTTTCGCCGCTTGTTGATCGGCACTGGCTGCCGAGTTTGTGGCTTTGTTTTCCTCAGCGCCACCACAAGCGGCAACAAACAAGCTTATCAATGCAGAAACCAACAAAGTTTTTTTCATCTTAATTATCCTTATCCCAATAAAAACATGCCAATTTGCAGCGAGCTAAGCCGCTTGCAACCAGTATTCGCCACACCTATGTAGCAACAGCCATTAAACGGTAAAACTGTTGTTGATGCAATACCTTACAGTATTATAATTTATAATTATTAAGCAGATTCTAGCTGTTATTTGAATCAAAATATAAATTTACTGTTGTAAACACCAAGCAAATTTGTCAATCACCCCTTATTTATGGGAAAATTGCGACATTAAATAGTATACATGGGCGATTGAATATGCTGGATAGAGAAGGATACCGCCCCAATGTTGGCATCATTTTAACCAATGAAAAAAACCAAGTATTCTGGGGTAAACGGGTACGTGAACACTCGTGGCAATTTCCGCAAGGCGGTATCAAACCAGGCGAAAGCCCTGAAACTGCTATGTACCGTGAATTGCTAGAAGAAGTTGGCCTATTGCCACATCATGTGAAAATTTTAGGCCGAACCCGTGACTGGTTGCGTTATGATGTGCCATCGCATTGGGTGCGCCGTGAATGGCGCGGCTCTTATCGTGGTCAAAAGCAAATTTGGTATTTGTTGCGTTTGGTTGGTCGTGAAAGCGATGTACACTTACGCGCTACTAGCCGACCAGAATTTGATGGCTGGCGCTGGCATGAATACTGGGCACCTGTTGATGAAGTTATAGATTTCAAACGCAATGTCTATGAAGGCGCATTGGCTGAGTTATCGCGTTTCTTGCGAGGCATAGAAACCTATCCAGATTATTTAGTCCGTATCCTAGAACCCTAATCCCATTCAGGTAGCCTCATTTTAAAAAGGCTACCTGAAACACTTTTACATTCAGGTAATATGAGCACAAGCAACCAATATAATGAATCCAGTGTTACTGTTCTTAAAGGCTTAGAGCCAGTTAAAGAACGCCCAGGCATGTACACTCGAACCGATAGTCCTACCCACATTTGTCAAGAAGTTATCGACAATGCGGCTGATGAAGCTTTGGGTAACTATGCTGATACCATCAATGTAGAAATTCATGCAGATGGCTCGCTATCAGTATCCGATAATGGTCGCGGCATTCCAACTGGCCTACATCCTACTGAGGGCGTGGCCGTTGCTGAATTGGTATTCACCCAGCTGCATGCTGGTGGTAAATTCAATAAAAAAGACAGCGATAGTGCCTACGGTTTTTCTGGCGGTTTGCATGGTGTGGGTGTTTCAGTTACCAATGCCTTATCGACACGCTTAGAAGTTACGATTAAACGTGAAGGAAAAATTTGGAAAATGGCATTTGAGCATGGCTTTGTGGTCGAGCCGCTTACTCAAACTGGTAAGTGTTTAATCAAAGACAGCGGCACTTATGTGCGCGTTTATCCAGATAGCAAGTATTTTGAAAGCCCGCATTACAATGTTGTTGAGCTAGAACGCCTCTTGCGCGCCAAAGCAGTGTTGCTGCCTGGTGTAACTGTGTCTTTCATTCGTCCGATAAAAGGGCTACCTGAATCGCATACACAAACATGGCATTATCCAAATGGGCTCAAAGGTTATTTAGTTGATTTAATCAGTGAAGCACAAGAAGCTGTGCCCGTGTTTGCTGCTGAAAACCACATTCAAGCTGGGCATGATAGCGATTTCAGCATTGGCGAGGGCGCCTCATTTGCGCTAACTTGGCTTGAAGAAGGCAGCGCCACTAGCGAAAGCTATGTCAACCTTATTCCTACATCTTTAGGCGGTACGCATGAAGCAGGCTTAAAACAGGCGGTTTTTAACGCTGTTAGCAACTTCATTACTCATCACAATTTATTACCGCGTGGCGTAAAAGTTCAAAGCGACGACGTATTTAGTAAAGTGGTGTTTGTACTGTCTGCGCGGCTGCTCGATCCACAATTCCAAGGTCAAACCAAAGAAAAACTCACCAACCGCGATGCACTGAAACTTGTTGCCACCATTGCAACTGATCCTATTGAATTATGGCTAAACCAAAACGTTAGTGCAGGTAAAAAAATTGCCGAGTTAGCAATTAGACAAGCGCAGGCACGTATGCGCTCTGTGAAAAAAATTGAAAAGCGAAAAGGCTCTGGCGTGGCTGTGCTACCCGGCAAACTTACTGATTGTGAAAGTGAAGATATTCGTGAAAACGAATTGTTTTTAGTGGAAGGTGATTCTGCTGGCGGCTCAGCCAAACTTGCTCGCAACAAAGGCACTCAAGCCATATTGCCGCTGCGTGGAAAAATACTGAACAGCTTTGAAGTGCATCGAGATCAGTTGTTTGGCAATGCCGAAATTCACGATATTTCAGTGGCTATCGGTGTTGATCCACACGGTGAACATGATTCGCCTGATTTAAGCGGTTTACGCTATGGCAAAATCGCTATTTTATCTGATGCCGACGTTGATGGTTCGCATATTCAAGTGTTGCTGCTGACCTTGTTTTATCGCCATTTTCCTAAATTAATTGATGCTGGCCATATTTACGTAGCACAACCACCTTTGTTTCGCGTAGATGTAAACTCACAAGGTAAGAACAAACCAGCTCGTAAATTATATGCGCTTGACCAAATCGAGCTAGACAGCATTTTAGAACGCTTAAGTAAAGAAAAAGTAAAAGAAACAGCCTATGCCATCAGCCGTTTTAAAGGTTTGGGCGAAATGAACCACGATCAGCTCAAAGACACCACCATGCACCCAGATACGCGTCGGCTCCTACAAGCGCGCATTCCTGACTTTGCTGGTGAAGCCACCTTAAAAACGTTTACAAAGCTCATGGGTAAAGGTGAAGCTGCCAGTCGCCGTGCTTGGATTGAAGCTGAAGGTGACCAAGCCAACGTAGACATCTAATCCTATTTTCAGGTAGCCTAACGATTTCAAGCAAAGTTTTCATTAAACCAATCAAAAAGAGGGTCTACCATTATGAACAATATTCAATATGATGCCGCTAAATGCCACTTTTCATTAACTCAAAATGGCCATGAAGTAGGCTATTTAACTTATCGTCTCCTCGGTTCAACTTGGGAGATTAATCACACTGTAGTGTCACCTAAACACCAAGGCCAAGGCTTGGCTCGCCAATTAGTAGAAGCGGCTATTGCCGAAGCCAAAACACAAAACATTGGCTTACAAGCTTCTTGTAGTTATGCCGATAAAATATTGGCTGAGCATTCATAATAAGTAATCAAATCATTAAAAACAGCATAAATCTAACGTCATACAAGCATAAAATCCCAGCTTCGCGCTACCTAAATGCTTTCAGGTAGCCTCACAAAGGAAACGCGATGCAGCAAATCAAAATCGCTGTTATCGGCAGCATTAATATGGACTTGGTGACCCAATCAGTGCACTTCCCAAACGTGGGCGAAACTTTATTGGGTACCAGTTTCCATCAGTTTATGGGCGGAAAAGGCGCCAACCAAGCCGTAGCAGCTGCGCGCTTAGGCGCCACTGTACAGTTAATCGGTGCTGTTGGTAATGATGCTTTTGGTTGTGAACTACTGGCAAGTTTGCAACGCGAGCAAGTTAATGTTGATGCAGTAAAAATCATTGAAAACACGCCCACCGGCATAGCCAACATTACCGTGGCCGAAAACGATAACCACATTATCGTTGTTTCTGGTGCCAACTTCGCGCTCACACCCGCAAACATTGAAGCTGAAGAGCAAAGTATCGCCGAATCAGATATTATCCTCAGCCAATTAGAAATTCCACTAGCCTGTGTGCTTACCGCCGCTAAGCTGGCAAAGAAACATAGTAAGCCATTTATTTTAAATCCTGCTCCAGCACAAAAGCTACCACTCGAATTACTGAATTTAGTTACCCTACTCACGCCCAATGCTTACGAACTCGCCATCAGCCTTGGCCTGTCACAAGCCACGCCACCCGAAAGCCTCATTCAGCAAAGCCCTTGCCAAGTGGTTATGACTTGGGGCGAAAAAGGCGCACTCTACAACGATTCTAGCAACGACCTACATCACTTGCCTGGCTATCAAGTCAATCCAATAGACACCACTGGCGCAGGCGACACGTTTAACGCAGCCTTGGCTGTATTCTGGCACCTAGGCGTTGCTAAAGCCATCCGCCATGCTAACGCTGCTGCTGCGCTATCAATAACCGTTTTAGGCGCACAAAATGGCATGCCTTCGCTCACTGCATTACAAGCCTTTATTAACCAACAGACTTAAGCATTGCTTTTATCTTTGTAGATAAAAAAAGGCTACCTGAAAATACGTTCAAGTAGCCTTTTTAAAATCAATAAATTATGGTTTTTTTCTTTAATACTTCTAAATGTTTTTTTAAAGAACATAAGCATCTTGCTAGAATCAGCGCACTACACAATATAAATAATCCAAAAAAAATCCCCTTGATTACCAAGGGGATTTTCAGTGTAGCTGGCGGAGAATGAGGGATTCGAACCCTCGATACAGGTTTTGCCCATATGCACCCTTAGCAGGGGTGTGCCTTCAGCCTCTCAGCCAATTCTCCGTCGAAGAATGCGTACTATACCTTTCAGACTTTTTATTGTCAAGATTTAACTCCATTTAATAGCACAATAAATACAAATAAACTCTAAATAAATGAAATATCACTACATTTATTTTTATAAACATAAGCCCATAAAAGACTATCTGAAAAACTATTTGCTTTTCAGGTAGCCTTTATACTTATAAATCATCAAATAAGTATTAAACATATAACAAAGTAGACTATTTAAAACCCTCTTCAAATGTTAATTAACATCAATAAGTTTTCTTGATTTCGCTCAGGTTTCCTAAATTAATCAGACAAAATATCTAAATATCTAAATATCTAAGCGCTTTATCGTTCACATTTACTTCTTAAGATTCTATCTTTTTTATCAGTACATAACATAAATAGATTGATATTTTCAAGCATCGATATCGCTATTTAAACTTTATCTAGCCTGCCTTTAAATACCATTGTCAATATCCATTTATAATGTTAATTAGGCCTACATAAAAAACTAAAGCCATGCATGTAAATACCAGCAGCTATAAATGCCTTTGCTGTTATTTTGACCACAAAAAACCCGCCGAAGCGGGTTTTTTAGTTGAGGCTAGATTACATGCGCTCAATCATAGCTTTACCAAATTCAGAACAAGAAACTTCATTGGCACCATCCATCAAGCGAGCAAAGTCATATGTAACTTGTTTGTCACCAATGGCTTTTTCCATTGAGCTAATAATCAAATCAGCTGCTTCATTCCAGCACATATGACGCAACATCATTTCAGCAGAAAGGATCAGCGAACCTGGGTTTACTTTGTCTTGACCGGCATATTTTGGAGCAGTACCATGCGTAGCTTCAAAGATTGCATATTGGTCAGAAATGTTTGCACCTGGTGCAATACCGATACCACCAACTTGCGCAGCCAATGCATCAGAAATATAGTCACCGTTTAAGTTACAGCAGGCAATAACATCGTATTCAGCCGGACGCAATAGAATTTGCTGTAAGAACGCATCAGCAATAGCATCTTTAACAGTAATAGTTTTACCTGTTTTTGGATTTTTGAATTCGCTCCATGGGCCATCGCCAATTAAGGTTGCACCAAATTCGGTGTGTGCCAGCTCATAAGACCAATCACGGAAGGCACCTTCGGTGTACTTCATGATATTGCCTTTATGAACGATGGTTACGCTATCACGGTCATTATCAATAGCATAGTTGATTGCTGCACGCACTAAACGTTGCGTACCATCTTTTGATATTGGTTTGATGCCGATGCCAGAAGTTTCTGGAAAACGGATCTTCTTCACACCCATTTCATTTTGTAAGAACTCAATAATTTTTTTGCCATCAGGAGTTCCAGCTTCCCACTCAATACCTGCATAAATATCTTCAGTATTTTCGCGGTAAATAACCATATTGGTTTTAGTTGGATCTTTTAGTGGCGAAGGCACACCTGTGAAGTAGCGTACTGGACGAACACACTGATATAAGTCTAATTCTTGGCGTAAAGCTACGTTCAGCGAACGGATACCACCACCAACTGGTGTGGTCATTGGACCTTTAATTGATACTACGTATTCTTTCAATGCTTCTAGAGTTTCTTCAGGTAGCCATACGTTATCACCATAAACTCGGGTAGCTTTTTCGCCAGCGTAAACTTCCATCCAATGAATTTTTTTGCTGCCGCCATAAGCTTTCGCTACAGCAGCATCAATGACATCTTTCATAACAGGAGTAATGTCTACACCAATGCCATCACCTTCAATAAATGGAATAATAGGATTGTTAGGAATAGTTTGACCGGCAACGATTTTTTGACCTTCAGCGGGTACTTTAATATGACTCATGATGTCTCCTGTAATTAAACGATTTTCGTCTTGCAATTGGTTTTGTACTGTCTATTGATTATGCTTGATTTTAACACTTTGTGCTAGAGGCTGTGATACAAATGGCTGTAGAATTGATTCTAAGAATATAAATTCTACATTTATAATAATGTTATTCAAATATTTATCAACAAGATACGTTTACAAAGCCTATGGCTTCGTCTTCTATATCATATTATTTTATAAGACCGATTAGCATGAGTGATTTGATTTTATTTAACAAACCATATGGCATTATTTGCCAGTTCAGCCCACATGAGAAACACGGCTGCCTGAAGGATTTTATTAATACCCCAGGATTTTATCCTGCTGGGCGGCTTGATACTGATAGCGAGGGTTTATTATTGCTTACCAATAATGGCAGCTTGCAAGCACGTATTTCTAACCCTAAGTTTAAAACTGAAAAAACATATTGGGCGCAAGTGGAAGGTACTCCAGATAAAGAGAAACTATCTGTGCTGAGTAAAAGCATGGATTTAGGAGATTTTATTACCCTACCTGCAAAAATAAGAGTAATGGAAGCACAAGAAACTGAAGTTTTATGGCCACGCAATCCACCTATTCGTATCCGAAAAACTGTAACAGACTTTTGGTTGGAGATTAAAATTAAAGAAGGCAAGAATCGACAGGTGCGCCGGATGACAGCAAAAGCAGGTTATCCTTGTTTGCGTTTAATTCGGGCATCTATCGGCTCAATTAATCTTTTCGATATTAATCTGCTACCGGGACAGTGGGTACAGGCTGATAGTAAACTATTATAATAACAAGCATTAAAATCCATATTCAAACAAACAACTGCATTTATATTTTTATTTAAACTAACTTAGTTACAAGCATCAGTATATTAATAAAGTTGTTGCTGGATTAAAGAAATTTGGTATGATATTGACTATCGTAGCTATGGTGTATGACCTACGCATTTTAAGGTAAATTGCCAAATATTGAAATCTACACAATATAAAGCTACGAAAATATGTGATTCGTGGCAGATATTATTTTCTAAGTATATGTTTGAGCACGGCAAATATTATCAAGTCATCCGTCTTTAAATAATAAACAATCCTTCTAGGAGAATTTTGGTATGAAAAATCCCGTTCGTGTAGCCATCACCGGCGCCGCAGGTCAAATCGGCTATGCTTTGTTATTCCGTATTGCTAGTGGTGAAATGCTTGGTAAAGACCAACCTGTAATCCTACAATTATTGGATCTGCCACAAGCTCAAAATGCTGTTAAAGGCGTAATGATGGAACTACAAGATTGTGCGTTCCCACTATTGGCAGGCATGGTTGCTACTGATGATCCAGAAGTTGCATTTAAAGATGCTGATGTTGCTATTTTAGTAGGTGCTCGCCCACGCAGCAAAGGTATGGAACGTGCTGACTTATTATCTGCTAACGCTGAAATTTTCACCGTTCAAGGTGCTGCTTTAAATAAAACAGCTAGCCGCGATGTAAAAGTATTAGTGGTAGGTAACCCAGCAAACACCAATGCTTACATTGCCATGAAATCTGCACCTGATCTACCTGCTAAAAACTTCACTGCCATGCTGCGTTTAGACCACAACCGTGCGTTGAGCCAAGTGGCTGAGAAGATTGGTAAAGCTGTTGGTAATATTGAAAAACTATGTGTATGGGGTAACCACTCTCCAACCATGTATGCAGACTACCGCTTTGCAACTGTTGATGGTCAAGACGTAAAAGACTTGATCAATGACCAAGAATGGAATGCAAACACATTCTTGCCAACTGTAGGCAAACGTGGTGCAGCAATTATTGAAGCACGTGGTTTATCTTCAGCTGCTTCAGCTGCCAACGCTGCTATTGATCATATCCATGATTGGGTATTGGGCACTAATGGCAAATGGGTAACAATGGGTGTTCCGTCTGATGGTTCTTACGGTATTCCAGAAGGCACTATGTTCGGTTTCCCCGTAACATGCGAAAACGGCGAATACAAACTGGTTCAAGGTTTGGAAATCGACGAATTCAGCCAAGAGTGCATCAATGTTACTCTGAATGAATTAGAAGAAGAAAAAGCTGGTGTAGCCCACCTGCTGTAAATTGATCTTAACAGCAAGACTGAGTTCAACGAAAACCTTCGCTTTAATGGCGAAGGTTTTTATACCTTTAAACTATAGCCTATTGAACATTAATCATAATGGAACACCGTCGTCCATTTACAATTAGTGTTTATGTAGATATGTGTTTACGAAAATCAAGGTATGAACTTGCTATTTTGTACTGAAGCTTTCTTAATATTAATATGAATCTGATTTTGCTCCACCGGCTTTGTTATATGCGTATTCTAGCTCTATTCGTCTATCATCTTGGATTGTAAAAGAATAAAGAGCGCAGGAAATTCATTCTCTATTAATTTATTATCTTCTTTCCCATCTCTATCATTGTCACCATACTCCAGCCCAAACAAAATCAAACTGTAAAGTACAGTTCTTTCTTTTTGTCCAAGCTTCTCTACCATTGTCACAAAGTCTTCCACTCCAAGTTTGTAGATGATTTGAGTTACAATAAAACCAAGATCGTAACAGCCTGATGCACCGCCGCACCAAAAATCACTCAGCTTTGCTAGTGCCGTTTCATCTTTGTTTAAAGTCTGCTCAATTAATAACCTTAGTTCCTTATTTTCCGAAATACTTTGATTGGTATATAAGGTAGAATCAATAATAATTCCTTTAACTTCATTTTGCTTACATGCAGTAATGAGAAAAGCAAGCATAAGTAAAATTACAATTCTATTCTTCAATTTTCCCATCTCTCCTATCTTATGCAGTTTTACCTTCTACTTGTAACACATTATTTACATGAAAAATAAACAACGTTATTAGCAAAAAATTTAACTAAATAATTATAAACAAGTAAACCTATATTGATAAATAGCCTCAAGCCATGGCGATTAATATCAAAATAAACAATTCAAATCTGCACTACTCATAAACTCTTGTATGGTTTTTAGCAGTCAGTCGACTACACAACAACTTAAAATAATCATTGCCAGTAAATTCAGGTAGCCTTTTTCCAAAGACTGCTTACAAAGCACTGCTTAAACCCAATACAATAATAAACGGTCTTGATCTGTTTGCTTTCAAAAACCTTGCCCACCTAATTTAATAATAAATTACTCCTTGAGTCCATCAAATCTATCGATAAGAAGTCTCTAATAAAAAAGCATGTTCAGAGATTGAACACGCTTTCTTGTCACCACAAAATTGGTTTGTTATACAAATTACTATTTTAATTGTGCTCGCCAACGTGCAGCTTGTAAGCGAACTTGTTCTGGCGCAGTACCACCTAAATGATTGCGCGCATTCAAACTCCCTTCAGGAGTAAGTACTTGATAAACATCTTCTGAGATCAAATTAGAAAATCCTTGCAATATCTCTAATGGTAATTCACTTAAATCTAATTTTTTTCCATCGGCATGACGTACAGCTAACGCCACCACTTCGTGGCTATCACGGAAAGGCATGCCTTTTTTGACCAAATAATCAGCTAGATCAGTTGCGGTTGCGAAGCCTTGCATTACTGCGGCACGCATATTCTCAGGTTTTACCGTAATACCGCGCATCATATCTGCATAAATTCGCAAGGTATCTAGCAAAGTGTCTACGGTATCAAATAAAGGTTCTTTATCTTCTTGGTTGTCTTTATTATATGCCAAAGGCTGTGACTTCATTAACATAATCAAACCAATTAGATGGCCAATAACACGGCCAGATTTACCACGAACCAACTCTGGAACATCTGGATTTTTCTTTTGCGGCATAATACTTGAACCAGTGCAAAAGCGGTCTGCAATATCAATAAAGCTGAAGCGTGGACTCATCCAGATAATCAGCTCCTCGCTAAGACGCGATAAATGCACCATCACCAAGCTCGCTGCCGCTGAAAATTCAATTGCAAAATCACGGTCAGAAACCGCATCAAGCGAGTTTTGACAAATTTGCTCGAAGCCCAACAACTCAGCTGTAATCTCTCTTTTAATCGGAAAAGTGGTGCCTGCTAACGCTGCAGCACCTAAAGGCATGCGATTAACACGTTTACGACAGTCACTCATACGCTCAAAATCACGGCCTAACATCTCCACATAAGCAAGCATATGATGCCCAAAACTAACTGGTTGAGCTACCTGAAGATGGGTAAAACCTGGCATCACTACCTCTGCATTTTGTTCGGCTAAATCAACTAAAGACAATTGAAGTTGTTGAATCCAATGCTGAATATCAGTAATTTCATCACGTAACCATAGGCGAATATCAGTGGCCACCTGATCATTTCGGCTACGTCCGGTATGCAAGCGTTTTCCTGCATCACCAATTTTATCAGTTAAACGGCGCTCGATATTCATATGCACATCTTCTAAATCAAGTGACCAATTCATCCGCCCAGCTTCAATATCTGTTAAAATCTCAGCCAGGCCTTTGCGAATCGAGTTTAAGTCTTCTTGGCTCAACACACCTGCCTCTTGCAGCATTTGAGCATGAGCTAATGAACCTTGAATGTCCCATTTGGCCAAACGCTGATCAAAATCAATCGATCCTGTATATTTTTTAACCAACTCAGACACTGGTTCATTAAATCGGCCCGACCAAGCTTTGTTATCGTTCATTTTATGTATCCGTTTAAATCATTAATTAAGGAATATTTAACTCAATGTTAATTATACGTCAAATTTTGTCTTATTTTGCAGTACCCAATATGCGAAACATGGGCAGCGTTTCTCGTATCATCTTACAAGGGATTTTAGCGCTGCTGTTCTTTCCTTTGCTGATGCCAGAAAATAATGCACAAACCTATTTTGAACTGGTTTTTGATTTAAGCAGCTGGGCAGCTCCTGTATTATTGATTATCATGATAACAGGTTATTTTAGCGCTACTTTTTTCCAAGATAGCAACAATAAGTACGCGGTTGTCATCGCTCATATTTTGCATATGGTCATTTTTATATTAATTGATTTCGTTGTATTAGGCACGCGAGGCAACTTCTGGCAACATTTTTGGATAATGAATTGCTTCTCTCTTCTGATCATGGGTATTGAAGCTCACCGACGCATGCAACTTTCTCCAGCACTTTCAGAGGCTCGTTTGAATGCACTCACTGCACGAATTCGCCCGCACTTCTTATTTAACAGCTTAAATGCTGCCATCAGCTTAATTCGTCTGCGTCCTTATGATGCCGAAACACTGCTCGAAAACTTAGCTAATCTATTCAGAGCGCAGCTACGCGACGCCAGCAAAGCCAGTACTTTAGGACAAGAAATTGAATGGGCACAAGAATATATTGCCATTGAACAAATCCGTATGGGCCACACCCGCTTACAAATTACCTGGCAGCATAATGCGCCAGACGATGCTCAAACACCACATTTATTTTTACAACCCTTATTAGAAAACTCAGTATTTCACGGGATTGAATCTAGCCACCGACCAGGCTGTATTAATGTTTTTACCTCCCGTAAAAATAACTGGATATATATCCGTATTGAAAACCCCTCGATACCTGTTAAGAATGCTCTAGCAGAAGAAAATCCACGTAAAAGCAATTCAATGGCATTGCAAAATCTAAAAGAACGATTAAGCCTAATGTATGACAACGATGCTGTCATTAAAAGCCAACAACTTGAGAATATATTCAGGGTAGATATCCGATTGCCCTATCGCGCCAAAGAATCTTCTCATATGCATTTATTTGATTAGTCGATTTCAGTTAATCGAAAAGGCTACCTGAACTTTTCAACCTTGCAGAAGTTTGCAAGTTTATGTTCAGGTAGCCTTTGTGCATTTATATCAGAATCAAAATGGAATATCGTCATCTATATCATCCACAGGTGCCACTGGCGCTGCTGGAGGTTGGCGGCGTGGTGCGCTAGGTGATTTTTGCTGACTAGATTGCTCTGGTTTAGGTGCTCGTTGTTGATAATCACCATCACCGCTAGATTCATAAGGTGTGCTGCCACCGCCTTCATAAGGCGCACTGCCACTGCTGCGCGAATCCAACATTTGCATTTCATTACCGATAATGTCATAGGCAACTCGTTCTACACCATCTTTACCAGTGTACTTGCGGCTTTGAACTTTACCTTCGATATAAACTTTACTGCCTTTTTTTAAGTATTGCCCAGCCACTTCTGCTAAACGGCGGTATAAAGTAATGTTGTGCCATTCAGTGCGCTCTTGTCGCTGCCCAGTGCTGCGATCATTCCACGTTTCTGATGTGGCAATACTAAAATTACACACTGGGTCACCATTAGGCATGTAACGCACTTCTGGATCACGACCTAAGTTGCCAATAAGCATGACTTTATTCAATGACATTTTCTACTCCTGAAATAATTTTTTTCGTTGCATCTTCATCAAACCCGTGTTGCAGCGCTTTAATATAAATTGTTTCCTGATCACGGCTCAAGCTCGTTTGCTCGATACCAGCTACCTGCTCTAGAGACAGCAACAACTGACTTTCTCTGCCGCGCCAAACCGCTCCGACTGCAAGTGTAACATTTTTTACTGCTTTGGGCGCAGGCGCTAATAATGCAATAAGCAACCATACCAAAATCAATATACTGCAGAAAGTAAACACCCCTTCAAAACCGTAATACTGGAATAAAACCCCACCAACGACACCACCTGTAAACAAACCAATGGATTGTGCTGTATTGTACAAACCCATAGCAGTGCCTTTTAATTCCGACGGTGCAATTTTAGAAACCATCGATGGCAGACTCGCTTCAAGCACATTAAAACCAATAAAATAAATCACTAAGCAAACTGTAATAATGGCTAACGAATCCAGACCGAATAATAGGCCTAACTGAGCTGCCGCAATACAGGCAATTCCACCTACAAAAACCTGCTTAAGCTTGTTGCGAGTTTCACCCACAATAATCAGCGGAATCATCAACACCAACCCAATAACTGTGGCGGGTAGGTACACTTGCCAATGCTGATCTTTTGCCAAGCCCTGCGCCACCATCGCAAATGGCAGAGTAACGAATAAAGCCATTTGTCCTGCATGTAATGCAAAAATACCAAAATTCAAACGCAATAATTCACTATTGCCCAATACTTCGCCCATTCTTGCTGGCTGCGCTTGAGCATCTTCATGTACTTTCGATCGAGTTGGATTAGGTGTGAAAAATGCTACTACCAGCATTGATAAAATGGTTAGCACTCCAGTGAGTGTAAACAGCCCAGGCACGCCTATCCATTTTGCTAATAGTGGCGACAGCACCAAGCTAACAGAGAAAGTCAGCCCAATACTTAAACCTATCATTGCCATGGCACGGGTTCGCACTTCTTCGCGAGTTAAATCTGCTAGCAAAGCAGTAACCGCTGCACTCACCGCACCTGCACCTTGAATTGCACGAGCAATCACCAACATTTCCAAACTCGTTGCTGCGGCAGCCATAAAGCTACCGCCTGCAAAAACAATTAAACCTAGATAAATAACTTTTTTGCGTCCATAACGATCAGACGCCATGCCTAAAGGTAGTTGTAAAATGGCTTGTGTTAAACCATAAATACCCATCGCCAAGCCAATCCACGCTTCTTTATTTTGTGCTCCTGGCATGCTGGCTGCGTGTAACGCCAACACCGGCAATACCAAAAACATTCCCAGCATACGCAAAGCATAGACACCTGCTAATGAAGAACTTGCACGCCACTCTCCCATTAGCATCTTTGTACGGTTATTTTTAGCCATAATCCTATTCTTGTTTATTCTGCTGCCAAACGGCAGATTCAAAGCAAATTATATAACAAATCAAATGGCTGTTTCTTTAAAACCACCGACACCATGTCAGATGATTTTTTAGAAACAGCCTTTGATTAATAAAAATATTTGTTTATTGAAATAATTTCATCAACTTAGCACCCGAAAGATGGCAAAGAAGTTAAATGAAAACCACCTATAGCTATGTCCAAGACCAACGATTTCGATGTGCACCCAAAACTGCATTAGGGTATTTCAAGCTGCCTAAGCTGCCGTTAAAACGTGCTAAGGCTCGTACCATATCGCCGCGTTCTACATTACGATAATGTCTTAAAATCGTACAACCATAACGTAAATTGGTACGGATATCGAATAAATTATGGCTAGACTGACCAATATGGTTTTTCCAAAATGGCATTACTTGCATCAAACCTCGCGCACCCACATTACTAATGGCATATTGGCGAAAAGCGCTTTCCACTTCAATCAAGCCTAGCACAACTTGTGTATCTAATCCCGCACGTGTCGATTCATATTGAATATAAGTCAATAAGCGTCGGCGTTCAGTTTCATTGGGTACAAAACGCGCTAATCGTGCCGACATATTTTGCAACCAACGCTGTGCTTCAGCAGTATCGCCAAACACCAACCGCGGCGGATTAGCATTCCCAACCGAGCTGCGCATCACACTGGTCACATCGTCTGATAACGTTTCTTCACGCTGCGGGCCAGCCAACACAATTTGAGGTACTAATAAGCAAGATGCTCCAGCCAACAAAAACTTTCGACGACTAATAACGGGCTGTAACATATTTTTGGTAATGTGTTTTTCCATAATGTTAATGATTCAATCAATTTATAAAAATCATGTGGTTAAGCTGTACGTAAAACTTTAGTCACAAAAGATGCTCAATCAGAGCATAGGTTTAGCCTTTGATTATAAAGTGTTTATCAATAACGATAAAGCCAACCAACTTATTTAAACGCAAGAGCTGATAAACATAGGCTGTTTGCAACACTCAGCATCATTAAAACGACTAAAGGCTACCTGAAACCATTTGCGCCTTAGCCAGTAGTGTGTGTAAAAATAAACAGCTAGCTCTAATACTGCACACTCCAAGCAACAGTTTCTCCGGCACGCATGGGCACCAATTGTTCGCCAGCACCAAACGGTATGCTGGTGGGAACTTGCTGAGTTTGTTTAAGCAAGGTAATAGTATTGGTGTTTTCTGGTAGGCTATAAAAGCGTGCTCCATTTTTTGAAGCAAACGCTTCCAATTTATCCAATGCACCCGCTTGCTCAAACACCTCTGCATACAATTCAATTGCAGTAACGGCACTAAACATACCCGCGCAGCCACAAGCGTTTTCTTTGGTAGACTGTGCATGCGGAGCGCTGTCTGTACCTAAGAAAAATTTATGTGATTGAGCGCCAGTAATGGCATTAACCAAGGCTTGACGATGAGTTTCACGCTTTAATACAGGTAAACAGTAATGGTGAGGTCTTACGCCACCTACCAACAAATGATTGCGATTGAGCAGCAAATGTTGTGGTGTAACGCTAGCGGCGACATTATCGCCCGCTTCCATCACTAATCTCGCAGCATCGGCAGTAGTAATATGCTCGAATACTACTTTTAAATTAGGTACTTGTGCCAACACTGGTTTCATTATCCGTTCAATAAAAACGGCTTCACGATCAAAAATATCAATATCAGCATCTGTCACTTCGCCATGCACTAAAAATAAGATATTTTGCGCCGCTATTTCTTTTAAAACGGGTATTAACTTAAATAAATCAGTGACACCGGAATCTGAATTGGTAGTAGCTCCAGCGGGATACAATTTGAATGCCACAATACCAGCTGCTTTAGCTTCACGCACTAATTTTGGCGTGGTGTTATCGGTAAGATAAAGGGTCATTAATGGTTCGAAAGTGCTTCCAGTAGGCAAAGCCGCCATAATCTGTTCTTTATAGGCTTTAGCATCGGCTACGCTTATTACTGGCTGTTTCAGATTGGGCATTATCACAGCACGACCCATTTGGCGTGCGGTATAAGGCAAAACTGCTTTTAATGCTTCGCCATCGCGCACGTGCAGGTGCCAATCATCAGGTTGAATTATGGTTAAAGTTTGCATGAATAATTCCTTATAAATATTTGTTTCAGGTAGCCTATTTGTGTTTCACTATTAAAGTAAACACACCTTCTTTTTCGGTTGACTCCAGCAAGACATGCCCTGTTTGCCGACAAAACGCAGCAAAGTCATCAGGTGCGCCGACATCAGTGGCGAGTACAGTTAATACTTCATCCACCTCCATTTGAGCCAATGCTTTTTTGGCTTTTAAAATGGGCAACGGGCATTTAAGCCCTGTTACATCTAAAGTTACTGTATTCATGTTCATTACCTTTATTTACTTTTTGATTATAACCTTTTCAGCAGCTTTCCGACACAATGCAAATGGTCGGGTTAGACCAGCTAATCCTTGCTTTAGTTAAAGATTGCAGTTGAGAGTCCAATACAAAAGATATTTTTATAACATTTTTTACATGTTCTCTTGCTTTCCAAGCTGTAGGTAAACGCTTACAATGGTGCACTACTGCTAAGGAGTAAATTATGCGCCACTTAGTTTTATTGGCTCTTGCACTAACCACCACCTTCACGTGGGCAGCACCGCGTAGCGAGAAAGATACTTTAACTAACACTCGCTATGTAGCAAAAGAATCAGATATCAATGCTGCCAACGCTAACGAAGCAGAATTAGCCTTACCTGACTTTCCTGCTCAAACCGCTGATTGGTTTAACATTTATGTAAGCAAAGATTTTAAAGTACAGCCACAATTATTGTTGAGCAGTGTAATGATCGCACCCGATCGCACTGTGCGCTATGTATTAAACATTAAATCGGCACAAGGCTTTGACAACATTAGCGCGGAAGGTATCCGCTGTACGGATGCAACATTCAACTCTGACCCTTCCATGTATAAAGTTTTTGCATTTGGCGACACCATTAACAAACGTTGGATTAAAACTCGCAAAGCAGAATGGCGACCAATTGGTGCTATTTTAAACACTGATAATAAAATCCACAGCGTTCTCTATCGTACTTTCTGTGAAGATGGCTTGCCTAAAAATATTGAAGAAATGGATGCTCGAATTAAAGTACGCGCTGGCCGTTAATCTACATTTAATTTCATTAAAACAATTCATTATCTTTTAATAAAATATAAAGGCTACCTGAAATATAAACGTTTCAGGTAGCCTTATTTATTGATACTATTCATGCTTAATATTAAAGAGTCTACTCTATGGATGCTCAGTTTATTCTGCTGCTCGTCATTGGTTTTTTGGCCGGCTTAATGGACGCAGCTGTTGGTGGTGGTGGTTTGTTACAAATACCAGGTTTGTTTAGCGCCCTGCCAATTTCCACACCAATTGCCACGGTGATGGGCACCAATAAATTCGCCTCATTTTGTGGCACACTCACCGCCACTGGTCAATTTGTTCGCCGCATTTCTGTGCCTTTGAAAATGCTATTGCCCGCTGCTGTACTTGCTTTTATTGCTTCGTATGGTGGTGCTAAATTAGTGGCTTATGTACCAGTGCAATACATGAAACCCGCCATGTTGGTGCTCATGACCATCATGTTTTTATACACATTTTTTAAAAAGAATCTCGGCCAAACTACTCGAACCCACGCGTTAAGCCGTAAAGAAACAGCATGGGGTTTATTTTTTGGCGCGCTGATTGGTTTTTATGATGGCATTTTCGGCCCAGGCACGGGCAGCTTACTGGCGTTTATTTTTGTGCGTTTTTACGCGTATGATTTTCTTACTGCCACGGCTTCTGCCAAAATCATCAATCTCACTACCAACCTCGCCGCGCTAGTTTTCTTTATTCCCAACAACCACATTGTTTGGGCATGGGCACTACCTTTAGCGCTGGCCAACTTATGCGGCAGCGTCATTGGTGCTAGTTTAGCCATGCGCGGCGGTGCACACTTTCTGCGCCATGGATTTATGGTTTTATTGGTGGTGATGATCAGTAAATTTGGTTGGGATATTTTTTCTGCCTAGTTGATATCAATAGGCTACCTGAAAGATAAAATCTAAGGCATAAAGCATGAACATCAGTGAAGCAGCTAAGCGAACTGGTTTAACCAGCAAAATGATTCGTGATTATGAACAAGCGGGGTTGATTGAGCCAGCAAAACGCAGTGAAAGTGGTTATCGCCAATATAGCGAAGCTGACTTGGTAACGCTTTATTTTATAAAACACGCCCGTGAGGTGGATTTTTCACTGCCACAAATAAAAGTTTTACTCAGTTTAAAAAACGATGCTAACCGCAACAGCGCCGATGTCAAACAATTGGTTGGCGAGCATATGATTACGCTACAAAATAAGATTGAACGCTTACAAAGTATGAACGACACTTTGCAATCTTGGTATTTAAGCTGCAAAGGCAATCAACATTCCGCTTGCCCAATTATTGATAGGTTGTCAGAAATTTTTGTTTCAAGATGAAGGCTGCCTGAAAGCCTATTAACTCATTCACATGTCAAATGATTTATACAACGCCAAATAAACCATGGCCGCCACACATAACATTGACGCAATATAAGCAATAATATTTTTGCCACTGCGCGGCGCCGATTTCATGGTAATCGTTCCTAAACCAATATAAAACACTAATAACAATAACTTTACCCCTAACCAATCTGCATTCACAAACGGCATGAATTTGGTTATGTACATTAACCACAAGCCAGTGCCCAGTAACAAAGTATCATTTAAGTGCGGCATTATTTTAAGTAACTTAGGCAGGTTTTTTTCTGGCCAAACCCAACGTAATAAAAAGCGCAGATTAAATAAAAATACAGTCAATACCACAAACAATAAGTGGCTGTGTTTCATCATCGGATACATTTTGTGTTGCACCTGTTTATTCAATTATGTTGATTAACTTACCTGCGTTGATATGGGTTGGATATTTTTTCTACTGCCAATAAATAAGGCGGCTGGTTACGCTGATTAACAAACCCATAACGCAACACTTGAAATGGAGCTTGTGGTGAATTCTCTGCCCATGCCAACACAGCTTCACTCTCTAATTTTCCAGCTTGATGACCACTGTAAACAACAGCCGCCAGATGCCACCAATCTTTAGTTTTCTAGCCGCAGCTTGCAGCGCCAGCACACTAGAAGCTTCTTCAGTGGTTAATTTTTAGCTTCGCCTGGCAGATAGCCGAAGTTAAACACTTATCTAAGTAAGACTACCTGAAAGCAGATTGTGATTACAAACCCAGCTCGCGTAAAAAACGAATATCATCCGCCCAGCCCGATTTTACTTTTACCCATACTTTTAAAAATACTTTAGTTTCAAATAGTTTTTCCATGTCCAAGCGTGCCTCGGTGGAGATTTTTTTCAAACGTTCGCCGCCTTTGCCGATGACAATAGGCTTTTGTCCTTCTTTGTCCACCAAAACTGCAATGTAAATACTGTACATGCCGCTTTCTTCTTCTTTAAATTGCTCTACTTCCACATTCATGGCATAAGGTAATTCTTCACCTAAATAGCGAAACAGTTTTTCTCGCACAATTTCCATCGCTAAGAAACGGCTAGATTTATCAGTTACCATATCTTCTGGATATAACGGAATACTTTCTGGCATAAATGGTTTTACTGTTTCCAATAAATTAGTAATGCGCAAACCATGCTTGGCGCTCACCACTTCATGACCAGCAAACTCAAATTCTGCTTTTACCTCATCAATAAAAGCATTCAAAGCATACTTATCTTTGGCTTTTTCTTTATCAATTTTGTTCACCACCAATAATACTGGTATATGCTTAGGCAGCTTATTCATAACCACTCTATCGGCATCGGTAAAACGCATTGCTTCTACCACCAAAATCACCACATCTACGCCACTCATGGCTTCGGTAACATTTAAATTTAATCTATCATTTAAAGCATTGAGGTGATTGATTTGAAAACCAGGCGTGTCTACAAACACAAATTGAACTGTTTTATCAGTGTGAATTCCGGTGATTTTATGACGTGTCGTTTGTGCTTTTTTGCTGGTGATGCTGATTTTTTGACCAATTAAATGGTTCATCAGCGTTGATTTTCCCACGTTTGGACGACCAACAATGGCGACAAAGCCGCAACGATAGCCGTGATGTTCTGGTTCTTGTAACATAAGTTTCTTTCCTAACTCTCTTCAGGTAGCCTTTGAGGCTACCTGAAACATAATATTTATTTTGATTGTAATGTTATTTTTTGGCTTTTTTAAGAGGCACATTAGCCTCCAACCAAGACAAAGCCGTTTCCGCCGTTTCCTGCTCTGCTACTTTACGGCTGACACCGCTGGCATTGCAAATAAAACCCAACTCACCCAAATCGCACGACACCACAAATTGAATATCTTGCGGCGTACCAATCTGCTCTTCAATGCGATATTTAGGCAATGGCAAACGGCGTGCCTGCAACGCTTCTTGCAAAGTGGTTTTATTGTCTTTGCCTTGATTGTGAAAATCAACACTCGTTACACGCTGATAAAATAAATGGCGCACCACTTGCTCGGCGGCCGCAAAATCTGCATCAAAACTCACTGCGGCAAACATAGCTTCCATTGCATCAGCCAAAATTGATGACCGATTAAACCCGCCACTTTTAAGCTCACCTTGTCCAAGAAACAAAGCCTCGCCCACTTTAATCAAAACAGCAATTTCAGCCAGCACACCTTCATTCACTAAATTGGCACGTAAGCGTGACAACTCACCTTCACTTAATGTAGGGAATGCTTCAAACAGCATAATGGCAACGGTATAATTTAGAATTGAATCGCCTACAAACTCAAAACGCTCATTATTTTTTGAAGAAAAACTACGGTGAGTTAACGCCCGCACTAACAAAGTAGGCTCTTTAAAAGAATAACCCAGCGCACGTTGTATCTGTACCAGCGCGCGGGTTTTCAATTGATCTAATTTCATTTTTAGTTCACTTAATAGGCCCGAACACTTTTCGACACTGACAGCAGCTAAGAGTAAACATCATTCTACTACCGCCAATGGTGAAAAGGCTTAAGACCAGAAGGTTAAATAAGCGCTCGAATCAATCGAGCGAGCATGATTGTAACCGATTACAGGCGCTTACTGGCAGAAATAGCAAACTGTTTTAACACGCTTGATGGCTGATAGGAACTTCAACTTTTATGTTAAACATAAAATATTATGCACCCTAGTACCGTTCAAAAACCAATCACCACTTCAATCACTTTGCTACCCTATTACGATTATCAAAAGCACCGTTTGCTGCACACATGTTTGTTAATCACAATCTGCCTTGCGATAGATTAAAAACTGCATTACTAAGCATTTTTTATCAATCACTTTCTAATCAATCACTTTCTA
>CAZLYX010000015.1:1338-14745 GCA_964563885.1 uncultured Neisseria sp. | reverse complement strand
AAAACTGCATTACTAAGCATTTTTTATCAATCACTTTCTAATCAATCACTTTCTACTAAAAAATATATTTATAAAAAATAACGAATTTTAAATAGCACCTAGGTTATGTAAAAATTGAAATAATAGTTACTCAGTTTGATTGCCGTGCTAAGATAGTAATTAATTACTATCTTATTATGAGACACTGATGGAAACTCGAACCAAAAATCTTTCTGCCGATGAACGCCGAGCGGTAACAGTTGAAGCTGTAATAGCACTTGCAGGCATGCAAAATCCAAGCAAAATCACCACCGCTGCCATCGCCGAACACATGAACTTAACCCAAGGTGCGCTGTTTCGACATTTCTCTAATAAAGAAGCCATTTGGCAAACGGTAATGGAATCGGTAGCTGAGCGATTTTTGGCTCAAATAGACCATGCAGCCCAAGGAATCGATTCTGCTTTATTGGCTATGGAAGCAATATTTATGAGTCATATCCATTTTGTAACCCAACATCCTGGTGTGCCCAGAATAATATTTGGCGAGCTTCAAAGTGAAAAAATCACTCAAGCTAAGCGCATTGTGCAAACCTTAATTCAACATTACGGCGAGCGCTTACATCGTCTTATTGAGCAAGGCAAGAAAAATGGTGAATTGTCTTCTTCACTTGATAGCGAAGCAGCAACAACTCTATTTATTGGCACCATTCAAGGCTTAATCATGCAGTCCATGCTGGCTGATGATGTGAATCTTATGCACCGCAATGCAATAAAGGTGTTTGCAATTTATCGACAAGGCATTAGGAGTGTTCAATGAGTAAATTACCTTTACAAGGTCGCACCCTAGCTCTGCTGGCCGTTATCCTTCCTTTACTCACGCTCTTTGTATATGTTGCGCTCAGATCTGGGCCACTTGCGTCAGTTGCTGTGACGGTTAGTGATGTTGAATCAAGAACGGTTTCGCCAGCGCTATTTGGTATTGGTACCGTAGAAGCACGCTACACTTATAAGATTGGCCCTACTTTTGCAGGGCGTATCAAACGCTTAGATGTTCATGTGGGCGATCAAGTTAAAGCTGGTCAATCACTAGGCGAAATGGAGCCAGTTGATCTTGATGATCGAGTTCGCTCACAAGAGTCAGCGTTTAAACGCTCAAAAGCAGTATTACAGGAAGCCGAAGCGCGTCAAGCATTTGCACAGACTCAGGCACGCCGTTATGAACAACTCTTTACGGCTCAGTCAACGAGTGAGGAAATTCTTACGACAAAACGACAAGAGTTACAAATTGCCAATTCGGTATTATCTGCTGCACGAGAAGAACTAGCCCGTACACGTGCTGATCGTGAAGGCACAGTAGCACAGCGCAACAACTTACGTCTGATTGCACCAGTGGATGGCATAGTTTCCATACGTGATGCCGACCCTGGCACGACCATCGTCGCTGGTCAGGCGGTAGTAGAAATTATCGATCCCAATAATTTGTGGGTTAACGTGCGTTTCGATCAAATCAGCTCATCTGGACTGGCTAAAGAACTACCAGCGCATATTGTGCTGCGTTCTCGTCAAGGTGAGGCTTTAAAAGGTCGAGTATTACGTGTTGAACCAAGAGCCGATGCTGTCACCGAAGAAATGTTGGCCAAAGTGGTTTTCGATGTTATTCCTCAGCCACTGCCTTCAACTGGCGAGCTGGCCGAAGTTACAGTTAATCTCCCAACACTGAAGGCTGAACCTGTTATTTCTAATGCCGCCATTCGGCGCGAAAACGGTAAAGTTGGGGTTTGGAAAATTACTGATGGCGATTTGATTTTTACGCCAGTTAAACTTGGTGCTTCTGATTTGAACGGTTTTGTACAGGTTCGCGAAGGGCTCGCTGTTGGCGATAATATTGTCACCTATAGCGAAAAAACACTAACCGCTAAAAGCAGAATTCATACGGTTGAGAATATTAGAGGAGTGTCAAAATGATCAGCCTAGCTGGCCGTGACATTCTCCACACTTGGGGCAAATTCGTCTTCACGGGCATTGGTTTGGGCCTGCTTATTGGCGTTACCTTAGTGATGGCTGGTGTATATCGCGGTATGGTTGATGATGGTAAAGCATTACTTGACAACAGCGGTGCCGATATTTGGGTGGTACAAAGAGATACCCAAGGCCCTTATGCTGAATCATCTAGCCTCAATGATGATTTATATCGCACCATACTTGTTATGCCTGGAGTAGCACAGGCGGCAAATGTTACTTATCTCACCATGCAAGTGCGTATGGCAGAAAAAGAAGTGCGTGCCATGGTAGTTGGCATTGCACCTAGTCAATTTGGAGCCACACCAGGATGGCCACCCTATCTTGTTTCAGGACGCCAGCTCACACGTGGCCACTATGAAGCAGTAGCCGATATCACCTCTGGCTTCAAACTCGGCGATTCTCTTGTGATTCGTCGAAATAAATATACCGTTGTGGGTCTAACCCGACGCATGGTGTCTACCAGTGGCGACCCTATGGTATTTATTCCCCTCAAAGACGCACAGGAAGCTCAGTTTCTCAAAAGTAACGATGCTATTTGGCAAAGCCGGCGGCGCACTGAATCCAACCCAGCGTTCAACCGGCCAAATGTTCCTGGCTTGCTTGATGCTGTCATTGAATCACAAAGTTCAAATACTTTTGTTAATGCTGTGTTGGTCACACTCAAACCTGGATATGAGCCTGACGAAGTAGCTGAACCCATCAGACGCTGGAAACGATTAACGGTTTACACCCGCGCCCAGATGGAAGATATTCTTGTTGGTAAGTTAATCGCTACTTCAGCCAAGCAGATTGGTATGTTTTTGGTCATTTTGGCCATGGTTAGCGCAGCCATTGTGGCGTTTATTATTTACTCACTAACCATGGATAAGATTCGTGAAATTGCGGTATTAAAACTCATCGGTACACGCAACCGAACCATTGCAGCAATGATTATGCAGCAGGCACTTGCATTAGGCGTAATCGGTTTTGTGGTCGGCAAAATCACAGCAACATTAGCAGCACCCTTTTTCCCTAAATACGTATTACTGATTCCATTGGATTCAATTATTGGTTTCTTTGCCGTGTTGTTAATTTGTATTTTAGCCAGTGTCGTTGCCATTCGCATGGCGCTCAAGGTTGACCCTGCTGAAGCCATTGGAGGCTAGAATGAATAACAAAGGAATTCGCATAGAAGGCTTACGAAAACGTTATGGCAAAGGCGATACCGCTGTCGATGCTTTAAAAGATGTAGACATGCAGGTAGCCCCTGGTGAAGTGGTGGGTTTAATTGGTCCTTCTGGATCAGGCAAAAGCACGCTGCTCAAATGTTTAGGTGCAGTGATTGACCCCACTGCTGGGCGCATGACGCTTGATAACGAAGTCATCTATGAAGATGGATGGAAAGTGCGCGACTTGCGTGCACTAAGGCGCGATAAAATTGGCTTTGTGTTTCAAGCACCCTACCTAATCCCCTTTCTTGATGTCACTGACAACGTTGCATTGTTGCCAATGCTTGCTGGCGTTTCAAATAGCGAATCTCGCGCAAGAGCATTACAATTGCTCACTGCACTTGATGTACAGCACCGAGCACGCGCCATGCCTTCTCAACTCTCTGGTGGTGAGCAACAGCGCGTTGCGATTGCGCGCGGTTTGGTTAATCGCCCACCAGTCATTCTTGCAGATGAACCGACTGCACCACTCGATTCTGAACGTGCGATGGCGGTGATTGGTATTCTTAATGACATGGCACTTAAATACGAAACGGCTATTATTGTAGTTACCCACGATGAGAAAATTATACCTACTTTTAAACGAATCTATCATATTCGTGATGGCGTAACCCATGAAGAAGTGGGCGAAGGACGAAGTTTCAAATGAATACTTCACTAAACTCAGCACCAAATCACCTTCAACCCTATAGCCGAGTATTTATATGAATGATAATAAATCGTCACTACTGTCCCTTCGATCTAGAAGCCAATTAATAGCCATCTGCTTTGTAGCTAGTCTGGCTGGCTGCGCTGCTGGCCCTGATTTTCAGCGCCCAGCAGCGCCAAACATAAGCAGCTACACCACAACGCCCACACCCACCCAGCTTACCAAAGACCAAAAGCTGGTTGAAGGGCTTTTGCTAGAAACACAATGGTGGCGAAGCCTAGGCTCACCTTCACTTAATGCATTGATTGATGATGCGTTACAAACCAGCCCAACACTAACTGCCCTCAATGCCAACTTGCGTCAGGCACACGAGCTT
Source organism: uncultured Neisseria sp. (assembly GCA_964563885.1). GTDB lineage: Bacteria > Pseudomonadota > Gammaproteobacteria > Burkholderiales > Neisseriaceae > CAZLYX01. Next base: position 10,511 of record CAZLYX010000015.1, on the reverse strand, counting down.
TTTACTGCTGGCTCTGGCTCAACTCAATATCCTCAGCTAGCAGCCAATCTAGGTGCTCAACGCCAGCAAATGAGTCCAAGCAGCCAAGGCTTGAGCGGAGATACACGTCAATTTAGTCTTTACAATACAAGCGTTAGTGTGAATTACAATCTCGACCTCGCTGGCGGCAACCGGCGCACACTTGAAGCCTTAGCCGCCCGCACAGATTATCGACGCTTTGAACTCAATGCAGCGCGCTTGGCATTAGCGGGCAATATTGCTACTGCTGCCATCACACGTGCAGGCCTTGATGCGCAGATAAACGTTACCACGGCTATTGTCCGTGCACAGGATGAACAACTCCGCATCGCCCATCAGCGTGTACGCATTGGCCAAGCATCACCTGATGAGGTATTGAGTTTGCAAGTGCAAGTAGAGCAAGCTCGTGCTGAATTACCAGCTTTACGTAAACAGTTACAACAAACTGAACATTTGCTGGCTGTACTCGCTGGCCGCGCCCCAAGCGCAGCTCATCTTCCCGCTTTTGTGTTGGCCGATTTCACGCTCCCTACTGAATTACCGCTTGTTATCCCCTCAGAATTGGTGCGCCAGCGCCCTGATATCCAAGCCGCAGAAGCGCTGTTACACGCTGCCAATGCAGACTATGGCGTTGCCATATCTAAACTGTATCCGCAACTCAATTTAAATGCAAACCTTGGCACCCAAGCACTCACAACAGCTGCCCTATTTGGTGGCAGCTCGGCAGTTTGGAGCTTAGTCACTCAGCTAACCCAGCCGCTATTCAATCCAGCGTTGCCCGCGCAAAAACGTGCAGCACTCGCCGCTTTCGATGCCGCAGCCGCAAATTATCAAAACGTGGTTTTAGAATCTTTACGCAACGTAGCTGATACGCTGCGAGCAGTAGAAAATGATGCTCACACTTTAACGGCTCTTATTGCAGCCGATACAGCAGCACAAGCTTCTTTACGCTCGCTTGAACGGCAATACAAGCTTGGTGCCGTCAGCTATTTGCAAGTGCTTATTGCACAACAACAGGCTCAAAAAACTCAGCTGGGCGTAACCAAAGCTCAAACACAAAGATTGGTGAATAGCGTTGCCGTATACCAAGCGATGGGCATTATGAATTAGAGTTATTCACTGTCTCAATATCAGCATAATTGATAAATGAAAAACTGCTTTATATACTTTCAGGTAGCCTTAAAATACATTTCAAAATACAAACAAACAGGCTACCTGAAATATTATTCAGGTAGCCTTTTTTATAACAGAAAGCTTATTTAATTTTGCTACCTACTCGGCTCATGTCGCCAAAGTTCATCCAGATTAAAAATGCTTTACCTACAATTAAGCGGTCACTTACAAAGCCCCAATAGCGGCTGTCTTCGCTATTATCGCGATTATCACCCATCATAAAATAATAACCTTCTGGCACGCGACAGCTAAAGGCTGAGCCATCTTCTGTGTAGTCACAATTTTGACGAAACGGAAAATTTGCACGCACACCCGCAGAAATGAAACTAGGTTGGCCAGCCATCTTTAACACTTCAAACTCGTTATCGCCCAATTTTTCTTCAAAAGCGTCTAATTCAATTTTTACCACGCCATACTGTTGTGTATTCTCTAAATAAGAAGTGATGCCGCTGTGTTTATCACCTACAGATTCACCGTTGATACTCAACACTTTATTTTTGTATTCTATTAAATCGCCCGGCAAACCAATGGCACGTTTAATGTAGCTAACTTTAGTGTCTTCCGGATAGCTAAACACCACCACATCACCACGCTCAACTTCATTAATAGGCACTAACACATTATTGGCCACAGGCATGCGAATACCGTAATTAAACTTATTCACCAATATAAAGTCACCCACCACTAAACCAGGACGCATTGAACTGGAAGGAATTTGAAATGGCTCCGCAATAAAAGTACGCAACACAAATACCACTAAAATAATCGGAAAAAATCCACTCATATAATCGGTAAAATGATTGCGGTCAGCATGGGCTAAATTATCTAGACTCTTCTTATGAACAATCCACACCACACCAGTAAACAATACAAATACCAATAGCACGGTGGTAAAGTTCATGCCAAAAGACAATAAGCCAAACACACCTACCATCATCAACAAATAGCCCCATTGCAAGCCACTGCTCCACTCGCCTGTTTCGGTGCGCGTTTTATTACTAGTAATGTACAGCACCAGCCCTGCAATAAAGGCGCCGATTGTCATCCACATAATATTCATTATTTATCCCCTACTTGCAGGATGGCTAAGAACGCAGCTTGTGGAATTTCAACGTTGCCCACTTGTTTCATGCGGCGTTTACCTGCTTTTTGTTTTTCCAATAGTTTTTTCTTACGCGAAATATCACCACCATAGCATTTTGCCAAAACGTTTTTACGCAATGCTTTCACGTTTTCACGGGCAATAATTTGGCTGCCGATAGATGCTTGTATCGCAATATCAAACATTTGGCGTGGAATCAGCTCGCGCATTTTAGAAGCCAGCTCACGACCGCGATGAACAGCAGTTTGGCGGTGAACAATCAAGCTCAAGGCATCGACTTTTTCACCGTTAACCATAATATCCAGTTTCACCAAACTTGCCTCTTGAAATTCTTTAAACTCATAGTTTAAAGAAGCATAACCACGCGAAGTTGATTTTAAGCGATCAAAGAAATCCATCACCACTTCGTTCATGGGCAAATCATAAGTGAGCATAACTTGGCGACCCAAATATTGCATATTGATCTGAATACCGCGCTTTAAATTACATAAAGTGATGACATTACCCACGTATTCTTGTGGCACCAAAATGGTAGCGGTAATAATCGGCTCATAAATCATCTCAATCTGCGTTATTTCAGGTAGCTTAGAGGGATTTTCTACTTCAATTTTTTCGCCACTTTTCAACAGCACTTCATATATCACCGTAGGTGCTGTTGTAATTAAATCCATATCAAATTCGCGCTCTAAGCGCTCTTGCACAATCTCTAAGTGCAATAAACCCAAGAAACCACAGCGAAAACCAAAGCCCAAAGCTTGTGACACTTCAGGCTCGTATCTCAACGAAGCGTCATTTAATTGCAGCTTTTCTAAAGCATCACGCAACGATTCGTAATCATGGCTTTCAACAGGATATAAACCAGCAAATACCTGCGATTGCACTTCTTGGAAACCTGGCAACGCTTCGCTGGCAGGGTTGGCGATTGAGGTAAGCGTATCGCCCACTTTAGCCAACCCTAAATCTTTAATACCCGTAATTAAAAAGCCTACTTCGCCCGCCTTTAATTCTTTTCGCTGTACCGATTTTGGTGTAAACACGCCGAGCTGCTCTACTTGTGTTTCGGCACGAGTAGACATAAAACGTACTTTTTCTTTCAGCTTGATGGTGCCATTTTTGATGCGAACCAACATCACCACGCCAACATAGTTGTCAAACCACGAATCAATCACCATCGCTTGTAAAGGCGCGCTTTCATCACCAACAGGCGCTGGTATTTTTGCAATCACTTCTTCTAATACGTCTTCAATACCCAAGCCACTTTTGGCTGAGCACATTACTGCGCCAACTGCATCAATGCCGATAATGTCTTCAATTTCTTGAGCAACGCGATCAGGATCAGCCGCTGGCAAGTCGATTTTATTTAACACAGGTACTACTTCTACACCCAATTCAATGGCGGTATAGCAGTTGGCTACCGTTTGCGCTTCAACACCTTGCGAAGCATCAACTACCAGTAGTGCGCCTTCACAAGCTGAAAGCGAGCGTGACACTTCGTAAGAAAAGTCGACGTGACCTGGGGTGTCAATTAAATTTAGCTGATACGTTTCGCCGTCACGCGCTTTATAAGTTAATGCAGCGGTTTGTGCTTTAATGGTAATGCCGCGCTCTTTTTCGATATCCATTGAATCAAGCACTTGTGTGCTCATTTCACGCAAATCTAAGCCGCCGCAAAATTGAATAAAGCGGTCGGCCAAAGTTGATTTTCCGTGGTCGATGTGGGCAATGATGGAGAAGTTGCGGATGTTTTTCATGTATTCGGTTTAATCTTAAATAGAAGAATATTGGGGTTTCAGATAGCCTTTAAAAACACGAGGCTGGCTGAATAATAATAAGGTAAATAGCAAGTCATTTTAACTGAAAAAGACAAAGGCTGCCTGAAAACATTTTTCACGCTTTACTAAGTAAATCTTCAAGATAGCTACGCAAAGCAGCATCATCTAAAAACCAATGGCAAATCTCATGCTCGCCATGTAATAAAACGGGCACTAATTCGTTATAAAGGTTTTCTAATATAGGATCATCATCTACATCGATGACTTCTAATTCAAAACCATAGGCTACCTGAAACGGCTGCAAGGCATCGCGCATTTTGTGACACAAACTACAATACTCGCGAAACATCAATGTTAAAGTCATGGGCATAAATTCATCTTTCTAATTAACAATAAACCGCTTAATATCATCAAACTAAATTTAATCTAGAATCGTATTTTATCATTCTGAATATGGTTATTAAACTCTTTAGTTAGTAATCCTCAGTAGTTTAAAGCGATTGATGACAAATTCAGCGCGAAAACCAGTACAATAAGCACCGTTTGTTTCTTATTTAAAAGTATTCCCATCATGAAAATCAGCACCCAATTCGACGCAGGATCAGTTACCGTTATCGACATCAACGATCCTGCCAATATCCGTTTGCAATTGCGCCCCGACAATGCTTCTGAATTTAAACAATGGTTTTACTTTCGCTTGCAAGGTGCTGCTTACCAAAACTGCGTGATGAACTTTGAAAATGCAGCTGATGCGGCCTATGCAGATGGCTGGGAAGATTATCAAGCCGTGGCATCTTATGATAGAAGCAATTGGTTTCGCGTACCCACTTGTTATGAAAATGGCGTGTTAACCATAGAGCACACACCTTTATCAAACAGCGTTTACTACGCCTATTTTGAGCCGTATTCACACGAGCAACATTTAAATTTGCTTGGCAACGCCCAAGGCAGCGGCTTGTGCCAAATTGATGATTTAGGCAGCACCATTCAAGATCGTGATATTAATTTACTCACCATTGGCAACCAAGCGGCCAGTGATGCCAAAATCTGGATTATCGCGCGCCAGCATCCTGGCGAAACCATGGCCGAATGGTTTATCGAAGGCCTGCTCGCCCGCCTACTTGATTGGCAAGACCCAACCGCCCGCGCCCTGCTCGACCAAGCCACTTTTTACATTGTGCCCAATATGAACCCCGACGGCTCAGTATTAGGCAATTTGCGCACCAACGCCGCTGGCGCCAACTTAAATCGCGAATGGCAACAACCCAGCTTAGAAACCAGCCCAGAAGTGTATTATGTGCGCGAAAAAATGCATGAAATTGGCGTGGATTTATTTCTCGATATCCACGGCGACGAATCAATCCCTTATATTTTTGTAGCTGGTACTGAGGGCGTGCCCACTTATAGTGCGCGCATAGCCGATCTAGAAACCCGCTTTAAAAATGCCTTTGAAGCCGCCAGTCCAGACTTCCAAGATGAGCAAGGCTATCCTAAAGATGCTGCTGGTCAAGCCAATCTAGATATGGCCACAGCCTATATTGGCAACACTTTCCAATGTTTAGCTTACACCTTAGAAATGCCTTTCAAAGACAACAATAATATTCCTGATGATGATTTTGGCTGGAACGGTCAACGCTCTTTGCGACTTGGCGAAGCCGTCTTGTCGGCGATATTAAATGTTGTACCCGATTTACGTTAATCCTTATTTAGAATGCTTAACTTAAAAGGCTACCTGAACGCTTTCAAGTAGCCTTTTAAAAACTTATACCAATAGAATCATGAATATACTAAAAGTTTACTGCGCAGGCGGTGATGTGTTTTTACCTCAAGCTGACCGCGCTATCACCTTTTCAAACATGAAAAAATTAGCTGTTCACTTATCAGACAAGCTTTGCAGATTAGAGTTGCTGATTCCCATTGACAACGAAATCGACTTAGAAGCGCCTATTGAACACGCCGCTAAGCAGCGCAACGCTCTTGCCATCCGCTTGGCCAACGAGCATATGATCAAAAATTGCGATGTAGTAATTGCCAATTTGTCTCCGTTTCGCAGTGAAGAGCCCGACAGCGGCACTGCTTACGAATGTGGCTTTGCTCGCGCACTGGGCAAAACCGTGCTCACTTATACCGACAATCTCGCCGAGCAAACTGCCAAATACAGCCATTTTGATTTTAACCAGCCTGCCACCGATGGTCGTTTTCGCTACACTGAAGTTGAAGACTTTGCATTGCCGTTCAATCTAATGATGTATGGCGACGAGCACCCTATTTTTGAAAACTTTGCCCAAGCATTACGCTACCTGAAAAGGCTACCTGAAAAGAAATAAGCCTACGTTTATGCGGGCTTATTTCTTTTCAGACTAATCAGTATCAATCTATTTAATGCTTTAGTATTAAGCACTATTTTTCAATAAAACATCACCGAATCACCCATCAAATATCATCATTCATCACTACAGCTTCATCGCGTGTGGGCAACAAAGCATTGAGTACAATCGCCAAAATAGCGCATAAACCAACACCAGCAAAACTGATGTCGCCAAATTTAATCACCATACCGCCTACACCAGTGGTTAACACTGCACTAACAATCACCAGATTTTTAGGCTGCATCAAATCAACTTTAGCATCAATCAGTGTTTTCAAGCCCAACGAAGCAATTGTACCAAACAACAAAATCATAATTCCGCCCATTACGGGCAATGGAATGGATGCTAAAAAAGCATTAAATTTGCCGAAAAACGCCATAAAAATAGCAAAAACCGCTGCCCATGTCATGATCACAGGGTTACCATTTTTAGTAATCATCACCGCGCCCGTTACTTCGCCATAAGTGGTGACGGGTGGCCCACCAATCAAACCTGCTACACACACGCCCAAGCCATCGCCGGCTAAGGTTTTATGTAAACCTGGGTCGCTAGCATAGTCTTTGCCTGTTACTTGACCAATCGCCATCACGCCGCCAATATGCTCAATAGCAGGAGCAATCGCCACAGGCAACATAAATAAAGCCGCATGCCAGTTTACTTTTGGGGTTTCAAAAAATGGCACAGCAAACCAAGGCGCCGCGGCAATACCAGAGGTATCAACCATGCCGCTAAACAGCGCTGCTAAATAACCTGCGGCTACGCCAATTAAAATCGGCACCAGTTTCATCATTTTGCTGCCAAATACAGTCACTGCCACGGTCACTGCAAAAGTAAACCCTGACAACATCAACGAATGGCTGTAATCCAGCGCTTGTGTATCGCCCGCTTTGCCCATCGCCATTTGGCTCGCCACCGCTGCCACCGATAAACCAATCACCATAATTACCGGTCCAATCACCACTGGCGGCAATAATTTATGCACAGCCGCTAAGCCGCGCCATTGAATTAACCCCGCAAACACAAAATACATCAACCCTGCCGCAAACAAACCAAACATGGTTGAGGGCAAACCCCATTCGCTGATTGAATAAATAATCGGCGCAATAAAGGCAAACGAAGAGCCCAAAAACACGGGCACTTTACGCTTGGTCGCCACTTGAAATAAAAGCGTACCCACACCAGCACCCAATAAGGCTAACGCAGGATTTAACCCAGTAAGCAAAGGCACCAATACCATTGCACCAAAGGCGACAAATAATATCTGCGCACCAGCAATAGCGGTTTTAAGTTGTTGCATGATATTTATCCATTGTTTAAACGTGGCGAATTATAACCACTAATGTTAAGTAAAGTGAGATTTGCTACTGAGTTTTAACGTAAATCAAAAAGGCTACCTGAAAAGAAACATCGCTATATTTAACGATGCTTTTCTTTCAGGTAGCCTTTAATATTTGCCCTACTATGCTCATAACTTAAGCCAATACCATTGCAATTAATTAGTCATAATGTGTGCTTTATTGCATGAAAAGCATATATAAGCAGCTATCAAACAAAAAAGTCGAAGAAATAATGATTCATTTCTTCGACTCTTAAAATACCATTCAAATATTATTCAGCAATTTTAAACACAGCCAAAGGTGCCATTCTGCCTTTGTTGACGGTTAAAGTTGTCTCATTTACCGATAGATTATCGGCTTCCATCATGGCATTTTTAAATTTGTCTTCAGTTTTATCTGCACATGCCATCAGTGTAGAAATACCAGGCTCAATTTCTAATACCAAACCATTTTTAATTTTATAGCCAAAAGTTAGCTGATTACAGCCAGCCTTTGCCTCAATGCGAGCATCTTCTGAATGGAACACAACGTAATGAGTTGCAGGATTTACTTTAATTTTTTTGCCATAAAGCTCAACCAACGCCCATTTTTTATCTTCTATTTCTGGGTTTCCATTTTTACCTAATAGCGATCTGTTTTTATCATTTTCAGCCACAACATTGCCTTTTCTATCCAACATTCTGAGTTTTCCTTCTTCTACTTTAAACAAGTTAGAGTTAAACCCTGTAGGCAGATTGTCTAAAACAATGTGGTTGCCTTTCCAAGCAAACTTGCCCTCAGTTACTTTTGCTTCGCCAGTTTTGTCTGTTTGAGTTTGAGTTAAAACATATTTTTTATCTGATGTTAACTTCAATTCAGTTTCCACATTTGCACACGTAGCACACAGTAGTTGTCCAGAATACGTGCCAGCCCAATCTAAAGAACTTTCTGATGTGTGCATATCAGGAGCAGCTGAATCGTTGCTGGTGTTTAGTAAACTACAAGATGCTAATGCAATTGCTATTACCGATGAAGCAAAAATTGTTTTGATTTTCATTATTCTCTTTCGATTATTGAATTCTTAAATGATACATCAGTGTAATATACTGCCATAAATGATTTTAATAGAGACTAAAAATAACGGTATTTTGCATTTAATTACTACCTAATACATAAACACCCGCATACCAGTAGTCGATTATGCCAATATTAAATTTACTCTACAAGCAACCGTAAACAATACAATTCATATGCTAGCATATCTGCTTGTAACATCACTTAGTAAGGCTACCTGAATAAAGGGTTTCAGGTGGCCTTTGCTTTGGTAAGAGCGTTTAACTTAAATACTTTCATAATAATAAGCATCTAACGTTTAAAAGCTTTAGCACAGCGTAAAGGCTACCTGAAAACACAACGTCTTAAT
>CAZLYX010000015.1:0-1238 GCA_964563885.1 uncultured Neisseria sp. | reverse complement strand
ACGTTTAAAAGCTTTAGCACAGCGTAAAGGCTACCTGAAAACACAACGTCTTAATCTGGCACTTCAAAGCGTTGTAATACCAGATACACATCTTCTGCTTCTTTTAACGTGCGAATAGCATCAAATAATTGCTGAGCTTGCGGATAAACCCGCTTCATCATGCCTAGCCATTGCTTTAAGCGCGCCACAGGATATTTATTATTGGCTTCTTTTTGTAGGCATAAATTAAAAAACAATCTTATCCAAACCATTACTTCGCTAAAAAGCATATCAGGCACATGCTCGCCCGCTTCATAAGCTTTAATTTGGCGCGCTAAATCTGGACGCATCACCGCGCCACGTCCTAACATAACATGCTCACAACCACTTTCGTTTTTGATACCAAGATAATCATCCAAGCAAAATACATCACCATTGGCAATCACAGGGATAGACACACTATCACGAATTTTTCGCACCCAAATCCAATGCGCTGGCGGCTCATAACCTTCTACTTTAGTGCGCGCATGCACCGTAAGCGCACAAGCCCCGCCCGCCGCAATCGCTGCTGCGTTATCCAGTGCCAACGATTTATCTTCAAAACCCAGCCGCATTTTGGCGCTTAACGGAATATGTTCTGGCAAATGGCGGCGCACAGTATCCACAATCTGATGCACCCGCTCTGGCTCACGCAATAATATAGCGCCACCCAAATGCTTATTCACTGTAGGCGCAGGACAACCAAAATTAATATCAATTTTAGCCGCGCCCATGCGCACAGCTTCGAGCGCATTTATTGCCATATTTTCAGCATCGCTGCCCAATAGCTGCACCGTACAGGGCACACCCGCAAACGTTTGATTGGCATGCGCCAACTCAGGCACATGCCGTAACCATGTGCTGCGCGAATGTATCGTGTGGGTAATGCGCACAAACTCGCTCACGCATTCATCAAAACCGCCAATGCGGGTGAGCAAATCGCGCATCACATCATCTACTAAGCCTTGCATCGGCGCCAAAATTAACCGCATATAATCCTGATTAATACCAAAAAAAATTAAGCTGCTATTGTAACCGCTTTCGGGGGCAATTTATTATGCTGTTTTGACCAATATAATTAAATGAGCAGGTTGCCTGAAATAACTTAACCATACTATTAAGCATAAACATAGGCTGTGGTACACTCACACGAGTTTATATTCCATCATTAACTGTGCCAAAAAAAGGTAAAACAATGACCGAAAAAATCCGCCTCATTA
>CAZLYX010000014.1:0-39099 GCA_964563885.1 uncultured Neisseria sp. | reverse complement strand
GTAGCTCGTCGGGCTCATAACCCGAAGGTCGTAGGTTCAAATCCTGCTCCCGCAACCAAATTTAAAAGCCCTAACTTTCAATAAGTTAGGGCTTTTAAATGTCTAAAATTCCTGCTTTTAAAACAGCCTAAAAAGCCTCCGTGCCCAAACCGTGCCCTGTACGTGCCCATTTTGAAATTCCAAGTTTTTAGATACGTTCGATTTTGACCGTAAGTCTTTTTAGGGCACAGCTGTTTTCCATGGGCTGTTAGCTTATATTTATACGGCTGAGCGTTCATGTGCAAGCTGCAGCTGCATACGGTATTACCAATAAAAGCCCATGGCGTAGCTGTAAAATTCTGGGAGTTAATCAGGCGTTATCAAATGCTTACTTAAAATCTCAGGGTCTGTACGAATTGCGCGATGGTTGGATTAAGCTTCATCACTCTTAGTGAAACGCCCTGTGCGGAGCCGCATGCAGGGTGTTGTGGGCTGAGGGCTAAAAACCCTCGGCTACCCGATTAAGCATATATAATATCTGCATACTCAGCCATACCACCTATCTCTATGAATACAGGATCCAAATCCTTAATTTCTTTATTAGGTATCCATATTACTCTGAACTCATGTTGGTAAGCGTACCTAAAGTGTTTTGATATAAATGGTTCCATATGATCTTTTTGTGTCTGTAGGGGGCTATGTAGCGTACTGACTCTGCGTAACCATGAAAATCAGGCCTCTCTTCTACTAGAGCTTGAATCATCTTCTCTATCACGATTTCAGGTCGTCTAATTACTATGCAGGCATCAGCTTCAAAGTCATCATAACCTCATGATTTTTAACGCCTCGTTAAGAGGCAATAAAATTGCTGGCTAAAATTAGCGACGAAGGAGCAAAAGCCAACTGTTTTTGTCCTTTTAAACGACTTGTTATGTGAGTTTTACACAAAACTAGTTTCTTTCTCTTGGTTAATGACATATTTAAATGAAACTGATGATCTTTTTGCCCCGTGACTTCTAGCTTTTATTTCACCAAGCTTAATAGCTGCAAAAAAGCCATTTTGGTTTACTAAAGTAACAATTTCTCCAGTATGGGGTGTTCTTAACCTTGAGGTATAGTCAAATTTTGAGGCGTCTTTTATTTCGGAAAAAGACTTAGCGTCATGTGCTAAAGCAATGCCTTCAATATTGGCGGGGTCATTAAGAATATGTATCGAGCCATTACTTGCGCCAGAAAAAGCCAACTCAAATTGCATGCTACCTGAACCAATCATGTAACGACCATTATGATTGTCATAATCAAATTCAACTTCGCCGCTAAAGTTAGGATTAGAATATTGGCTCGCACTACTCGCAATAGATGAGGCTATTGGACTTTCAGATTTTTCGAATGGGTTTTTACCCAATGCTGGCCTAGCTTTAATTGATTCTCCATGTATCTCTTTTATTAATTCTGAGTATGATTTTTCATATTCAGTTTCATTACGGAAATCTATGTAACGTTTGGTTTGAAGGAATATAGGAGTTACTTTGGGTTCATTGTTACTCTTTATGAGGGGGATAATTTTTTTTGAGTTCATATTGTGCATCAACTCTGAGGTTAAAATCATTTTTTCATACCCCACGCCACCAGAATCCGTATTTGCTTTAGCTACATATATCTTCGAACATATACAGATCACTCTGTCTACTTCTGTTAATCCGCCTTCCATGAAGGATGGTAAGTCACCACCTAAGCTTAAATTCCATTGATCTAAGATTACATTGACACCATTTTCTACCAATCTTGAGGCAAGGTTTAATACCCACTCTTTATGGTCTTCATTATCGTGAGAGTATGAGATAAAACATTTAGGGACTAGACTCATGAACATTCCTTTTCACATAACATTATATTAGTAAGCATGCGCGTTTCGCTGTCAAACCTACTTGCTTGATTTAATATTTATACGCAGCCTTTTCGTCCTTAGCAAGACTGCTAGCAGCAGCAATTCGTGCTTGCTCACATATTCCTAAGTGAGCGCACGTTAACTACCCCAACAAAAGCGCCTACTTTTTATTGTTAGTGGCTCAGGCCCAGTAGCAAGGGCAGTAAGCGTGCGTTAGCCAGTAGAAAACTGTGCACTTTGCGTTTTAACAGCCATTAAAAAATTCTCACAATACATTCTAGCGCTGCATCAGCCACTAAATTTCGCCATCTTCTTCCGCAGCAATATCCGCTCAGCTCTCTTTAATACGCGTCACCAACTGCTCTATGCTGCAATCAAAATAACTATACTGCTGATCTATTTCGGGGCATGCTTTTAACCGCTGCAGAAAACTCTGCCAGCATGCTAACTATCGGATTAGCTGACCACTGCTTGGTAATAAGCAACGAGTCTGAATGACTGAGCTCATGAACCAGATTGCCAATACCTACTAGGTAAGGATTAAGACCGAGTATATGGTAGCCAGCTTCAAGCGGAAGCTGTTGGCCGCTCTCCATGGCCCATTGGCAGATTGCCTCAAAACGCCTTCCGAGCCTTACGGTCATTTTCTCGACAGCATCAGAATTTTTTTTGCCAAATATCAATTAGCGACTTTTAGTATGTCGCTAATTCATCCGTCTCATAACCGTTGGGGCTTTTTGTTGTTTTTCTTCGTAATTATTGTTTTGTGCATGTTTGCCCAAATTGCTCAATAGGTAGTTGTCAAACTATAAATAGTTCATATGCCTTAGGCACAAGATTTGAACATAAGCACGATAGCGATCGATTCATCATTCACTATTCAATGGTGTAACAATACAGCTCTATTTGTATTGGATTATTCAATTGCCATGAATACAAAACTAAAAAACAAAGTTAAAACAGTTGGGTATAGCTAAATCATTTAAATCATAATAAAAATGATTTGCATTTGTTTTTGATTACCAATACAATTCGCAAATGAAAAAGATTCGCATTATTGATTGCGCTGCTTTTACTTTTGTTAGCGCTGCTCATTTGGCTATGGCGGCTTGGTTATGGCAGCCGCCAATGGCGCCAGTGATTCCAGATTCGACATTAAGTTTTGTTGATTTAGCCATGATTCCGGCTGAGGCACCATTGTCGCCAAAACAGGCAGCCACACCCCAAAAAACTGTTAAGCCCAAAGTGGTGACTAAGATAGCTCAGCCTTCAAAGGTGTTGAAAGCTGAGCGAAAGTTAGCTGCGACTAAACCTGCTTATCAAGTGCCTACTCGTGCTGAAGATGTGCCTAAACTACTGGATAAACAAGAAAAAACGCTGCCGCCTATTGAGCGCAATAAGCCTGTGCAGCCGCAGGCTGAAGTGACAGAGCAAGAGAGTAAGCCTTCAGCTAAAAGCACTGCCAAAAATAGTGCTGATGATAAACGTGTTCCAACCCAAGTTAAGATTGCAACAAGTGCAGCTGTGGGCGGGATTACTAAGGCTGCCAGCCATGTTGGGGGTCATTTAAATAATTTGCCACCTAAATACCCACAATTGTCACTTGAGGCGGGTGAAGAGGGAAGTGTCAGTATTCGCGCAGTGGTTGAAGCCAGTGGGCAGGCATCAAGTGTCAGTTTGGTGCGTGGAAGTGGCCATCGGCGCTTAGATATTGCAGCGCTGAGTGCTGCTAAAAAATATCGGTTTTCTCCCGCTACGCAAGAGGGTAAGCCAATTCGTTTTGTATACACGTTTAATTTGAATTTTCGTATGCCTTAATTGTTAAAAGGCTACCTGAAGCTTTATTTGTAGATGGTATTTATTTGGAGTCAACATGAATTTAAAACTGATATTTGAGCAAGGTGACATGGTGCTGGTTGCCGTATTTTTAAGCTTGGTTTTGATGAGTATTCTTACTTGGACAGTCATTATTGTGCGGGCTATGAAATTATATAAAGCAAAAAAAAGCAATAGGAAAATGACTTCTATTATTTGGGAGGCAAGAGATTTACATCAGGCTGCGCTACATGCGGAGCAACACATTTCTCCTGTGAGCAGTCTTACTTTATCGGCGTTGGCGGCTAAACAACAATATCAGCAACAACAGGGTGAAAACTTAGCCGCTGCGGTGCCTTTAAATGACTATTTGGTGCGTCAAATTCGCAATAGCATGACACAAATTTTACGCAGATTTGATGGTGGGCTCACGGCATTGGCCTCAATTGGTGCAACTGCGCCGTTTATTGGCTTGTTTGGCACAGTGTGGGGCATTTATCACGCTTTAATCAACATTAGTCAAAGTGGGCAAATGAGCATTGCCGCTGTGGCCGGGCCCATTGGTGAGGCTTTGGTGGCGACTGCTGCTGGCTTGTTTGTCGCCATTCCTGCGGTGTTGGCTTACAACGCGCTGGTGCGCAGCAATAAAACGCTGGCGCAAGATATGGATAGCTTTGCCCACGATTTACATGTGCAACTGCTCAATCAAAAGGATTAAAAATATGTCATTTGGCTCAATAAATAATGGCGAAGATGCGCCAATGGCTGAAATTAATGTTACCCCGTTTGTAGATGTGATGCTGGTGTTGTTGATTGTTTTTATGATCACCATGCCCGTGCTCACTCATTCAATTCCGCTGCAATTGCCCACAGCATCGGCACAATCAAGCAATGCGCCCAAAGAGCCGCTGCGTTTGACTATTAACAATGAAGGTTTATACCGTTTGGGCGATCGCGAAACATCATTGCCTGAATTAAGCAAAGTATTGATCGATGCCCATGAGGCTGATGCTGAAACTGTGTTGGCCATTGCGGCGGATAAAGATGTGCCTTACGACCATGTTGCCCAAGCATTAGCCGCTGCGCGTGATGCGGGTTTGAGTAAAGTAGGTTTTGTTACCGAAGCCCCCTAAAGGCTACCTGAAAGCATTCAGATAGGCTCAAGTAAGCAGTTTGAAACCCAACAGTATGTATAACAATCCATCAAGAAAACGGAGAAATAAATGCCCCAACACACTAAAAAAAGCGCGCATAAGCACGCTGTAAAACACACACACTTAATTGGCGCTGGTCTTTTGGCGGCTGCCATGAGTCCAGTTTGGGCTGAAACCAGTGCTGGCTCAGCTCAGATTGGCTCAATTGAGGTTGTGGGCGAGCGTCAAAGCCAACGCGGTAGTTATCAGCCTGCAAAAACCACCATTGGCAAACGCAATTTAGATCCACAGGCATTGCCACAAAGCGTCACCATCATTAATCAGCAGCTATTACAAGATCAAGCGGCTACTAATTTGAAAGGCGCGCTCAAAAATGCTGGCATTACTTTTCAAGCGGGTGAGGGTGGTCAAACTGAAGTGCCGATTGTGCGCGGAATGCATGCAGGTGGCGATATCTATGATGATGGTATGCGTGGTGCGTTAGCACAATTTAATGGCGATACCTTCAACACTGAAAGCATTGAAGTGTTAAAGGGTAGTAGTGCCGTTTTATTTGGACGAGGTGCTTCTGGCGGCATCATTAACCAAGTGAGCAAAACACCATTTATTGGTGAGCAAGTACATGCTGATATTGGTTTTGGCAACCGTGGCTTTAAGCGTATTACCACCGATATTAACCATGCTTTTAACGACAACATTGCCTTTCGTTTCAACGCTATGAGCGAAAGAAGAGATTCTTTTCGTAAAGGCGTAGAGGGTGAGAAATGGGGCTTTGCACCCAGCATTACCTTTGGCTTAGGCGGCGATACTCAGCTTGAACTGGGGCATAAATACGAAGCAGAAAACAATGTGCCTGATTTTGGGGTGCCCTACGAAAGCACTGGCGTGGGCAAAGCCACTGCTTCTAAAAGCTCGTATAACCAGTTTTTTGGCTACAACACTGACTTTGAAAAAATCCGCACCAATATGACCACAGCTAAAGTGCGTCATCAGTTTAATGACACCACCAAACTCACCAACACATTGCGTTATAACAAAGGTGAGTACGATATGCTCGGCGTTGCCCCACGTTTGAAAGGTGATCAGATTTCACGAGGCACTAAAGCAACGCGTTATGAATCTAGCACTTGGATTAACCAAACTGATTTCAATACCCAATTGAAAACAGGCAATGTGGGACATGATTTGCTGGCCACCTTAGAGCTTAGCCAAGAAAAACGTGATAACTATAGCTCACAATACAATTTTTTTAATGCCGATGGTAGCGCCGCGGTGATTAACCCCTATCAGCTAGGTGTAAATTATGGTGCGCCCAAAGAAAACCTTAATTACACGCGCGACTCTAAGGTCAGTAGTGTTTTGAAAACCCGTACCGTGGGGCTTGGTATAAACGATATTATTGAGCTGAACCCACAATGGAAAGTATTGGCTGGTGTGCGTTATGATCACATCAAGACTTCTTCTGATCCCACTGAAGGTGCCCGAGTTTCGCGAAGTGATAATATTTGGAACTACAATATTGGCACTATTTATGAGCCAGTATTGGGACACAACGTTTACTTAACCTATAACACCGCCTCAATGCCAGTTGCTTATCGTGTAACAGGACAATCTTCAACACTGGATGACACTCAGCTGGTGAGTGATCCAGAGCGTACCAAAACCTTTGAGCTAGGCAGCAAAAATACCTTTTTAGGTGGCGATTTAACTGTTAATACTGCGTTATTTCATACCAAAAAAACACAGCAATATTATCGAAGTAGTGGTTTTATTAATGCCACCAAAATGTACGGTTTAGATGCTGAAGTGGCTGGCCGTTTAACTGAAAAATGGGATGTTATTGCGGGTGTAGTACTTGCCAATGGCAAAATGACTGCACGCGATGAAGCAACCCAACAGCTTGATGGAAAAATGCCTGAAGCTTCCGCCAAGGTAACGGCCAATCTGTGGAGCAATTATCGCTTTACTGATCGTTGGAATGCTGGTGTTGGCTTACGTTATGTGGGTAAACGCACCACCCAAAACCCAGTGGAAAGTGGCAATATTGAGCAAGATTTGCCCGCCTATACTGTGGCCGATGCCATGTTGGGCTATGAAACGCCTCGTTATCGCGCCCAAGTTAACGTCAACAATGTTTTTGATAAGAAACATTTTGCATCTGGGCACCGCCGCCAAGCCATACCAGGTGAGCGCCGTACGTTAGTAGCAACAGTAGGCGTTAAGTTTTAAACCTTTTCAGGTAGCCTTATATACAAGGCTACCTGAAAGTATTTTTGGATAAAACATGTTATTGCATATTGAAAACGTAGTGCCGCAGCAAGAGCTGAGCTGGGCGCGTGAATTATTACAAACAGCAGCATGGGCAGATGGCAAAATCACCGCGGGCAGCCAATCGGCACAAGTAAAACATAATCTACAATTACCACAACACAGCGAAATCGCCATCAAGCTAGCAGATTGGGTGCGTGCTGCGGTATTGAGTAATAGCCAATTTTTTGCTGCAGCCTTACCCAAAACTGTTTTTCAACCTTTATTCAACTGCTACCGAACAGGTCAAAACTTTGGCAACCACATTGATAATGCCGTTCGCCATGATCCATTCGCTCAACAATGGGTGCGCACTGATGTTTCTTGTACTTTATTTTTAAACGAACCCGATGAATACGATGGTGGCGAATTGGTGATTGAAGATCATTACGGTAGCCACAGCGTTAAATTGGCCGCTGGCGACATGATTGTTTACCCCGCCACCAGCCTACACCGCGTTACCCCCGTTACCCGTGGCGAACGATTGGCCAGCTTTTTCTGGACACAGTCTATGATTGCCAGCGATGAAAAGCGCACCTTATTGTTTGACATGGATCGCGCAATTTCCTCGCTCCGAACCACACACGGCGAAACAGAAGAATTGGTGTTGCTCACTGGCGTATACCATAATTTGTTGCGGCAGTGGTCTGAAATTTAAGCTGTATTTAGCCACATCAATCTTGCTGCAACTTGCACCAAAGTGCATAATATTGGCCATGACCTTTTTAAATAATTGGCACACTTCTGCGCCCACATTGCCAGAATGCCCAAGTGGCATGACCACTTTAATGGAAATTCAAACCTCGCTCACCGCTGCTTTGCATCAGCTTGATGCTGAATTTTCGCTACAGCTTTTATACTTGGGCGAAACAGGTTTTGACCAGTTGTTTGGTGGCGATGGCGTTTCAGCGTTTACTGTTGACTCCGCATCTTCCAGCGTTTTTTTTGCGCGCGATGTTTTGTTGTGCCTAGACAATATTCCCGTGGTTTGGGCGCGCAGCTTTTGCCGAGCTGATGCCCATGCTTGGCACAAGGTACTTAATTGTGGCACTAGGCCTTTGGGCGAGATTTTATTTAATGATTCTTTTCCGCTCAGCCGTTCTGCTTTCGAATATGCCCGATTAAGCCCGAATACGCCTTTAGCAGGCTATGATGGTGGCGCAGTTGCGGCACGGCGTTCAGCGTTTAGTTTGGAGGGCAATCACTTAGGGTTGATTGAAGCATTTTTGCCCGCTTTATGTACGTTTATAACTGATTAAGCGTTTGATATTAAAATAAAAATGCTACCTGAAAGTGTTTTAGCTTTGTATAAGTTAAACGGCATATTTTCAGGTAGCATTTTACATATTATTATGTTTCAATAAAATAAACATCTAAACTTAGACTGTTGAATTATTTCGTTTTTAAAACCACGCCAAGGAGTGGCAAAATGAGTATTCGAATAGAAAAAGACACCATGGGCGAAGTGCAGGTTCCAGCTGCCGCTTATTGGGGAGCGCAAACCCAGCGCAGTATTGAAAACTTTAAAATTGGTGGTGAAAGGCTACCTGAAGCCTTAATTCGAGCCATGGCGATGGTGAAAAAAGCCGCCGCCATCACTAATGCTGAGTTAGGCCGAATTGAGCCAAGCCAGCAGCAATGGATTGTTGCAGCCGCTGATGAAGTGATTCACGGCGAATTGGCGGATCAGTTTCCGTTAATGGTGTGGCAAACTGGCTCAGGCACGCAATCTAATATGAACATGAATGAGGTGTTGGCCAATCGCGCCAACGAGCTGACTGGTCAGCCGCTGGGCAGCTATAAACCTGTACATCCGAACGACCATGTTAATCACGCACAATCCACCAACGATAGTTTTCCCACCGCCATTCACGTGGCCGCCGCTTGTGAAATCAATTATTTGTTGATTCCCGCTGTAATCGCATTGCGCACAACGTTGGATCAAAAAGCACAAGCATTTGCCGATATTGTTAAAATTGGTCGCACCCATTTACAAGACGCCACGCCGCTCACGTTAGGGCAGGAGTTTAGCGCATATGTTAGCCAGCTTGATCATGCTTTGGTGCGCATTGACAACGCATTGCAAGGGCTATACGAGCTGCCTTTGGGCGGCACAGCAGTGGGCACAGGCTTAAACAGCCATCCAGATTATGCTCAAGCCGTTGCCGTTACGCTGGCCGAATTAACCAAGCTGCCTTTTATCACTGCGCCCAATAAGTTTGAAGCCTTAGCTGCGCGCGATGCCGCCGTATTTGCCAGCGGCAGCCTAAAAACACTAGCGGCAAGTGTAAATAAAATTGCCAACGATGTTCGCTGGTTGGCCAGCGGCCCACGTTGCGGCTTAGGCGAAATAACCATTCCCGAAAACGAGCCTGGCTCATCAATTATGCCGGGCAAAATCAACCCCACCCAATGCGAAGCGCTCACCATGGTGGTGGCGCAAGTGATGGGCAATGACACCACTATTGCTTTTGCTGGCGCGGCGGGTAATTTTGAATTAAACGTTTATATGCCTGTAATCGGCTACAACTTATTGCAATCTATTCGCTTATTGGCCGATTCTTGTAACAGCTTTAACGAGCATTGTGCAGTAGGCATAGAGCCAGTGCGCGAAAAAATTGACCATTATCTACATGATTCGCTGATGTTGGTCACCGCGCTTAATCGCCATATTGGCTATGAAAATGCTGCTAAAATCGCCAAAACAGCCTATAAAGAGGGCAAAACCTTAAAGCAAGTGGCGATTGATTTACAACTGCTCACCGCAGAACAATTTGATGCTTGGGTCAAACCAGAAGACATGATTAAGCCCAGTTAAAATTTAGTTTGGCTTTACGCTGATTGTTGTTAGATGAATTTAAAAAGGCTACCTGAAAGTGTTTCAGGTAGCCTTTATGGTTTGAAAAATGATTATTTTAAAACCAATTGATTGAGTGTGGTACTACAAAAAAAGAGCCAGTATTCCAACCTTAAAAAGGTTAAATATTATTGTGTGAATGAGTAATCTCGCTTAATTAAAGACAACACTTTTTGAAGCAATGCGAATTTCTCTTAAATACCTTACTTTATCTAAATCTTGTTTACATTTTACGTCACTAACATAATAAAAATGTAAGCTATATAAACGTGCATCAACAGGGAATAAGTAATTTTTGTAACTGCTCTTAACAATGAGCAAACATAGAGTAGAAGGGTGTTTAGGCCATTATTAAGCTAAGTTTTTTATAAGCATTATCATCAATAAAACTTGGTTTATAAGGAATAAGCATCTAGAAGATATCCTGTGTGAATAGCCATTTACATTATAATAACCAATCCTCTCATCTTCTGCCGGTTGTGAGTACAGGTGAACTAGGCAGAATTTATAAGCGGTTTGTTGCCTGCGCAAATGTCACTACTAAAACAAGCACACAGGCGAAAACACTATCCTGTTAGACACATTATAAAACCGAAAACTATTCACATTTTAAGGGGTTAAACACAATGAATAAACTGATATTGGCAGCTTTATTGCTTCTGCCCACGCTATCCTATGCAGCAGATTGGTTAGATTTAGGCAAGTCTTCAGACAAGCGGCTTCAGCTTTTTATAGATCTTGATTCTGTTAAGCGCAGTAATGTTCGCGTGATCGGTGATCATACTGATTATATTCAAGCAGTAGTCCAAATTACTTATATTAATAATCATCCACGCCGTAAACAAGGGATTTACTACACTAAGCATCAAGACATTATATCTTGCACCAATGAGACAATTTTTAACAAAGCATACATAGCTTATGGATTTAAAGATGAAGTAATCGATAGCTGGAATTCACCTAAATCAGTCTTATCAAGTAGTGATTTTAAGTATCAATTTCCTGAAACTACCGGAAGCGCTGCGGTAGTAGCGGTTTGCAACGCCTTTAATGCAAAATAATAAAGTGGCTAGCTTGCCCAAATAATGCAATATTTGGCATGGCTGGGTTGAGGCAATGTTATTGTCTTATCTAAGATTAGTGGCAGGCTAAGATTGTTGTTGTAGGTGTTAAAACCATATGCTTAATATGGTGATATTTGTTGATGGTGCTTAAAAGCCAAATGCGTTTGCAATTGGCTTTTTGCTATTGTGTTGATGGCACTCTCGGAATATTGGAGATGACAAAAATAAGAGATTTTTGTGTATATAGTTAACGGTGTATATGCTGATTTAATTGCTTTTTATGTCGAGTTATTCACTGCTATGCCGCCCGCTTATCACGCTATTTATTAAGATATGATGTGCCGCATTGGGGCTGATTGAAGTATTTTGTGTATTAGGCTACCTGAAAGCGTGAAATCAAAGCCATTTTGGCTTAAAATGACGCTCTATTGTTATTTAATCAAAATATTTATATTCAGGCGCTGGTGTTTAGGCAGCCTGTTAGTTTGGGAGCAATACCATGAGCGAGCAGCAAACGCCGCAAACCGAAGTTGTATTAGACGAAAACCAAATTATGGCGTTACGCCGTGAAAAGCTGGCGGGCATTCGCCAACAAGGCGTGGCTTTCCCCAATGATTTTCAGCGCGATGCGGTGGCAGGCGATTTGCATCAACAATATGATGCGCTAGAAAAAACCGAACTTGATCCGCAAGAAATTGCGGTAAAAGTGGCGGGTCGCATGATGTTAAAACGTCAAATGGGTAAGGCCAGCTTTGCTACGATTCAAGATGTTTCTGGCCAAATTCAGTTGTATATCAATAATCAAGGCGTGGGCGAAGATATTCATAATGCTTTTAAACATTGGGATATGGGCGATATTGTTGCTGCTGAGGGCACGTTGTTTAAAACCAATCATGGCGAGCTAACTGTGCGGGTGAGCAAGTTGCATTTGTTAAGCAAATCTTTGCGCCCATTGCCTGATAAATTTCATGGTTTGGCAGATCAAGAGCAGAAATATCGCCAGCGCTATGTGGATTTAATTACCAACAATGATTCGCGTAATACGTTTATGAAACGCAGCCAAATCATTCAAACCGTGCGCAATTACATGGTAAACGAGCGTTATTTGGAAGTGGAAACGCCGATGATGCATTCGATTCCTGGCGGCGCTACTGCTAAGCCGTTTGTGACCCATCACAATGCTTTAGATATGTCTTTGTATTTACGTGTTGCGCCAGAATTATATTTAAAACGCTTGGTTATCGGCGGCTTAGAACGTGTGTTTGAGATTAACCGCAGCTTTCGCAATGAGGGCATGAGCACGCGTCATAATCCTGAATTTACCATGATGGAGTTTTACGAAGCCTATAGCAATTATCTACGCATGATGGAAATGACTGAAGGCATCATCCGCGCTGCTGCCATGGCTGCTTGTGGCACTGCCAAAATGAGCTACAACGGTAAAGAAGTTGATTTAGAAAACCCGTTTGAGCGCTTAACCATTTTGGAAGCCATTAAAAAATACAATCCACAATACACCGATGAACAGCTAAATGATGAAGCGTGGTTGAAAGAGGCGATTGTGAAACATGGCGAAAAATTGCCGCCTTCGCCTGGTATTGGCAGCTTGCAATTGGCTTTGTTTGAAGGCTGCGCTGAGAGCCAATTGTGGAATCCAACCTTTATTGTTGATTATCCAATTGAAGTTTCGCCATTGGCGCGCGCTTCTGATACCAAAACGGGCTTAACCGAGCGTTTCGAGTTGTTTATTGTGGGGCGCGAGCTGGCCAATGGCTATTCAGAATTAAATGATCCCGAAGATCAAGCCGCTCGTTTTAGGGCGCAAGTTGAACAAAAAGATGCGGGCGATGATGAGGCAATGCACTACGATGCTGATTATATCCGCGCGATGGAATACGGCTTGCCACCCACTGGCGGCTGCGGTATTGGTTTAGATCGTTTGGTGATGTTGTTAACTGATTCGCCCTCTATTCGTGATGTGATTTTGTTTCCACAAATGCGTGCAGAGCAATAATCTTGGAATAAAGTTGTTTGAATATAAAGGCTACCTGAACGTATTTATATGTTTTCAGGTAGCCTTTTTGTTGGATGCTCAATAATGAGCTTATTTCAATTAAGGTTTACATCTGTAATATGATTATCCATAGTGTTGATATTTAAAATAGCTTAAACGCTTTCTAGCTTTGCAAAGGCAGTGTCTAATTCTTTAATGCCATTTTTGCCAAAATTAATCGTTAGCCGAGCAGATTCGCCTTTGTTTACCGCATCAATGATGGCGCCAGTGCCAAATTTAGCATGGCGAACATTTTGACCAATTGAAAAGCCATCATATTCTTGCACCATGCTGGCAGGTAGCTTATCTACTTGGGTTTTACGGCCGCCTGCTGAGCGTGAAAAACCAGTGTGTGCAAATAGATTATGGCTACCTGAAAGTTTGTGCAGAATTTCTTCTGGAATCTCATCAACAAAACGCGAGCTAACGCCAAAATGGGTTTGGCCGTGTAGCAAGCGCTGTTGTGCCATGCTGATATACAAACGCTTGCGCGCGCGGGTGATGGCAACATACATTAGTCGACGTTCTTCTTCTACGCCGCCGCGCTCAGCAAGGCTGTATTCGCTTGGGAAGCGGCCTTCTTCCATGCCAGTGAGAAACACAGCGTTAAATTCTAAGCCTTTAGCTGCGTGAACCGTCATCAGCTGTATTGCCGATTCACCTTCGCCCGCTTGATTTTCACCCGATTCTAACGCAGCGCTGCTTAAAAAAGCCAACACAGGAAATAGCGGGTCGCTGGTGTCGGTGTGTTCTGGTAATACTTCAAAATTGCTTTCCAAGGGATTAAAGTCAACCGCAGCATTAACGAGCTCATCTAAGTTGTCGAGACGGTCTTGATGATCGCCTTTTTGGGTTTGGTAATACTCTATCAAGCCGCTGTCTCGTGTGACCGAAACCATCATTTCAGGTAGCGTCAGCACACCAGATTGTTCACGCAAGCTTTCAATCATGCGCACAAAAGCGCCAACCTTGGTGGCTTTCGCGCCCATGCCGCATGCTGCTTGCCAAAGCGATACGCCTTGTTCTGCTGCTGCTGATTGGATGGTTTCTATTGAGCGTGTGCCAATGCCGCGTGTGGGCATGTTGATTACCCGCAATAAAGCATTGTCGTCATCAGGGTTGACTGCCAAACGCAAATAAGCGAGCGCATGTTTGATTTCTTGACGCTCGTAAAAGCGCAAGCCGCCATAAATTTTATAAGGCACGCTGGCACGAAACAGCGCTTGCTCGAGCACGCGCGATTGGGCATTGCTGCGATAAAGCACCGCCATTTGGTCTAGTGCCCAGCCTTCGCGTTGCAGTGATTTTGCTTCATCAATCACAAATTGAGCTTCGTCAAAATCAGTGGGCGCGGCAATAAAGCGGATTTTTTCACCACATTCAGCTTCGGTGCGTAAGTTTTTACCTAAACGCTCGGCATTATTGCTGATTACAGCATTGGCAGCGGTGAGAATATTGGCATCAGAGCGATAGTTTTGTTCAAGTTTAAGTGGTGCTTCTATGTGAAATTCGTTCATCAGCGACGCCATATTGCCCACATCTGCGCCTCGAAAACGATAAATACTTTGATCATCATCGCCCACAGCAAATAAAGCAGCATGTTCGCCAGCGATTAATTTAAGCCAAGCGTATTGTAGTTTGTTGGTGTCTTGAAATTCGTCTACCAAGATATGGTTAAACCGATTTTGATAATGGCGGCGCAAGGGTTCATTGGCTTGCAGAAGTTCATAACTGCGCAACATCAGCTCGGCAAAATCCACCACGCCTTCGCGTTGGCAAACGCGATCGTATTCGGCATAGCATTCAATCATGCGTTTGGAATGTGGGTCAGACGCTTGCAAGCGGTCAGCACGCAAACCGCTTTCTTTTTGGGCGTTAATAAAGCCTTGCAAAGAGCGCGGCGCAATGATTTCTTCAGCAATATTGAGCGCTTTGAGCAAGCGTTTAACCAAAGAGAGCTGGTCGCCACTATCAAGAATTTGAAAGGTGGAGGGCAGATTGGCATCTTTATAATGCAAACGCAAAAAACGATGGCATAAGCCGTGAAACGTGCCCAACCACATTGAGCGCACGTTTATCGGCAACATGGTGCTTAAACGCGTTTGCATTTCTTTAGCCGCTTTATTGGTAAAGGTAACCGCTAAAACGCTGTGTACGCTGGCTTGTTGATTTTGTAATAACCAAGCAATGCGCGTAGTAAGCACGCGGGTTTTACCGCTGCCCGCGCCCGCTAATATTAAAGCAGATTGTGCTGGCCAAGTAACAGCAGCAAGTTGTTCGGCATTTAAGCCTTGAAGGAGATCTGTGTGCATGGGCGCTATTGTAACAAAAGGCTGTGGGTAAAAGGCTACCTGAATACATTTAGTTAAGCGAAAAGTTACTAAGTTATTGGCACTGTTGATTAGGCTTAATATTTAAGATTACGTGCAAGATTAAGTTTGGAAACATAAATAAATTTATGTTCAGGTAGCCTATTTATCATCACGGCGCACAAAAAAGTACCGGCCAACGTATACACGTTAGCCGGAAAAGTGAGACTGCCCTCAACACCCCAAGTTTTAGACAGCCTCGTTCCCCCCTTCTAAAAACAGCGTGCGCTTTTCATCCCCTTTACGCAACTTGCTGTTATACCCCTGTTATTATTGTCGGTGTTTAATTTAAATCAGTTCGTGTGAATCTGCTTTATGACGGTAGTCATTCAAAATCAGATTACAGATGTAAACGATGGTGATGGATAATAAAGCAATACCTGACAATCCAAATAAAATAAAAATCAATGCCGATGAGTTAGTCATGGTGTTTCCCCGTGGTAATGTGTTTGGCCTTTATGGTTTTTTTAAACTTTTGCTACCGCGTTAGTATTTTGCGTAGCTGCCATATCTTTGGCATTTTGTTTGGCGCGTTTTACTGCTGCTGGTGCTAAGTGTCCCCAAGTGTTATATAAAACATATGCGATGACATATAAGTAGCCAATGGAAGAAACAACGCCAATGATGGCAAATAAAGGAATAAGACGATCAATCATAGTGATGCTCCAAGGCTATAAGTAAGTGGTTAATTATTATTGTTTAGGCTGGTTTTATACCGGCTTTATTTTCGTAATGTGTTTGGCTTGTTTTTTATATTAGCGGTCTGTGCCGCTGTGTATATGTAATACCTAGCAATAGGCGTGCCAAAATTTCAAAATATATTTAATATTTATCAAGACTATGATTATTAAGGATATTATTAAAAATGTACCGCTTGTTTTAAATATAAACCTTTTATCTGGTGGTGACGCTTTAAGTCAGAGTGACGTTTTTTGTCAGGACTGGTTATGGATAGAGTGACGTTTTAGGTCAACTTAGAACGTATCTTGGATATGGTTAAAAATTTTGTTAATCAACGACTTATTTTTTAAACACAAATCTAAAAAAGGCTACCTGAATGTTCAGGTAGCCTTTGGTGTAATGCGAGTTTAAATTACATAAGCTTAACGGCGAATGTCAATATGAGCGTTTTCGTGCAGTTCTTTTAAAAATTCTGTAGTGGCTTGGCGGGTTTTTTGCTCGACCAGCACTTGGCGTACAGCATTGCGGCGGCGCTCTTCTGGCGTTCCAGCGTCACGCACTTCATTTAGCTTGATGATATGCCAACCAAACTGGCTGCGCACTGGGGCGCTAATTTGCCCTGGTTTTAATTGGTGCACAGCTTCTTCAAAAGCTGGAACCATTTGTCCATCTGCAAACCAGCCCAAATCACCGCCATTAGCGGCACTACCATCTTGTGAGTACTGACCAGCCAGCGTACCAAAATCAACCCCACCACGTGCTTGTTGATGGAGCTTACGTGCCACAGTTTTCGCGGCTTCAGCGGCATTGGCATTGTCGGCCTTAATTAAAATGTGCTGAGCGCGGTATTGGCGAATAGCTGCTCCTTCTGGCAGGCTGATGTTTTGCTGTTGGGCTTGTTGCAAAGCCGCCTCAACTTCTGCGTCACTAACATTAGCGCTTTGCATAATGCGCTGTTGTTCTACTTTTTGGGTGATTAAACTGTTGGCAACAGTTTTGCGCAGGGCTTGGCGGCTCAAGCCATCTTTGGCAGCTTGTGCGTATACAGCTTCTGTACTGATTTTACGTGCTTCAGCGCTAGCGGCAATGGATTCATCGATTTCGACTTCGGTGGTACCGATGTTATTGCGCTTGGCAGCCTGAACGATCAGTAATTGGTTAATCATTTGCTTCAAAACCTGCTGACGCAGTTGATCAGCGCCGATATTGGGTGTGCTTTGTTGGGCACGAGACAATGCCAGTGATAGTTCACGGCTAGTAATGATGTCACTACCAACAACGGCGGCGATGCTGTCTACCGTGCGGATATCAGTGGCTAAAGCGCTGGTTGCGCTTAAACCTAGCAAGGTGGCGAGGAGAATAGGTTTTAGATTCATGGTTGGGTTACCTTATTGATTTGACTATATCCGGGAATGGCCTGACGCAATTGTTCGAGCGGATTGTTGCCGATATTGCTCAAGTCTTTGAGTTGTAAATTAAAGAAAACAGCATTTTTGCGTGTATTTAAGCCAGTTACATAACGTTGGGCAACTACGCTGGCGCTCCAGCAGCCACAATCGCTTTTATATTCAACGCCGATGAGTTGTTCTAATGGGCGCTTAACGCCGATATCATAGTTGAAACGGCCAACAGCGTAATAGTTTTTACGCAGCGGCCATTGCACAGCGAAATCAACTTGTTGTAGCTTGTCGCGATAATATTCGCCGTTTTCTTGTAAGAAAATGGGCTCGTTGCGGCTATATTTATAGCGGGCGCTCAATACTTTTCCTGCTTCTGGATTGTAGCGTACGCCAGTGCTGAAGCCTTCAGTACGGTTTAAGTTTTGGTTGTAGTGCCAATCGCTATTAAGAGAGATGTTGTCAGTAATGTTGCCGTTTGCAAACGCGATCCAATCAGAGCGATTGCGGTTAAAGCGGCTCACGCTACCATCTAATAATACGTTGTCGTTTTTGATGTAAAACTTTTGTCCTATGCCTGCACGAAAACGTTCTGCACCAGTTTCACGGTTGAGATAACGCGTTTGTACCGCAGTGCTGATGCTATTGGCTGAGTTAATGCGGTCGTTACCTGAGTATAAGTTTTCACGAAACAGCTGACTGTAGCTAAAGCTGTTTTCAGAAGCATCGAAGTTAGGTAAATCATTTTGAGACTTGGTGGGGATGTAGTTATAGAACAAACGCGGTTCTAATGTTTGTACATAATCGTTGCCCCATACTGAGGTTTGGCGCTCAAAAGTCATACCAGTATCAACGTTGAGTATCGGTAAAATGCGGCTGCTGGTGCGGCCAGATTGGCTTAAATATGAATCCAAATTGTAATGCGTCATGTGCACGCCAACTTTCGGGCGAATATAGCCCCAATCATTCTGGACGTTCCAACGCAAGCTTGGGTAAAGCACAATGCGGTTACCCGCTTGCTTACTGTCGTGTTCAAAACGGGTAAATTGACCTAGTAGACTCATTTGTGCGCCAATTAAGGTGTTTTTCTGCCACGAAGCTGAAAGACGCGGAATGAGCTGATAAGGCTCATCTTTATAACCATTGGCATTGGCCAGTGTTTGGTATTTTTGTACGGTTGCATAAGTTTCTAAGGGGCCATCAAAGACGCGGGTTTTATAGTTTAACCATGCTTGGCGGTTTAGGTTGACGTTGGCGGCGATGTCGTTACGGTTGTAAAAGTCACGGAAGTAGTCATCGTCAGATACTTGATTAAAATCTATGCCACCGCTTAGCTTGGTGGAGAATTGGTGTTGGTGGCGCCAATTGGTGTGATAACGATTGTTGTGTTCACTGCGGCGATCGTCTGGCATCCAAGTGCCATTTACTTCACCGCGGTATAGTGGGTTCAAATAACGAAATTGACCACCTAGCTGAGCACCACGGCCTGTAATAATACCAGGGCTGAGTGTGGCATCATAATTGGGGGCAAGGTTAAAGTAATAAGGAGCGTTAATTTCAGCACCATCTGAGCCAATTTTTATCAGCGGTACCAGTAAGCCACTTTTGCGATTGCCATTAAGTGGGAAATCAGCCCACGGCGTGTAAAGCACGGGCACATTGCCAAACACCAGTGTGGCATTGCGTGCCACGCCGATGCCTTTTTCATAATTAGCTTCTACTGACGAGGCGCGAATATGCCAGCTATCGTCGCCAGGGCTACAGGTATTGAATTTAACTTTTTGAACTTCAATTTTCTGCGAACCTTTCAGCTCTACTTTATCGCCTTGACCTTGCAAACGGCGCTCGTTGCCTTCCATTTCAAAACGGGCTTTTTCAGCAGTACCAGTTTCAGTTTGCAGATTATATTCAATATGGCTACCTGAAATTTTAGAGCCAGCTTGGAGCAGTGTGAAAGAATCGCCTGCTTTGATGGTGTCGGTTGTTTGATCGTAAGCCACCCAGTTGGCATTCAACACTTGATCATTACGCTCAACAATCACCTCGCCATCTGCGCGTACATTTTCTTGTGTTTTGCCGGCGACACTGTCGGCAGTAATGCGCGTGTAATCGGTGGGCAAGGCATCTTCACCACTGACTTTAGGCGGTGCAATGCTTGGAAACCCCTGTTGCGGCGCATGGCACATGCCTGCTGATTCGGGCGTGCTCACATCGTCTGCATAGACGTGGGCACAAGCGCCAAAGCCTATGCTTAATGCGAGAACGAGGGGCTTGATGGAAAATAAACGTGCCAAAGTATCACCTTAAATCGATTTTGCCAGTAAAATAGGGTTTATTTTAACCTGAAAACCGATCATGCAACGACAAACTGAATTAAAAAATTGGCTAGAAACGATTTATCCCAACGAAACGTTTGAATTACACTTCGCCGCGGCCGATGCCGATTTCCGCCGTTACTTCCGTGCAAGCTTCGCAGATAAGAGCATTATCTGCATGGATGCGCCACCCGAAAAAATGAGCATTGCCCCTTATTTAAAGGTGCAGCAAGTGTTTAATATGGTCAACGTACCTAAAATTTACGCTCACGATGAAACACAGGGCTTTATGGCCATTCAAGATTTGGGTAAAGCCACTTACTTAGCCGCATTAGAACATGATGCGCGTCCAGAAGTTCATCACGCTTTATTGCTTGATGCCATCGATACCTTAATTGAGCTGCAAAAAGGCAGCCAAATCGACACGCTACCTCAATACGACCGTGAAGTGATGTTGCGTGAAATGAATTTGTTTCCCGAATGGTTTGTAGGCAAAGAGCTGGGGCGCGAGTTGAATTTTAAACAACGCCAATTGTGGCAGCAAACAGTTGATACTTTATTACCACCTTTATTGGCACAGCCGCAAGTCTATGTGCATCGTGATTTTATTGTGCGCAATCTGATGCTCACGCTAGAGCGCCCTGGTGTGTTGGATTTTCAAGATGCGCTTTATGGCCCCGTTACCTATGATTTAGTTTCATTGCTACGAGATGCGTTTATTGAGTGGGAAGAAGAAGTGGTTTTGGATTTAGTGATTCGGTATTGGGAAAAAGCCCGCGCTGCTGGTTTGCCTGTGACATCTGATTTTGATGAATTCTACCGCTCGTTCGAATGGATGGGCGTTCAACGACATTTAAAAGTGGCTGGTATCTTTGCACGCTTATACTACCGCGATGGCAAAGATAATTATCGTCCTGAAATCCCTCGTTTCCTCAATTATTTACGTCGCGTGAGTCGCCGCTATATTGATTTAGCGCCGTTGTATGCGCTGTTGGTGGAGCTGGTGGGCGATGAAGAGCTGCAAACAGGTTATACGTTTTAATAGGCTGATTTAAAGCTTTTGAGGCTACCTGAAACTGTTCAGGTAGCCTCAAAAACTTGGTGTTGTCGTTTGGTAAAAATACAATACAGCAGTTGTGGTTTTGATTAATTCAATGAAGAAACATCATTATGAACTTATTGGGTGTGCTGGCTAAAGTCAGCAGTATGACCATGGTGTCGCGCATACTTGGCTTTGTGCGCGATACTATTATTGCACGTGCGTTTGGCGCTGGTATGGCGACCGACGCTTTTTTTGTGGCATTTAAACTGCCTAATCTATTGCGCCGTATTTTTGCCGAAGGGGCTTTTGCTCAAGCTTTTGTGCCGATTTTGGCTGAATATAGACAAACACGTTCAGAAGAAGCCACTCAAGCATTTGTACAGCATATTGCGGGGATGTTGAGTTTTATTTTGGTGATTGTGACGGCGATTGGGATGCTGGCAGCGCCGTTTGTAATTTATTTATCTGCGCCAGGGTTTGCTGCTGATGCGGCTAAATTTGATTTATCAGCGCAAATGTTGCGCATTACCTTTCCTTATATTTTACTGATTTCGCTCTCTTCGCTGGTGAGCAGTATTTTGAATACCTATCATCAATTTAGTATTCCAGCGTTTACCCCCACTTTTCTGAACGTATCGTTTATTGTGTTTGCGCTGTTTTTTACCCCCTATTTTAATCCGCCCGTATTGGCATTAGCTTGGGCGGTGTTTGTGGGCGGCTTTTTACAGCTAGCGTTTCAATTGCCATGGCTATTTAAGCTGGGTTTTTTGAAAATGCCGAAGCTGAATTTTAAAGATGCAGCGGTGAATCGTGTTATGAGGCAAATGGCACCCGCTATTTTGGGCGTGAGTGTGGCACAAATATCATTGGTGATTAATACAGTTTTTGCCTCGT
Organism: uncultured Neisseria sp.; assembly: GCA_964563885.1. Lineage (GTDB taxonomy): Bacteria > Pseudomonadota > Gammaproteobacteria > Burkholderiales > Neisseriaceae > CAZLYX01. The sequence continues at coordinate 17,284 of CAZLYX010000014.1, read as the reverse complement.
TTTTGGTATCAGGCAGCGTATCGTGGATGTATTATGCCGATCGCCTGATGGAGTTGCCCACAGGTGTGCTGGGCGTGGCGTTGGGCACTATTTTGCTGCCAACTTTATCTAAACATGCTGCCAGTGATGATCCAGAAGCGTTTTCTGCCTTGCTGGATTGGGGTTTGCGCTTGTGTTTGTTGTTGGCGATGCCAGCAGCAGTGGGTTTGGCAGTGTTGTCTTTTCCATTGATAGCAACTTTGTTTATGTATAAAGAATTTAGCATGCACGATGCACTGATGACGCAACAAGCGCTGATTGCGTACACTTTGGGCTTAATCGGTTTGATTATGATTAAAGTGTTGGCACCGGGTTTTTATGCGCGCCAAAATATTAAAACACCAGTTAAAGTGGCTATTTTTACCTTGGTGATTACACAGCTGATGAACTTGGTTTTCGTATGGAAGTTGCAACATGCTGGCTTGGCGCTGGCGATTGGATTGGGCGCATGTGTGAATGCGGGCTTGCTGTATGTGTTGCTGCGGGTAAAAGGCTTGTACCAGCCTAAAGCGGGTTGGCGACGGTTTATTACCAAGCTACTGATTGCGCTGGTGGTGATGGCGGGTGGTTTGTGGGCTGCGCAGACATATTTACCGTTTGACTGGCTGGCTGGAGGATTGCGCAAAAGTATGCAGCTTTTGGGATTGGTGTGTTTAGGCGGCTTGTTGTATTTTAGTACGTTATTTGCACTGGGTTTTCGCCCGCATCATTTTAAACGTTCAGAAGTTCATTAATCTAAAATACGATTATGTTAAAGGCTACCTGAAAGACTTGTTTCTTTCAGGTAGCTTTTTTAACAAAGGTGTTTATAAAGTAATAGGCTACCTGAAACATTGTTTAGTTATGGTTTTATTTGAGGGTTATTGTATAAAACCGTGTTATCGCCCTATAGCGCTGATAATGCTATGATGATCTCACACAGCTTATTGTTCAGGCAGCTTACGCTTGCCGTTTTTGATTAAGGATAAACATCATGCCGCTACTCGATAGCTTTAAAGTAGACCACACTCGTATGCATGCGCCAGCGGTGCGCATTGCCAAAACCATGCAGACACCTAAAGGTGATGACATTACAGTGTATGATTTACGTTTTTGTGTGCCTAACGAAGAAATTTTATCTGAAAAAGGCATTCACACGCTAGAGCATTTGTTTGCTGGCTTTATGCGGGATCATTTAGATGGCAACGGTGTAGAAATCATTGATATTTCGCCGATGGGCTGTCGCACTGGCTTTTATATGAGCTTAATCGGCACGCCAAACGAGCAAAGTGTTGCCGCGGCTTGGCGCGCTGCGATGCAAGATGTGTTGAACGTGCAAGATCAAAAACAGATTCCAGAATTGAATGAATACCAATGCGGAACATACGAAATGCACTCGTTGTTAGAAGCACAAGGCATTGCTCAAAATGTGCTTACCCGCAATATTGAAGTAAATAAAAACGAAGATTTAACCTTAGATGAGCGCTTACTGAATATTTAAGCTGCTTGATTAGCAGCAAATTGTAACGTTGAGACGTTGAACAGCAAAAAATCTGCCTTGTTTACTTGTAAGTTAAACGAGGCAGATTTTTTATTCTAAATTTAAAATATAAATATGCTAAAGGCTACCTGAACGATTGATATTGTTGTTCAGGTAGCCTTTTATATTGAGTGCTAAACCGTTACCAAGCTTGAGCCAAACGATTGGCTTCGTTCAAACGCTCGGCAGTACCAACGTCTAACCATAAGCCATGATGTTTTTCACCGCTCACTAAGCCTTGCACCATTGCTTGGCGCAGTAAGGGTGCGAGTTTGGCTGATTGCTGAGGTGCTGTGTTGGCAAACAATGCAGGATGGTATAAGCCGATGCCACTAAAAGTAAGCGCTTCGCCAGCACTATTTTCCGATGCAACACTGCCGTCGTCGCATAAAATAAAGTCGCCAGCAGGGTTGTGTTCAGGGTTGGGCACCAGCCATAAATGGGCAAGCTTGTTGCCACTGAATGTTGCCGCTATATGCTCAATGGTGGTGAAATCAATATCGGTTAACACATCGCCGTTGACCACTAAAAAAGGTGCTTCGCCTAAATAGGGCAAGGCGGTGGCAATGCCGCCGGCGGTTTCGAGGCCTTTTTCGCCTTCGGGCGAGTAATGGATGCGCACTCCATAGCCACTGCCATCGCCCAAACGATCTTCAATTTGGCTGCCAAGCCAAGCGTGGTTAATCACGATATCGAAAATACCAGCGTTGGCCAAACGGCGTAAATGCCAGCCGATGAGCGGCTCGTTGCCCACGGCTAATAAAGGTTTAGGCGTGTGGTCTGTTAGCGGGCGCATGCGTTCGCCGCGGCCAGCAGCCAAAATCATCGCGTTCATGAGAAATTCCGTTGCTGTGTTAATTGCGGCTGATTGTATACCAAAAAAACAGCATATTGATAGCGAGTAGATAACAAAAGGCTACCTGAAAGTAAAGCTAATGCTTTCAGGTAGCCTTTTTGCTGCAAAAACCGTATTAAGACAGTTGTCGTTGCGCGCGCTTGGCTTCAGCCAATAAATCCAACATGCCTACTGTGTCGTCCCAGCCAATACAAGCATCGGTGATGCTTTGGCCATAGTTTTTCGGCTCATCTTGACGGCCTTCAATTAAATGGCTTTCTACCATGACACCCATGATGTTTTGTTCACCATCGCGCATTTGCTGAGCCACATCTTTGGCCACTTCCATTTGGCGGCGGTAATCTTTACAGCTGTTGGCATGGCTGAAATCAACCATCAATCTAGGGGTAACATTTGCTTTGGCAAGTTGTTGACTAGAGTCTTTAACATGCGTGCTGCTGTAATTAGGCTCTTTGCCACCGCGTAAAATCACATGGCAATCAGGGTTGCCAGAAGTGTGAATAATGGCAGAATGACCTGTTTTGGTTACTGATAAAAAGTGATGTGGATGGCTAGCAGCACCGATGGCATCAATGGCAATTTTTAGATTGCCATCAGTACCGTTTTTAAAGCCAACTGGGCATGATAAGCCACTGGCGAGCTCACGATGCACTTGGCTCTCGGTAGTACGCGCGCCAATGGCACCCCAAGAAATAAGGTCGGCATAATACTGTGGTGTGATCATGTCTAAAAACTCGGTTGCCGCAGGAACCCCTAAATCATTCAGCGTTAACAATAGCTTGCGTGCTTGACGCAGGCCGTAGTTAATGTCAAAAGTACCATCAATGTGCGGATCGTTGATGAGACCTTTCCAACCAACGGTCGTGCGTGGTTTCTCAAAATACACACGCATCACCAATACCATTTCATTTTTATATTTTTCAATAAGTGGTTGTAATAGCTGCGCATATTCAACGGCTGCTTTAGTGTCGTGAATAGAGCAAGGGCCAATTACAACCAGTAAACGATCATCTTCGCCATGAACCAGTTTGGAAATTTCCTGACGGGTTTTAACCACCAACTCGGTGGCTTTAGTGGTGATGGGTAATTCGTATAAGTGGGCAATAGGCGGCAATAGCTCAGTTATGCCTTTGATTTTGGTGTCATCTGTTGGGTGTAAAGGATTGCTCATAGATTTGCTCTTCATTCTTCATTTAAATTTTATTGAAATGTTTAAGTTATGATTGTAAATTTTAATGGCTATATTGTGTTTTAGCAAGGGTTTTTAAGTTGTAAATGTTATTTTATTGCGTAATGCTAATTAATGAGTGGTATTTGAATACATTATTGTATGGTTTTATTGAATTATAAGCATAATATGCCATTTTTATCGTTGCTAATTTTTGGCGCTATTTAGCCAGCTCAGCATTTATTTCTTGGTAAAGAGCATTAAAGTCTGGCTCGCCAACATAAGTTTTGAGTAGTTCGCCATCTTTATTAATTAAGAATGAAGTTGGATAAACGCTCGTGCCAAAATTTTTACCCACCGCGCCATCAGCGTCATACAGCACAGTGAAAGGTAGTTGACGGCTAATGGCATAATTTTTAACGCTTTCTAGCGGATCGAATGGCTCAGAAATGGCGATGATTTGGAAGTCTTTGCTCTGATAATCGTGGCTGGTTTGGATGAGCTTAGGCATTTCACTGATACAGCCTGGGCACGAAGGAAACCAAAAGTTGATTAAGGTCACTTTACCTTTTAATTCGGCATTGGTGATGGTGCGGCCATTTAAATCAGCCAAGCTGAAAATAGGTGTTGGTTGGTTTTTAGGCCAAAGAACAACGGCCAAAAGTAGGGCAACAATGGCTAATGCTGCAAAAGTAATAAGTTTTTTCATAATACAGATTCTGATAATGTTTTAAGGAGTTGGTAAAATTCAGGTGTTAAGCGCGAGACTTTATTGTCAATAACAGGGATGAGTGTCACTTCAGCTTCGACAACGGTTTTACCAGAGTTGTTGAAATACAATCGCTCGCTCAGTTGAATTTGGCGTGATTGAACATTAGAGAATCGGGATTCGCTTAATAACTCATCGCCTTCAGTGGCGCTGCGGCGGTAGCGAATATCCATGCGTGACACCACTAATTGTATGTTTTGTAACTGAGGCATTAAATGATGTCGCTCAAATAAAGCCCAACGCGCGTCTTCGAGAAATTCGAGATAACGCGCGTTGTTAACGTGACCATAACTGTCTGTATGATAACCACGAATACGGATGGTTTGGGACATGTGTTCAGGTAGCTTTAGTTTAAGGTGAGCGGTTGAAATGATTCGCGCGCCAGCGGTTCGCGAGACAAATCGGTGACGATGGTAGAAAGATTAATACCAAACCATTCAGTGAAAATATCCTGTTCTAGATCTGGCCATGCGCTTTCATCTTCACACCAATCGGATAATTCGGCTGTAAAAATTTCTTCAAAGCGAGATTCTATTTCACTCCAAACTTCTTCAACTGTTTCACAAGGGCCGGTGAGATAAGCATTGGCATCGACTTGTAAATCTTCTAATACCATATCACCTAAGTCTAAATCGGGTAACGATTGTAACCAGTCCCAAAACGGCTCCAGCGGAGTGAGCAGAAAGACGCTGCGGTTTACTTCATACATATTCGTTTCCTTGTGTTTATGTTGCGTTAGGCTCAATCATAATGCCAATCGGGCTGCACGTCATCTCTTAATCAGAGGGTAAAGATTTTGATGGTGGAATCGATAACGGCTTAATTAAAGGCTACCTGAATGTTCAGGTAGCCTTTGTATCAGTATCTGTGTTTATGGTTGTTCAGGTGCAACGTGCCATATGGTGGATGAGGTGTTATTTTCGCTGTCACTCTCGGGTTCAGAGTCGATTTCGTCATTAAGATTGATGCTGTCAGGAGCGGCTTCGACAGCTTGGCTTTCGTCTGTAATTTCATCATCACTGCCAACTAAGTCGTCAATATCAATGTCGTCATCTGGTGTGGCAATGCCAAGCTGTTTATTGCGTACCTTCATAAATATATCACGGGTGTAAGCATATTTATCAAAAGCCGCTTCATCCAAGCTATCAGTCAGATTAAGCAATTGTTCGCGACGGTCAACGATTTCAATCGCCATAGAAGTGTTTTTAACAGCAGTTTGGGAGAATATTGCATTTTCAATTGGGTAAAAGCCAACCATGGTTTCACCCAAGCTGTCGCGCACTGTGGATGGCCCGGAAAGTGGAAAAATAAAATAATTGCTGTTTTTCCAGCCCCATGAGGCAAATGTGTCACCCAATTTGGATTTGTTGTTAGGCATATCGCCTGCGTCAGCAATATTGATTAAACCACCTAAGCCGAAGGTGGAGTTGATGCCTACGCGCACCAGGTCGGTACCGGCTTTTTCAATATCCAAGCGCAAAAGGTTACTGCCCACACTCACTACATCGCGCAAGTTGTTATAAAAATTGCTGACTCCTGTGCGCACTGGGCTGGGTGTAACAGCACGATAACCACGTGCAACTGGTGTCAAAATATAACGATCAGCGGTATCGTTTACCTTAAACATGACACGGTTATAAGGCTCGTAAGGATCTGCTGGATTACGTTCGGCTGCGAGCGCTGGCTGGCTCAGCGCTAAAATAAGCAATAGGCTGGCAGGAAGATTTTTTTTCATGGGGACACCCATTCGTTTATTTCATATAATTCGGCTAAAGCTGAAACTGAAGCCGGAAGATTCGTTAACGTTAAATGACCATTTTTAATGCGCAATCCAGCCAACAGCAAAGAAATACAAGCAGAATCAGCGGCACCGACACCCTCTAAGTCGAGCGTTTGTATTGCTGCGGGCGTGCAGGCTTGCTCAAATTGGCGATAAGCAGCTGAATCAATAGATTTAACTGTAATATCGCCACTGAGAAACAGGGTGGGTTCGCGTGTATCCAGATTCATTATTTACTGCCGTTTTTTACTTTCAAATCAGCAATCAAGCCGTCTATGCCTTTGGCTTTGATGGTTTCACCGAATTGGTTACGGTAAACAGTGACTAAACTTGCGCCTTCAACGGCTACGTTGTAAACGCGATATTTATTGCCACTTTGGTAAGTGGTAAAGTCAATGTTGGATTTCTTGTTGTCTTTGGCTAAAATTTCAGTGCGCACTATTACTTCTTTGCCACCTTTGTTAACAACGGGGTTATTTTTCACGGTCACTTTGGTGTCTTTAAGTTGCATCATAGTGCCAGTATAAGAGCGGATTAATAGCGTTTGAAACTCGCGAGACAAAGCTTGCTTCTGTGTCGCCGTTGCTTGACGCCATGGCGCACCTACCGCCAATGCAGTCATGCGTTGAAAGTCGAAATAAGGAGTGGCGTAGGCTTCTGCTTCTTTACGAACGGCGTTGTCATTGCTGCCGTTGGCTTTTTTCAGAATATTCAATACTTGGGTAGCATTTTCATTTACTTGGCTAACCGCTTGTTGTGGCGTAGCAAAAGCCATACTAATGCTCATAACGCCAATGCTCAATGCGCTGATAAAAGCTGATTTTTTCATATTATTTATTTCCTTTTAATGTGGTGAGTCAATCTCACTCGATTACAGAATCAATATTATCTGTTGATGTTGTGGCATTTTTTTCAGTAAAACTGGTCATAAATTTGCCGAGTAGGTTTTCCAATACCATTGCAGAGTTAGTGAGCGTTATGGTGTCACCAGCAGTAAGATTTTCTTCATCTCCGCCTTGCATTAAGCCTATATATTGCTCACCTAATAAACCGGATGTGAGAATTTGTGCTGATACGTCACTACTAAATTGGTATTGATTGCCCAGATTCAAGCTTACCTTAGCTTGATAAGTTTTGGGGTCGAGCTGGATGCTGTCTACGCGACCTACTAAAACCCCAGCAGTTTTGATAGGCGCTTTTACTTTAAGACCACCGATGTCAGTAAATTCAGCATAAACGGTATAAGTAGCAGTATTATTGCCACCTAAGGCGTCGCCACCAGCGACACGGAAGGATAAAAAGGCGATGGCTACTACGCCAAGCAAAACAAACAGACCTACCCAAAATTCTAAAATGCTTTTTTTCATTTTTTACTCAATAAACATCAATGCAGTTAAGATAAAATCAATCGCTAATACGGCCAGTGCAGAGGAAACCACAGTGCGGGTGCTGGCGCGTAAAATACCTTCAGAAGTGGGCACGCAATTAAAGCCTTGGTGTACTGCAATCAAAGTAACGGCGATGCCGAAAACGATTGATTTAATCAAGCCATTGAGCACATCATAATTCAATGTAATGTTACTTTGCATTTGTGACCAGAAAATTCCGCCATCCAATCCCAGCCAGTGTACACCGATTAAATAAGCACCAAAAATACCGGCTACGTTAAAAACTGAAGCCAATAAAGGCATCGAAATAACGCCCGCCCAAAAGCGTGGCACCACCACGCGAGCAATAGGGTCAACTGCCATGACACTCATGGCCTCGAGCTGCTCAGTGGTTTTCATTAGGCCAATTTCACTGGTCATGGCGCCACCGGCGCTGCTCGCAAATAAAATTGCCGCCAATACGGGGCCTAGCTCACGCAATAGTGAAGCCGCCACCATGTAGCCTAATGCATCGGCCGATTTGAATTTAGCCAGTTGTGTATAGCCTTGCAAACCCAACACCATACCAACAAATAAGCCAGAGACGGCGATAATCAATACCGACATCACGCCGGCAAAATACATCTGCCGGATACTGAGGCGAGGGCGCACCATAGCGCTGCCGGATTTAGCCAATATTTGTACTAAAAATAAACAAACACTGCCAATTGATTTGATGAGGCTTAGGGTTTTGGCCCCAGTTGATTGGATAAATTTCATGTTGTTATAACAAGTTTCTTTTCAGGTAGCCATATTATTTATGGTGGCGGCTTTGGTTTGGAATGAGTGGCGGCTTAGTTCAGTAAGTCTTGTTGCAAGCTGGTTTGCGCTGGATAACGAAACGCTACTGGACCATCGGCCAAACCGCCGATAAATTGTTGTAGCCACGGTGAGTCTAAATGGTGCATTTCTTCAGGACTGCCTGAAAACATTACTTCGCCATGCGCTAGAAAAATCACTTGGTTAACGATGCGCAGCGATTGTTCAATATCATGGGTTACCATCACGCTGGTTGAGCGCAAAGCGTTGTTGATGCGGCTAATGAGCAGAGCAATGACACCAAGAGAAATGGGATCAAGGCCAGTGAAGGGCTCATCGTAAAGCATCAGCTCGGGGTCGAGCGCAATAGTGCGCGCTAAAGCTACGCGTCGTGCCATGCCGCCTGATAGCTCTGAGGGCATTAAATGTTCAATGCCGCGCAGCCCGACAGCATTGAGTTTTAAAACCACTAAGTCATGAATGATATTTTCAGGTAGCTTGGTCAGTTCGCGCATGGGGAAAGCGATATTGTCGAATACGGATAAATCAGTAAACAAAGCACCTTGCTGAAACAATACGCCCATTCTGCGACGATGTTCATGGAGTTCGTTAGCTGATAAGTGGGCTAAATCTTTGCCTTCTACCAATACTTGACCTTGTTGAGGATGGATTTGACCTGTAATCAGACGCATAAGCGTGGTTTTACCGCTGCCGGAGCCCCCCATAATTGCCGCAAAGTTGCCTTGGGCAATTTGGAAATTAATGTTTTGTAGTATGGGGCGATCACCATAAGCGAAAGCCACATCTTTCATTTCGATAAAAGGAATAGTCATTTGGGCGGGTTTGGCCATGCTTCAAAGTATTGTATTTTAATGACTTTGAAGCAGAAGGGCAATTTTTAGGGCGCTTTAAAATCGAAAAAATACACCATTGTATGTAAATGTCTGATATTGCGTTCTTTATAGAGCAGCATAAAATGCAACAATTCAGAAGGCTACCTGAATGATTGCAGACTTTTTGATTGAGTACCTGAGATAAACACGGCTTGGATTAAATCAATGCTTATGCCTATATGTTTCAGTTTGTTATTTTTTCTCTTTTAGCGGTGGCGGTAAATCTGGATTGAGATTTACCGTGTCGTCTACTAATTGGCTAACAGGGTTGTTGGCGTCGTGTTCACGTAGATAAGCTTTTTGTTGGTCGCTTAATGGCTCGTTTACTTCGGTGGCTTCTTGTTCACGTTTTTGTTCGGCCTCTTCAAAGCTTTCAAAAGGCTGTGGTTTGATTTTGCTCAAATCAAGATCATTGGATTTAGAACTCATGGTGTGGCTCCTGATATTAGATAAGGTTTGTGATTGATAATAAAATTCAACTCATTGGTTGATGCGGTTGTTGGCGTCTTGTTCACGCAGTTAATCTTTTTTGGTTGCTTAATGGTTTGTTCGCTTCTCTAAGTATTTGTTTGATGCTCATCGAATCAGGTTTGTGAGGTGCTCCAACATCTGGCGTCGCTGGATTATGAGTAGGATTGTGTTGTCGGTGACCGAAAGATCTAGGCCAGATGGGTCTAGCAGAGCGATGCCCAGTGCTGCATTGGCTAGCGTGGAAACTTCCCAGGCGGCTTGGGATTTTTCGAGCGTGTTTCGCTGTTTGGTATTCATGGATTTTGACAGGTCTTTGTAGCTCTTCTGGAGTTGCTCATTCTGAAAGGCCTGCTCATCGGCCATGCAGGAGCCATGCTCGATACGACTGTTGGCATTGTTCATACAGGTTTTGTAGGCCAGACGGTGCAGGTCGGTTAGGCTGGGCGCAACCGAGCGGCTGGGCACTTCGGCGACAGCGGTTGAACAACTTAAAATACCGACAGCAAAGACAATGAGTAGCGAGTGGAGAGGTGAGGTCATGATGGGTTTCTGAATAGAGGTAATGGTGGTTTCTTGTTCACGTTTTTGTTCGGCCTCTTCAACGCTTGCATAGGGCTGTGGTTTGAATTTACTCAAATCAAGATCATTGGATTTAGAACCCATGTTATGGTTCCTGCATATTAAATAAGGTTTGTGGGTAACAATAAAACATTTAACTTACAGTAAAATCACTCTGAGCGTGCACCATACTCAGTGCAGTTTGTGTTGCAACAATAAGGCTACCTGAATCGGCTTTGCCGCTGCCGGCTAAATCAAGTGCAGTGCCATGGTCGACTGATGTACGGATAAATGGCAGGCCTAAAGTGATATTGACGCCTTGCCCAAAGCTGGCATATTTCAGCACTGGCAAACCTTGGTCGTGATACATCGCCAGCACAGCATCTGCGTCTTTGAGCATAAAGGGTTGGAACAATGTATCTGCTGGATAGGGGCCACGTACATCGATACCTTCGCTGTTTAGTTGTTGTAAAGCTGGAATAATAATATCAATTTCTTCATGGCCTAAATGGCCACCTTCACCAGCGTGGGGATTAAGCCCAGCCACTAAAATTCTAGGCTGATCTATGCCAAATTTATCACGCAGATCGTTGTGCAAAATATATGTTATTGAACAGATTAAGTCGTGTGTAATAGCAGCGGCAATGTCTTTGAGTGGCAAGTGAGTGGTAACCAGTGCGACGCGTAAACCACCACCAGCCAACATCATCACCACTTGAGGGGTATGCGATTTGGCAGCTAAATATTCGGTATGACCACTAAAGAATGCCCCGCCAGCATCGTTGATGATGCCTTTATGCAAAGGTGCAGTTACCATCGCCGCAAAATCGCCGCGTTTGACACCTTCATAGGCAGTGTCGAGCAGCGTTAAAACATAAGATGCGTTGTGCACATCTAATATGCCTGCTTGGCAAGGTGTGTTGAGGGGAATGTGCAATACTTCTAGCTCGCCAGTTTCAGGTAGCCTATTGATATTAAAATCAACCAGACGCACGTTTTTGTTTAGTTCAAGCGCACGTTGCTGTAGTAGTGTTTTGTCGCCTAAAACTACAGCACGGCAAGTCAAATCAGCTGTGGCTAGATCTAGGCAGATATCAGGGCCAATGCCAGCTGGTTCGCCACTAGTGATGGCAAGAATAGGTGTGATTTTCATTTTGCCGTATTCCTAATTTGATGGGTGAGCTTATGATTCTATTATGTTTTAGTAATGCTAAATACATATAACCAAGTTTGGCTAAACCCAAGCATAGCCGAAAAAATGAAATAGGTTAACGTTTTTGTGAAATAAAAATTGAGCCAATAAATTATCAATATGGAGTCATGACTTATCAGTCAATGTTGTTGAATATGATTGAAAATGGGCTCATACAAAGACAACGGCTACCTGAAAGCTTTATTGTTGCAGAAGTTTTCAGGTAGCCTTTATATAATGTTCTATAAATATAACAGAGCATTTAAATCAAGTTTAAATCACTTACGCGATCATACAAACGATCAGTAGAACCACCTTCTTCATCCAGCTGAATACGCAAACGCAAGTCATTAGCAGAGTCGGCTTGACGCAAGGCTTCTTCGTAATCAATGGCGCCAGCGCTATAAAGCTGGAATAAGTCTTGATCGAAAGTTTGCATGCCATCAGTTTGGGCGCGCTGCATCAGCTCTTTAATCGCCATCAGCTCACCTTTCATGACCAAGTCTTGTACTGCTGAGGTATTGATCATTAAGTCTACAATGGCAGCACGACCGGCTTTGGCTTTTTTTACCACCAATCGTTGACCAACAATACCAACCAAGTTCATGGCTAAGTCCATTAGTACCTGCTTGTGGCGCTCTTCTGAATAAAAGTTTAATACGCGCTCAATCGCTTGGTTGGCGCTGTTGGCATGTAGTGTGCAGATACATAAATGGCCGGTTTGCGCCAATTGCAGTGCATATTCCATACTTTCTTCGTTACGAACTTCACCAATACATACCACATCAGGTGCTTGGCGCATGGCATTTTGTACAGCTAACTTCCAACTGTTGGTGTCGATACCAATTTCACGTTGAGTAATGATGCAGCGGTTGGGTGTATAGATATACTCAATTGGGTCTTCAATGGTAATGATATGGCCAGCTTGATGCTGATTACGGTAATTCAGCATCGCAGCCATAGAGGTGGATTTACCTGAGCCAGTGGCGCCCGCTAAAATTAGTAGTCCGCGAGAGCGCATCACCAATTCATTGAGTTTCAAGGGCAGCGATAAGTCTGCTACGGTAGGGATATTGGCGCTAATGCGACGCATAACCAAACCTATGCGCCCTTGTTCATGATAAGCATTGACGCGATAACGGGTATTGCTCTTCGATTGCACAGAATAGTTAAGTTCTAAATCATGAGTAAAGGTTTTTAGTTGATCGGGATTCATGCTTGAATGCACGATTGCCGCTGTTTCTTCTTCTATGAGTGGATGCAGTGGCACCGGAGTCATCGCTCCGTTGATTTTCATGGCTGGCGGAAAGCCTGTGCTGATAAAAATATCGGATGCGCCGCGTTGCTCTGCATCTTCGCACATGCGCTCTAAAATGGGATGCATATGTGCGCCTATTTCAGCTGGTGTGGGAATGTAAACAGGGTGTGATTTTTCAGCATAGGCTGAAACCATTTCACTTAATAAACCGTGCAGACGGCCAGCGTTGTGTTCATTCGCATCAATAGATGTCATGGTGTGGCTCCTAGTATGGACAAATGCAAAGTTACATGAAGTCAGCGTTTTGGGCTTTACTGCGCGCAGTTTCAGGGCTGATGACGCCTTGGCGAACTAGGGTTTGCAGCGCTTGATCAAGCGTTTGCATGCCGTAGGATTGGCCAGTTTGTAGCGCGGAACCGATTTGGGCGATTTTGTTTTCACGGATTAAGTTACGCACAGCAGCCGTAGAAATCATGATTTCATGCGCAGCTACGCGACCATTACCATCTTTGGTTTTCAGCAGGGTTTGTGAAATAACAGCGCGTAAACTCTCAGACAGCATTGAGCGCACCATTTCTTTTTCACCAGCGGGGAAAACGTCTACGATACGGTCTACCGTTTTAGCCGCGCCAGTGGTATGCAAGGTGCCAAATACTAAGTGACCTGTTTCAGCAGCAGTAAGTGCTAAGGCGATGGTTTCAGGGTCACGCATCTCACCCACCAGAATCACATCTGGGTCTTCACGCAAAGAAGATCTTAGCGCGTTGGCAAAGCTGTGGGTATGCTCATGCAACTCACGCTGGTTGATCAGCGCTTTTTTACTTTGGTGTACAAACTCAATCGGGTCTTCGATGGTGAGGATATGTGCAGGTTGAGTTTCGTTGATGTAGTTGATCATTGCTGCCAGCGTGGTGGATTTTCCCGAGCCAGTTGGGCCGGTTACCAATACTAAGCCGCGCGGCGTGTCGGCAATTTTTTGGAAAATGCGCGGTGCTTTTAAATCTTCCAAGGTGAGCACACTGCTCGGAATGGTACGAAACACAGCTGCGGGGCCACGGTTAGACATAAACGCATTGACACGAAAACGTGCAACGTTTGGCAATTCGAATGAAAAGTCGGTCTCTAGATTTTGTTGGTAGTTTTTACGCTGTAAGTCATTCATTACTGAAGTAATCATGTGCCCAACTTCTTCACTGCTCATCTCGGGCAGGTTGATGCGACGTATATCGCCGTGGACGCGAATCATGGGAGGCAGTTCAGAGCTTAAGTGTAAGTCGGAGGCTTTGTTTTTCACGCCAAACGCGAGTAAGTCGGTAATTTGCATAATGTGTTCTCTGGATTTAAGTTACAATTTTTATTCTTATGTTTAAATAAATGACTGCACGGTATGCATGCCAAATGTATTTTGCATAAGTTCCGTGCAGGGGCAAATATTGTCTATTTTAAATAGCCCAACGGGTTTTAACCAAGCAAAAAATAGGTTATTTGTGGAATTTAGCCGAAACTGATGGAAATTAGAGGATAAGCATGACACGACTACAACACAATTACCAGTCTGTGCTAGATGAGATAGCGCTTGTTGAGCACGAGGCTGGTCGCTTTTCAGGTAGCGTTCAGCTCATCGCGGTCAGTAAAACTTTTTCTACGACAGATATTCGTGAGGTGTATGCTGCTGGGCAACGAGATTTTGGTGAGAATTATATTCAAGAATGGTTTGAAAAAACGGATGAATTAGCTGATTTGCCCAATATCATATGGCACATTATTGGCAATGTCCAGTCGAATAAAACTAAATTTGTGGCGGAGTGTGCGCATTGGGTGCATACGATTGATAGTGTTAAAGTGGCACGGCGATTAAGTGAGCAACGCCCAGCTACGGTGCCGCCACTGCAGGTGTGTATTGAAGTGAATATTGCGGCTGAATCTAATAAACACGGTGTCGCGCCCGATGCGGTATTGGCTTTGGTGCAGCAAGTTACGCAATTGCCAAATTTAACGGTACGCGGTTTAATGTGTGTACCTCAGGCTGGAGCCCCAGATAATATATTAAGACAACAGTTTTCGCAGATGCAAACGTTGTTAGTAACGTGTCAGAATCAGGGTTTTCCGCTAGATGTGTTGTCAATGGGCATGTCGGCAGACATGGATACAGCCATTGCGTGTGGGTCAACGCACGTGCGCGTTGGCTCTGCTATTTTTGGTAAACGAGACAATACTATTAAATAGATTAATCTTATCTTTCAGGTAGCCTTGATCATAAGTATAGATAACGTAGCAGGCTTATAGATGTATTTGCTATGTTGATCAGTAGGAGTAGTGCATGACTATATATTTTTTAGGGGGCGGCAATATGACTGCCGCTATTGTTACAGGGCTGGTTAAAAATCGTGATTTCAGCGTGCATGTGGTTAACCGTGGCGCAGAAAAGCGTGAACAGCTGGCCAAACAGTTTCAGGTAGCCACATCAGCTGTTTTACCACCTTTAACAGCGCAAGATGTTTTGGTGTTGGCAGTGAAACCACAGGATATGGCAGCAGCGTGCGAAGGGCTTGATGCGGGCGGTGCATTATTGGTGTCGGTTGCGGCGGGTTTAAGCATCGATACGCTCAGTGGCTATTTAGGTGCAAGCCGCCGTATTGTGCGTGCCATGCCTAATACGCCAGCTCAAATTGGGTTGGGCATCACGGGGTTGTATGCTGATCCATCAGTAAACCAAGCCGATTGTGACATAGTGGAAAATATTTTTAGCGCTGTTGGTGAGGTCATGTGGCTACCCGAAGAAGGCAGACTTCATGCTATTACAGGCGTTTCAGGCAGCGGGCCAGCATATATATTTTATTTGCTCAACGCTTTGCAACAAGCTGCTCAAACACAAGGCTTTAATCAGGAAGATGCTCATCGTTTAAGCTTGGCTACTTTTAAAGGAGCGGTGGCGTTGGCGGAGCAAAGTGGTGAAAGTTTTGACGTTTTACAGCAGAATGTCACTTCAAAAGGCGGGACAACACACGAGGCGATTAAAACGTTTCAACAACATGACATTGCTCAAGTAATTTCTGAAGGTGTCGCTGCATGCGTGCACCGCTCAGTAGAAATGTCTCAACAGTTTAATTAAACAACTTTGCTGCAAACTAATTAGCTCTTAAGAAAAAGGCAAATATGCTTCCCAAAACCATACTATTATTGGCTGATGTATTTGCCATTGTTTGTTTGGCTCGTTTTATATTACAGTGGGCAAAGTTGTCCCACAGCCATCCATTAGCACATTTCTACAGTCAAACAACTGATTGGCTAGTTTCACCATTGCGAAAAATAGTGCCGCCGTTTAAGCAATGGGATAGCGCCTGTATATTGGCGCCAATATTAATTTATTATATTTGTTTTACAGTTTTATTGTTGTTGGGGCAGCCTGAGAGTATAGGCATTAAAAGCATAGCCGCCAATTTGTTGCTTACCCTGCTTTATTTATCTAAAGCTGGCGCCTATGTTTTATTGTTTGGCTTAGTTTTAAGAATGATTATAAGTTTTTCAAAACCGTATGGTGAATTACTACCTGCATTACAGCGTATTTTTATGCCGTTAACACAGGCATTCTCAATGCTTAGAATAGGACGTTATGATTTTTCAGGTAGCGTTATAGCAATAATATTGTGGCTTTGGTTAACCCGGCTGGTGCCAGCGTTAATTATCCAGTTGAATATGTGGATCTTGCAATAAACAAACCATTTGGCGCTTTTTTGCAACGTTTGTATAGATATAAGCTAATTAATCATTAAAAAACAGCATAATATCAAAAACATGATATTATGCGCCCTTTATAAAATAAAATACTGATAAATCAGTAACAAGCTACTCAAACTGCTCAAAATAGCAGTGCTTTAGATAAAGCAAGCAGCTGTTGAGTAATCAGGAAAGATGAAATCTATGGCAAAACTGACTGAACAAGACATTCTGAATTGGAGCGGCTCAGAAGATGATTATATGAATGATGATCATCTGTTATTTTTCAGAGAATTATTGATAACACTTCAAGAAGAGCTTATCGGTAATGCTGCTGCTACCACTGATCATTTGCAAGAGCAAGAGTCACCTTCAGACCCAGCTGATCGGGCCACGCAAGAGGAGGAGTATGCATTAGAGCTGCGCACCCGAGATCGTGAGCGTAAGCTGCTTTCAAAAGTGGAGGCATCTATTCGTCAAGTTGATGAAGGCGAATATGGATACTGTAAAGATACTGGTGAGCCAATTGGTTTAAAACGGCTATTGGCCCGCCCTACGGCAACGTTATCAATCGAAGCACAAGAGCGTCGTGAGCAAATAAAAAAACAATTTGCTGATTAAGTAGACAATAAAGACCATAAACCCCTACTTTAGTGTGAGTAGGGGTTTATCCCATTATTAACCTAATAATTTTTTTAAAACTATATTTGATTGAGTAGTTAGATTTGAATCTAATTGCCAAGCGAGTATTTTGATTAAATATTTATAAATAATATGCTTAATAAACAACTATTTATTTATCAAGTATATATTTATTTACACTAAGCAGTTGACGTTATTGGTATTGGCTGTGTATAGTTCGGTTCTTCGCTGCTAGC
>CAZLYX010000013.1:28622-42399 GCA_964563885.1 uncultured Neisseria sp. | reverse complement strand
AGCAATTTATGGTCTAACTAATGAAGTAAAGGCTACCTGAACAACCTTCAGGTAGCCTTTCTAATAAGTAAGTGTATGAAACGGGGATAAGCTTTATTTATCCACAATTTATTTAATAATTTTATATTTATCCACACTCATCCACAGCGCAAACACAGAGCTTAAGCCTGCTTATGCAGAGACTTTTTTGTTATCCATTCCATTGATTAATATAAGCTATTTAAGTTATCCACAATTATAGAGCTGACTCATCATTATCATCATCTTTTTATATTTAAATATTAAGTAAAGAATTGAGTTAGCTACTTCAAACTACACAACACATTTCAGACTAAAGTGTTTAATAATAAGTTGTCTGCTTAAACAGCTTTAAGGTAAAGTGGTCTACTATATTTATATAAACAAAGCTGAATGAATGTTGAAGGAAACGATATGAAAAGTGATATCGGCGTAATTGGTTTAGCAGTAATGGGACAAAACCTCATTCTGAATATGAATGACAAAGGTTTTAAAGTAGTTGCCCATAATCGAACCACAACCAAAATTGACGACTTTCTAAACGGCGCTGCTAAAAACACGCATGTTAGAGGCGCTTACTCCTTACCAGAATTGGTTGAACAACTTGAAAAGCCTCGCAAGATCATGTTGATGGTGCGTGCAGGCCAAGTTGTAGACCATTTTATTGATCAGCTCGTACCTTTATTAGATGCTGGCGATATTATTATTGATGGCGGCAATGCGAATTTTCCTGACACTACACGACGTACCCATGATTTAGCAGCCCAAGGTATTCGTTTTGTGGGCGCTGGCGTATCTGGTGGCGAAGAGGGTGCTCGAAATGGCCCTTCTATCATGCCTGGTGGCAACGTTGAGGCTTGGCCCTTCATCAAGCCTATCTTGCAAGCGATTGCTGCTAAAACGCCTGCTGGTGAGCCTTGTTGCGATTGGGTGGGCAGCGATGGTGCAGGCCATTTTGTGAAAATGGTTCACAATGGCATTGAATATGGCGATATGCAGTTAATTTGTGAAGCTTATCAATTTATGAAAGATGGCTTGGGTTTAGATTATGACCAAATGCACAAGGTTTTCAGTGCTTGGAATCACACTGAGCTTAATAGCTATTTAATTGAAATTACGGCAGATATTCTGAGTTTTAAAGACACCGATGGTGAAGCGTTGGTTGAAAAAATCTTAGATACTGCTGGTCAAAAAGGCACGGGAAAATGGACGGGCATCAATGCTTTGGATTTGGGCATTCCGCTTACCTTGATTTCTGAAGCAGTGTTTGCGCGTTGTGTGTCTTCATTTAAAGAGCAGCGGGTGGTAGCGGCAAATTTGTTTAATAAACAGATTGGTACTGTGGACGGCGATAAAACAGAGTGGATAGAAGCTTTGCGCCAGGCGCTGTTGGCATCAAAGATTATTTCTTATGCCCAAGGTTTTATGCTGATTCGTGAAGCCAGCGAAGTACATGATTGGCATTTAAACTATGGCAATACGGCTTTATTGTGGCGCGAAGGCTGCATTATCCGCAGTGCTTTTTTGGGTAATATCCGCGATGCTTATGAAATCAATCCAGATTTGGTGTTTTTAGGCTCAGATGGTTATTTTAAAGAGATTTTGCAGGCGGCATTATCTGCTTGGCGCAAAGTGGTGGCTAAATCTATTGAAATTGGCTTGCCTATGCCGTGTATGGCGGCGGCGATTACGTTTTTAGATGGCTATACTACTGAGCGTTTACCCGCTAATTTGTTGCAAGCACAACGCGATTATTTTGGTGCGCATACTTATGAGCGTATTGATCAACCACGTGGCGTGTTTTTTCATACTAATTGGACTGGCAAAGGTGGTGATACGGCGTCAACCACTTATGATGTTTAACCAATAAGTGATGATTTGGTGTGTTGAATGAAGGCTACCTGAAACTATTCAGGTAGCCTTTTATATTGGCTATTAAGATTTACATTGATATAAGTAATTGATTAATTGTTGATTCATTAAAGCTACCCGAAAAATGATTTGCTCATGATATTCAGGTAGCCTGTTTTTATGAGTTGATTCAGTTACACTGCTATGACAATAAAGTATGACCTTTTTTATGATGACATAAGGAATATCTATGAATCAGCGCCCCTATTTTATATATGCTGCCTTTATTGCATTACTTGCTGGTTGCGCAGCGCCCAAGGCTGAGCTTACACCCAACCTGCCATCTGCCGATATGCATGCGCCTGAGTATGGCACTGGCCTCACTGAGCAGCAGCTAACACACGCTAAACAGTTTATGGCAGCTTCTGCTAATCCATTGGCCACCGAAGCGGGTTATGAGGTTTTAAAGCGCGGCGGCAGCGCCATTGATGCGATGGTAGCCATGCAAACAACGTTGAGTTTGGTTGAGCCACAATCTTCTGGTTTAGGAGGTGGCGCGTTTTTGGTTTATTGGGATAACCATGCTAAAAAATTAACCACATTTGATGCTCGTGAAACTGCACCTAGAGCAGCAACACCAGAGCTTTTTTTGGATAAAAATGGCAAGCCATTAGAATTTATGGCAGCAGTGGTGGGCGGGCGTTCTGTAGGCGTGCCTGGGGTACCGAAATTATTAGAAGATACGCATAAACGTTATGGAAAATTGGCGTGGACAAGTTTGTTTGCTAAACCAATTGCGTTGGCAGAAAACGGCTTTAAGGTATCGCCACGAATG
Source organism: uncultured Neisseria sp. (assembly GCA_964563885.1). Taxonomy (GTDB): domain Bacteria; phylum Pseudomonadota; class Gammaproteobacteria; order Burkholderiales; family Neisseriaceae; genus CAZLYX01. The sequence goes on along the minus strand of CAZLYX010000013.1, from coordinate 39,695 downwards.
GCTGAATCAGTGCGCGTTAATATGGAACATTTACGCCGTTATCCGCTGACTGCGGCTTATTTTTTACCCAATGGACAGCCTTTGCAAGCAGGCGCTACCTTAAAAAATCCTGAATTTGCGGCTACGGTTAAACAATTTGCACAACAAGGCAGTAAACCATTTTATGAAGGTAATCTGGCGCGTAATATTATTACACCCGTGTTTCAAGCAGCCGACAATCCAGGCAAACTGGCGATAGCGGATTTTCACGCTTATCGGGTGATTGAACGCGCGCCAGTGTGCCAAGCGTATCGAGAATATCAAGTATGTGGCATGGATGCGCCCAGCTCAGGTGGTATTGCAGTTGGCCAGATTGTAGGCATTTTGAATCAATTTGAGCAGAATAAATCACAATCTAATCATCTACAAAGCTGGCGCGTATTGGCCGACGCTTCGCGCTTGGCTTTTGCTGATCGTGATGCTTATGTGGCTGATCCAGCTTTTGTAAATGTGCCCAGCACAGCATTATTAGATCAAGGCTACCTGAAACAACGTGCACAGCTGCTGCGTCAAACCGATAAAGCGCTGCCAAGCGTGATGCCAGGCAAAATGCCAGTGCAAGGGGTGGCAGCGGCAGCAGTGGAATTGCCCTCAACCAGCCATTTGGTGATTGTTGATGCGGCGGGCAATGTGGCATCGATGACCACATCAATTGAAAATGCGTTTGGTTCTACATTGATGGCGAATGGTTATTTACTCAACAATGAATTAACTGATTTTTCGTTTGAACCCACTAAAAATGGCGTCATGGTGGCCAATCGAGTAGAGGGCGGTAAACGTCCGCGTTCATCTATGGCACCTACTATCGTGATGAAAAATGGTAAGCCTTATTTAGCAGTAGGATCGCCAGGCGGCAGCCGTATTATTGGTTATGTGGCTAAAACCTTGGTGGCGCATATTGATTGGGGCATGGATATTCAACAAGCCATCAATGCGCCCAATATCTTAAATCGTTCGGGTACGTTTGAGCTGGAACAAAATACCGCAGCAGCCCAGCAAGTGGCAGCTTTAGAAGCGATGGGTTATCAGGTGAAGGTGCAAGATTTAAATTCTGGCGTGCAAGCGATTTTGATTCAAGCAGATGGTTTACTAGGTGCTGCTGACCCGCGTCGTGAAGGTAAAGTGATGGGCGAATAAGCGTGTTGAATGAGTATGTTTAAAAGGCTACCTGAAAGTTTCAGGTAGCCTTTTTTATCACTTAATACATATATCCAATATCATGAATTTAGATAAAGTAGTGCATAATGGCTAACAATTTTTTGATTTGACCTTATATTAGTGCTTGGTTATTAACGGAAGTATGCAATTTAATGAAGATGAATAAGATATCGGTATCTGATATCCAGCTCCAAATTACACAACGGCTTGAAGCAGAAGGCATCGTGCCGACCATCAATGCGATTGTAAAATATTTGCGCCATGGTACGGCTCGTAAAGCGACCGATCGGTTTAATTTAGTGATTGATGTCTTAGCCGCGGATCCCGCTTTATGTAAATTATTCGCCACCCGTTTCCATGAGTGGCTGGCTCAAGCTCACATTTACCCCGCTTTAGTTGGTTTGGGTATTTTTTCACGCACGGGTTTTACTCGTGAAGTGTCGATGCGGGTGTATGAACGCTTTAATCCTTCTTATAAAGACCTTAATAAATTACACGATGTTTTTTTGTATCTGTTTTATTCACGTCACGACCAAAAATGGCTGCAAACCATTACTTTGCGTCAATGGCTTAATTTATACCATTTGTTAAAACAACACGCCGAAGCAGAAAGCATGACTGCGGCGGCACGGCAAATTTGGCAAGCACGATTACATGCACTAGAAATGTTATCTATTTGGGTAGCAGCAGAAGAATTAGACCCTGATTTTATGCGCATTGAACCTAAATTATTAGAAGTGGATTCGCCGTTTATTGCGCTCAAACGTGAAATTGCGGCTTTGGAAATGCATTATCAAACCAGCGAAACCCGTTATGACGATGCCCATATTCGCGTGATGCTCGATCAATGCCGAAAAGTGGTGGAACGCTTGCGTCGTAAAGGAACAGGTGTCGGCGCTGGCTCGTCCGTAAAAATGGCGCATTTGCTAGAACGATTGTCACAAACCTTAGATCGCTTAGAATTATTGCTCGATGTTCAAATGGCTGAGGATACGCATACTTATCAACGATTAAACCTTAACTTATTGTATTCATTAACAGTAGCGGCAATAGAACAGCGTACCACTGGTTTATTGTGGAAACGCAGTGTAAAAATGTTGGCCAGAAGCATCAGTGAAAATTCTGGTGATCATGGCGAACATTACATTACCCGCAACCGCTCAGAATATTGGGGCATGTTGCGCTCGGCGGCGGGCGCAGGTGTGTTGATTGCGCTGATGACGTTAATTAAAATTCATGTCAATGAGCAAGGTTATGGCGAATTTAAAACCATGGTGTTGGTTAGCTTAAATTATGCTATTGGTTTTATGATGATTCATATGTTGCATTTTACTGTTGCGACCAAACAGCCCGCGATGACTGCTTCTAGCATTGCGTTTGAAGTAGAGCGCAGCGATACGGGGCGAGCGGTGAATAAAAAATTGGCCACTTTATTCATTGATGTGGTTCGTTCGCAAAGTGTGGCTGTGTTTGGCAATGTGAGCGTGGCCATTTTATTGGCAGCCGTGATTTCTGGATTGTTTGCTTTTTATCAGCATCAGCCCCTACTGAGCACTGAGATGGTGAGCCATCAGCTTAAATCTATTCGACCCTTCACCCAACCCACTTTATTTTATGCAGCCATTGCCGGCGTATGGCTATTTTGCTCAGGTATTATTGCTGGATTCTTTGATAATCGTGCCAATTACTTAGATTTGCGCAAGCGTTTAAGCGTGCACCCTCTGCTGATGAAAATCATGCCCAAGCAACTCAGAATTTGCTTTGCGAACTATATGCATGTGCATTATGGTTCGCTAGCAGGCAATTTCTTTTTTGGTATTTTGTTAGGTGTAACCGGCTATATTGGTTATTTATTAGACTTACCTTTAGATATCCGCCATGTGGCGTTTTCTTCGGCAAATTTGGGCTATGCTGCGATTAGTAGCAATATGTCAGTATTCTCATTCATACTGGGCTTATTGAGCGTTTTGCTTATTGGGCTGATCAACCTATGGGTGAGTTTTACTTTGGCGCTATGGGTGGCTCTACGAGCCCGCGATTCGAAGATTGATAGCTTTTCTATGCTTGCAAGCACAATTTGGACACAAATTAAAGAAAATCCGCTTAATTTGATTTTCCCCGTGCCCGTTGCCGCACAAGTACTGAAGGAAGCCAAAGAAACAAAAAAAGCTAATGAAGCAAGTGAACAAAATGAAAAAAATAGATAGTAATTTAAATGCTTAACAAATAAGGCTACCTGAACATTTCAGGTAGCCTTATTAATAATTTGTTTATTGGGATTTAGCCAATCTTTTAAGCTACATGAGATAAGCCATGAAATGCAGTGGGTAAATCGTCATCATTGGGAAACTCTACCCATTCATACTGGCTTTCATCTGCCAATACTGCTCTTAATAACGTGTTATTAATGGCATGGCCAGATTTAAATCCTTCAAACGCACCAATAATGGGCGCACCAACAATATACAAATCACCAATGGCATCTAAGATTTTATGGCGTACAAATTCATCTGGATAACGCAATCCTTCAGGGTTTAATACATCAGTATCGTCAATCACTATGGCATTGTTTAAATTGCCACCTAAACCTAAATTGTGTGAACGCATCATTTCCACTTCTTGCATAAAGCCAAATGTGCGTGCACGGGCAATTTCGTCTACATACGATTGCCCCGCAAAATCAATTTCAAAGGTTTGATTACTGCGATTAAACACAGGATGATCAAAATCAATGGTAAGCGTTACTTTAAAGCCGTTATAAGGTGTGAAGCGCACCCATTTTCCGGGTTCTTGAACTTCTACGGTTTTTAAAACTCTCAAAAATCGCTTCTGTGCTTTTTGATCAACCACACCTGCATCTTGCAATAGGTAAATAAACGGCAAACTTGAACCATCCATAATGGGGATTTCAGGCGCATTTAATTCTATCAACGCATTGTCGATGCCATATGCAGCCAAAGCAGACATGATGTGTTCAATCGTTGCCACACGCACACCGTTTTCAGTTACCACGGTAGAAGATAGACGAGTGTCATTAATCAAAAATGGGCTTAAAGTGATGACTTGGCCTTGTTCGCCACTTAAGTCGGTACGGCGAAATGAAATACCGCTGTTTTCTACAGCTGGATGCAATGTAAGCGCGACGCGTTCGCCAGAGTGTAAGCCGACTCCGGTTACATGCACTGATTTTGCTAAGGTACGCTGAAACATGGCTTTATCCTTGTCAATTATTTCTTCTATCATACGATAAACTTAGATGCACTGCATAATCAACAGCATAGTTTAAATTTATATAGCGCTGTTAGGCCTGTTTTCAAGCTTATTGTGTGTGTGTAAATTATTAATTTATCTGTATAAATCTTAGTTTATCCACATAAATTAATAAATTAGCAAAGTTGCACACAGCCATGCTGTTTTTATACGTGGCTTATGAATAGGCTTTCAGATAGTCTTACTGCTTGTTTTATCAACTAAAAACAAGTTATCCACACAATAGTAGCTCCCTCATCATCATCATCTTTTTATATATATTAATAGTATTAAAAAGAGGTGTGTTTAATTTTATTAAAGGCTACCTGAAAACTTTTCAGGTAGCCTAATGTGTATAAGCTATATTAAATTTATGTTTAAAATACTATTAATTCAAATACTGAGAATAACAGCGTGCTTACCATTAATCTGAAATTTAATTTGGTGCTGATTGATGTTCATGACATAAATGCGTTCTAGAATATTTTGATACGCAGGTCGTGGGTCTTGAGCAATGCTTTGAATAATAATGTTACGTTCGCTTATCGACAAATTACCCATACCGCTTTCAGGTAGCCACGATACGTTTAGCTCATCAGGCGGCACACTAGCAAAACCACTTGCCGCTTCAGGCTTGGCTTCAATAAATGGGATGTAAGGTTTAATGTCGACAACAGGTGTGCCATCCAGCAAATCAGCACCACTACAATATAAGCGCACGCCCTTATTGGTTTCAAGGCGCTCTAGTTTTAATAAAGACAACCCAAGATGATTTGGTCTGTGTGGGCTGCGTGTGGCGAATACCCCTACTTTTTGCTTGCCGCCTAAACGAGGTGGCCGCACTAATGGTGACCAACCTTCGCCTAATACACCATGAAAAATAAAATGAATCCAAACATAATCAAATCCATCTAAACCGCGTACGCAATCGGCATTAAAAATAGGGTTAAGAACAATGCAAATTTCTGCTGCAGGAACAAGCCCAGGTTGACGAGCAACACCAAATTTTTGCTTATAGGGTGATTGAACAATAGCGATGGTTTCGATGGAATATTGCATTGAAGGCTACCTGAAAAAAGTATGATAATTGTATCACTGAATGTTCGTTGGTTTTAAAGAGTGCTGTTGTTATAATGTACGCTATTGCTAATAAGGAGCTCAATATGATTGTATCGATTGATGTTGATGCACAAAAAACATTTACGCCATTGTGCCCGCAAGAATTACCAATAGCAGAAGGCGATACTATTGTGGCTGAATTAAACGCACAAGCTAAGTTGGCAGATTTACGAGTGATGACAAAAGATGCTCACAGCCCGCATGCGCGCTGGCTAGTTGATGATCCTGCGGATATGTTAAAGCCAACGGGTTTAGCCAATGCCGATTTAACGTGGGTTTCGCATGCGATTGTAGGCAGTAAAGGTTTTGAATCATTAGATGGTTTACCTGCAAGCACTGATTATGATTATTGCGTTTGGAAAGGTGTAGATCCAGAATTACACCCGTATGGCGCATGTTTTCATGATGTTGAAGAAAAGCTCAGCACTGGCTTATTAGAATGGTTACACCGCAATGGTGCCAAAACGGTTTTAGTAGGTGGCTTGGCAACAGATTATTGCGTTAAGACAACAGTTTTACAGTTGCTTAAAGGTGGTGATTGGCAAGTAATAGTCAATGCTGCTGCTTGCAGAGGGATTGCTGAAGAAACCATTCAAGCTGCATGGATTGAAATGGAGAAACAAGGCGCCATTGTATTGGACAATGCTTCAGCTATTGAGCAATATTTAATTCAACAATAAGAGTAATGTTCCACGTGAAACATTCACAACGCTACTTGAAACGACTTATCCTTAGAAAGCTAAAACGCTGATGAAAGTTTTGCTTGTACGCCTATCAAGCATGGGTGATTTAATTCACACCTTGCCGGCAATAGATGATTTATCGCGCATGCGTCCGGATGTTGAGTTGCATTGGCTAAGTGAAGCTGGCTTTGCTGATATTGCGCGGCTACACCCATTTGTAAGGCAAGTGCATACTATGCGATGGAGGCAATGGCGTAAACAGCTCTCTGCACCAGATACGTGGCGAGAAATGAACCGCTTGAGGATTGGGCTGCAACGAAATAAATTTGATGTTGTTTTAGATAGTCAAGGTTTGTTAAAAAGCGCAGCCTTTTCAAAAATAGCCAATGTGCCTATTAAAGGGCTTAACTTTCAATCTGCACGCGAGCCGTGGGCGGCACTTTTATATAATCAAACTTTCCAGGTGGATAAGCGCGGAAACGCGGTTTGGCGCAATCGGATGTTGTTTGCACAGACTTTTGGTTATTCCTTGCCGCAAACCATGAGTTTTGGTGTGGTTGTGCCTGAATCTGCCCACATAAATGGCTTACCAGAGCGTTTCCATGTGGCGCTGCATGCAACCAGTCGTGATAGCAAGTTGTGGCCTTTAAATCATTGGTTAGAGCTGCTAACACGGCTTAATGGCCAAGATGGTGCGGCGGTGATGTTGCCATGGGGTAATGACGTAGAAAAAAAGCGCGCTGAAGCCATAGCCGCTAACTTGCCATTTGCAATAGTTTGTGAGCGTTTAGATTTGTTACAGGCAGCTTATTTATTAGATCGTGCCGACAGTGTAATTGGAGTAGATACTGGCTTATTACATTTAGCCAATGCTTTGGATAAGCCATTGGTTGGTATATATACTGACACCGACCCTGTGAAAACAGGTGTGCAAACTTCAGCGTGGGCGCAGAATATTGGTGGTGTTGGCCAAATGCCAACTGTGGATGCGGTGTATGATTTATTGCAGCAAAGTCTGCTGGCACAGCCGGTTGTTGGTGAGCATAAGCTCGTCACCTAAAAGGTTAAGCTTTAAGGTATAATTAGCACAGTTAAAGCGGTGGCTAATTTTTGATGAATTAATATATTGATGATTAGGTTGAGTTAAACTTGATTGCCCGAAACAAAGGGTAAGGAGAACCCATGAAAGCGCTTGTTGCTGTAAAACGCGTGGTGGATTACAACGTAAAAGTCCGCGTAAAACCCGATGGCTCAGATGTAGATATTGGCAATGTAAAAATGTCGATGAATCCATTTGATGAAATCGCTGTGGAAGAAGCTGTTCGCTTAAAAGAAGCAGGTAAAATTAGCGAAATTGTTGCAGTGTCACTGGGTGAGAAAAAGTGTGAGGATACCTTGCGAACAGCCTTAGCTATGGGTGCTGATCGCGCTATTCATGTCGAAACCGATGCAGTATTGGAGCCGCTCACAGTTGCTAAATTATTGAAAGCAGTGGCGCTTAAAGAGCAGCCTAAGCTGATATTGCTAGGTAAGCAAGCGATTGATAATGATGCGAATCAAACAGCACAAATGTTGGCTGCGCTGTTAAGCGCGCCGCAAGCTACGTTTGCCAGTAAAGTAAAGCTTTTAGACAATGAGGCAGTCATTACCCGCGAAATTGACGGTGGTGTTGAAACGTTGGCATTAACCTTGCCTGCTGTGATCAGTACGGATTTACGCTTGAATGAACCTCGTTTTGTAAAATTGCCCAATTTGATGCAGGCTAAGAAAAAACCTTTAGAGAAATTTAGCCCAGCTGATTTAGGTGTATCGACAGATTTACGTGTTGAAACTACAGCATACGCCGAGCCACAACCACGGCCAGCTGGCATTAAAGTTGCAAACGTTGCCGAGTTGGTAAACAAGCTTAGAAATGAAGCTAAAGTAATCTAACGGAGATAAGCATGAGCGTATTGATCGTTGCTGAACATGATAATCATAAATTAAGCCCTGCCACCCTACATGCAATAGGTGCTGCAACTGAACTAGGTGAGATACACTTATTGGTTGCTGGATTTAATGCGCAATCGGTAGTAGAAGCTGCTAAGCAGGTACAAAGTGTAACAAGCGTTTTGTTTGCTGATGCGCCCTATTATGCGGATGCTTTGGCTGAAGAGTTAGCACCTTTAGTGGTTAAGCTTGCAGACTCGTACAGCCATATTGCCGCTTCAGCTAATGCATTCGGTAAAAATCTTATGCCCAGAGTGGCGGCTTTATTAGATATTCAGCCTATTTCAGATATTGTCAAAATAATTAATGATAAATCATTTATTAGCCCAATATATGCAGGTAATGTATTGAAAACAGTGGTAAGCAAGGAAGTTAAACAAGTTTTAACATTCCGTGCTACGGCCTTTGATGCGGTGGCTGCTACAGGTGGCAAGGCTGAAATACAATTGGTACCAGCTACACCCTCTCAGCAGTTAAGCCGTTTTATAAGCAGAGAATTAACACAGTCTGAACGCCCTGAATTAACTCAAGCACGTGTTGTGGTTTCTGGTGGACGAGCCTTAGGAAGTGCTGAGCAATTTAAAGCAATATTGGTGCCATTAGCTGATGTTTTAGGTGCTGCAATTGGTGCTTCACGAGCGGCGGTGGATGCTGAGTACGCACCTAATGATTATCAGGTAGGCCAAACTGGTAAAGTGGTGGCGCCAGAACTTTATATTGCAGTAGGTATTTCAGGTGCGATTCAACATGCTGCAGGCATGCAAGACAGTAGAATAGTAGTGGCGATAAATAAAGATCCCGATGCACCTATGTTTAATTATGCAGACTATGGTTTGGTGGGCGATCTGTTTGAGCTTGCGCCTGAGTTAACTGCGGAATTGAAGAAACTGGGCTAAGTAGTAAATTACAACAGTAACTATTGGATACATGTTCCACGTGAAACATATTTAAACTTTATGGGGCTTTTGCTGCATAAAGTTTTAATTATTTAAAAAGCAGTAGTTGTATTAATTATATTGCGTTATGTTTGCTCGAATAAGGATGTCAGTATTATGATTGTTACTCATTTTAGGACACTTGCTGAGCCTTATAGTACAGAGTATAAGGATAAAGGAAGCCGATTTATAGCGTTTGCGTACCCTATTCAATTGGCAGATGAAGTTAAAGAGCATGTTGAGACACTCAAAAAAGAACATTATAAAGCAGTGCACTGGTGTTATGCATATCGAGTAGGTGTTGATGGTTTACAATTTCGCGCTAACGATGATGGTGAGCCTGCTGGAAGTGCTGGGCGACCCATTCTTGGGCAGATTGACTCAGCAGAGTTAACTGATGTGTTAGTGGTGGTGGTTAGATATTTTGGTGGAACGCTGTTGGGTGTACCTGGTTTGATCAGGGCTTATAAAACTGTTACAGCGGAAGTGCTGAACCAGGCGCAAACAATACAAAAAAATATCAAGAAAGTTGCGCTGCTAATATGTGATTATCCTTATTTGAATGATGCACTGCTCATTGCTAAGCAACACCAAGCGCAGGTAATGAAGCAAGACTTGCAAATAGACTGCCGCCTTACTGTTGAAGTGCCATTGGCTACATTTGATGCTTGTCTTGCCGCGTGGCAACAGGCAAGATCAATAGATATTGAGGTGTTGTAAGAGGTAAGAGGTTAGATGTTAATTAAAATTAGCAGTGATAAAGAATTCAAAAAATAGATAGTAGATACTGGCCCTGTTTTTGTTAAGTATCGAAAAATATCTGAGTTGTCTCCTGCTATTTTGTCAATTGATTCTGAGTGGTTTCCAAGTTATATCTGCACCATATTAGCAGTGTGCTACTCGTTATGCTAAATTAAACTAGAATTTCTAATCCTTTGTATGTGAGCTTAAGTATTACTAGTGGGCTCCAAGAGCTTTAAAATACTTACGCTCAATATGTTTCACGTGGAACATATTGAATTTTTTGAAGGTAATAAAGCATAAAGGTTTTATGTTGTATAGAAAGTAGTGATTAAAGTATTGATAATAATACGGTGTTGCTAGAATAAGTGAAGCTTGTTTGGTGCGTTATATGTGGATTGCTGTTGATAGAGAATTAATTGTTAAATATTTGGGAGGCGTTAGAATAGAATGCTTTGTGCGATGCATATCTGCTAACTCTGTTGCTGGCTGGTTGTTTGGATTCGTCCCTAATCCATGTGTTGAAGTTGTGAAGGAAGATAAGTAATAAGCCTGTGCAGCGAAGTTTGACTTAATGAGTTTTAAGAAATAGGTCTTTTGGCTCAATACAAAGTAATTTAATAAAGCTCGATTACCAAAATTAGTAATCGAGCTTTATTAGATAGATATAAGGGTTTATAAAAAGTAAGAAATGCTGAGGATTAACGCATTTCACTTTTGATAGCACGTATATTCGCTTCCCTGTCGTTCACAGCGCGTTGATGTTGGGCAATGGCTGTACCCTTGCCTGATTTTTTTGCAGCCTCTAATCGAGATTTAGCATGTGCTAAAGCCGATTGTTCAGTCTTTATTTCATTTTGTAGGATCTGTTTGCGTGTAAGCTTTGGTCTGGATTTAGGTTCAAATACGGGTGCGGTATAGGTAGGCTTTTTATATTTGCTCGGTTTGTTGGTTTCGTTGCGCAGCTTGATGTTTATTTGTGCGTCAGATTCACTTTTTGGCGTAGTGGGTAGGATTTTTACGTCATCATAAGAACCAAGCTCAGAGGCGTCCCAAATTTTCGTGATGGCATCACTCTCTTGGCTGTTATACGTTTCGGGCGCAGCTACGGCTGCTGTTGGAACTGTTGTTACGGCTGTTGTTACGGCTGTTGTTACAGC
>CAZLYX010000013.1:0-28522 GCA_964563885.1 uncultured Neisseria sp. | reverse complement strand
TGTTGTTGGAGCTGTTGTTGGAGCTGTTGTTGGAGCTGTTGTTGGAGCTGTTGTTGGAGCTGTTGTTACGCTGATACCGTCCATTTTTGATTCTTGACAAAGAGGACTGGTTTTGACTGAGCTAAACACTGCTTGGCCGTTTGCTGGGCAAATGTAAATAGTGGCATAAGCCGGCTTGACGAAGGTAGCTAGCAATAAAGATGCAGAAAGTGTTAATAAACCGGTTTTCATATTGGCATTAATGAGTGAGAAATAATGCCATATTATAGGCACTTTAGATGTAAAGTTAGGTTGCCGTGGAATAAACGGTTGCTAGATTTTCTGAGGTGGTCGTAGATCAAGTAAGCATAATCAAGATTGGCATTTAGATGCTGCTGACAAAGGCTTCGAGTAAAAAAACTTTAAACCATTTTTTACTGTAACTGCAGTGTTGCATCGGCAAGATGAGCGTTATAGTAAAGAAATATAAAGGCTACCTGAATATTTTAACTTATCAATACCAGCTAAGCTAAAATATTCAGGTAGCCTATTTTAAATAGACTTTAGCTAAAGTGAACAATGAGTTGTTTATCGACGTACAGTGGCCAAGTGCTGTTGTCGTGCACATTTAAATGACTAGCGCTGGGCCAGTCTAGATTTAGCAACAGCTCACCATACGCTGGGTGTTGTATGATGAGCCGGCAATATTCTGGTTGACGCAAGACTTGTTTTAATAGGCTGGGCAAGCCTTCGGCATGGTTAAAATGCAAGGCTTGTTGGGGAATGTAATGCGTTGGCGTGACATTTAAGCAGTCAATCAAACGCGCAGCCCATTCACTAGCTGGGCGCTTGAGCACAGCCTCTGGTGTGTCGAATTGAATAAAATGACCTTCACGCATTAGGGCAATGTAATCGGCCATGGCAAATGCTTCTTCTGGATTATGGGTCACCAAAATAGATGGAATATTTTGTTGGCCAATTAACGCTATGGTTTGCTTACGTAATTGCAGCCTTAAGTTGTTGTCGAGGCTGGAGAACGGCTCATCTAGTAGCAATAAACGCGGCTCAATGATTAAGGCTCTGGCCAATGCTACGCGCTGTTGCTCACCGCCTGATAAAGTATCGGTGCTGCGTTCACTTTCAGCGGATAGACCAACTTGTGCCAACATGGCTCGGGCACGTTGCTGAGCTGCTTCATGAGCAACACCTTGCATCTTCAAGCCAAAAGCAACGTTTTCCCATACATTCAAATGGGGTAAAAGCGCGTAATCTTGAAACATTAGGCCAGCCCGTCTTTTTTCTGGTGCTAGCTGAGTATAGTTTTGGCCGTTGAGCCATACCTCACCGCTATCGGGTGCAACTAAGCCTGCTGCAATATTGAGTAGGGTTGATTTACCACAGCCAGATGGGCCAAGAATCGCCAATAGATGATTGCGATCTAAGCTAAAGCTGATGTGGTCGGCAACAACTTTGGTGCCGAAAGATTTACTGATGTTTTTTAATTCAAGCATAGTTTGGTTTGCCGTAGTAAATCAAAATAAGGCTATCTTAAAGACAGCATAAAGTTTTCAGGTAGCCTTATCAGAATGGTTTTTTTCAGTTGCATCGAGCATTACAAAAACAAGCAACGCTAAAGACATTAATACCACAGTGAGCACCATCGCACGGTCATGATTATCAGCGCCAGCAGTGCTTAAATGATGGTAAATCAAGGTAGTGAGTGTTTGCCATTCTGGGCGCGACAGAAATAATGTGGCAGCAAATTCGCCAATACAGGTGGCAGCAGCTAAAGTTAAGCCACGGCGCAACGCGGGCATCAGAAGCGGCAATGTAACCCAACGCATACTTTGCCAACGTGATGCGCCCAGGCTGCGAGCTGCCGCGCTGTAATGGAGTGGCAAAGCGTCCCACGCTGCTAAAACATCTTTGGTGATGAACGGATAGGCCAATAATGCGTAAGTGGCGATTAACAGCGGTAACGAAGCTGACCACTCAGGATAAAGCAATAACACGCCAAACGCGACACACACGGGCGACACCATAAATGGTAGAAAAGTAATACCGCGCACCCAAGCCAAACGCTGGGCTAGTGCAGCGTGCAATAAGCCCAAGATAATGGCCAGCACCATCGCTGCTGACATAAACCGCAGAGTATTCCAACCTGCTTGTAGTGTTTCCAACTCAGTTAAAACTGCCCAAGAGCTGCCTGCTTGCGCCGCTTTGGCGACAATCGCCAGCAAAGGCAGTGCGCAACTGCACAGTAAGATAATCAACGCCGCACTCAACAGTAAGCGCTCGCCAAGATGCTGAGGTTTTTCAGGTAGCCTACTGCGAATGTTGCGACTAGAAGCCACTAATTTACTCAAAATTGCATACAAACCGCCAGCTAAACCCGTAATACCGAGCACCAGCCAAACCAATACACTGGCTTGAGCAAAGTCTAATTCATAGGCGATAAGCTGATAAATTTCTACTTCTACCGTGGCATAGTGATGGCCACCAAGCAGCAAAGCTAAACCAAAGCCTGAAAAACAATATAAAAACACCAAACATGCGCCACCAGCCAGCCACGGCAACAATACTGGCCATTCAACTTGAGTAAAACGCTGCCAAGCATTGGCGCCCAAGCTTTGTGCTGCTTTTAAGCGGCTGTCGGGCACTTGCAGAAAACCTTGATAAGCAGCGCGAATTAATACCGGCAAGTTAAAAAATACGTTGCCATAAAGTAGCAGATAAGGCGTATCTTCCCAGCCCGAAGAAATTAAACCGTGGGCACCAAATAAGGCCAATACACCCATGCCCGCCACCAGCGTTGGCATCACAAAAGGCAGCATCAGCAACCGCAAAATCAAACGGCGCCCTTTGAAATCTAGGCGTGCCAACACCCATGCTACAGGTATGCCCAACAGCAGCACCAACACAGAAGTTATAACGGCTTGCATTGCCGTCCACACAATACGCCATTGAATATAATCGTCGGCCAACATCATCCAAGCAGTGCCACTGTCTTGGTAATTAAACAACGCCACCAGCGGAGCCACCACCATTATCGCCAAGAATCCAAGCGGAATCAGGGCGATTAATAAAGTATGGAGCGGGCGCAAGCGGTTCATAGTAGCAATCAGGATAGCAAAAGAATGGCTATTGTAAATGAAAAGCGCGCAGCTGGGCGGGGGTGGTCAAGCATGTGGTTTGTTTTATGATGAATGATGTAAAAGACTTTTATTAATATGGATAATACAAACAGTAAAAGGCTACCTGAAACCGTTCAGGTAGCCTTTTTAGAGTTTAGCACTTAATGCTTACAAAATAGTGACTGCATAATCAGCCAAGCGCGAACGCTCGCCGTGTTGTAGTGTGATGTGACCAAAGTGTGGCCAGCCTTTGAAGCGGTCGACTGTATAGGTGAGGCCGCTGCTGCCCTCTGTTAAGTATGGCGTATCGATTTGTGCGAGGTTGCCGAGGCATACTACTTTGGTGCCCGATCCCGCGCGTGTAATAAGCGTTTTCATCTGTTTGGCAGTAAGGTTTTGCGCTTCGTCAATGATGAGAAACTTGTTTTGAAAGGTGCGGCCGCGCATAAAATTAAGCGATTTTACTTTAATCCGCGCGCGGATTAAATCGGAGGTGGCTTTTTTAGCCCAAGTGTTGAAATCGCTGTTATCACTTGTAGTACCAGTGAGCACTTCTAAATTGTCTTCTAGCGCGCCCATCCATGGGTTCATTTTTTCTTCTTCGGTGCCAGGTAAAAAACCAATGTCTTCGCCCACTGGCACAGTGATGCGGGTCATGATGATTTCATTGTAGCGTTTATCATCAAAAGTCTGGTACAAAGCAGCGGCAAGCGTAAGCAAAGTTTTGCCGGTGCCAGCTTGACCAAGAATGGTGACCAAATCGATTTCTGGATCCATAAGTAAATTGAGCGCGTAGTTTTGCCCCCAATTGCGCGCGTTGATGCCAAACACGTTGTTGCGGCTGAAGCCATAATCTTTCACCGTTTGCAGTTTGGCACGATTGCCTGTTTGTTCGATTACCCGTATTTGTAAAGTCTGGTCTTCGTTGTGATCGAGCAGCAATTCGTTATAGAATAGATTGGCGGCATCTTCACCTTCAATTTCATAAAATACGCTGTCTTTTTCTTGCCACGAATTTAAATGGCTGCCATTGTTGGCCCAGAAATCAGCGTCTAATTCGCGGTAGCCGCTATATAAAATATCACTATCTTCAAGAGTTTTGTCACTGCTGTAATCTTCAGCATGTAATCCGAGCGCACGCGCTTTGATGCGAATATTAATGTCTTTAGAAACCAGCGCCACATAATCGTAATTGCTGATTTTATTTGAGAGCGCCATCACAATTGCTAAGATTTGATTGTCGCTTTTGCCAGTGGGTAAGCTTTCAGGTAAAGGTGCTGTTTCGATATGGGTTTGCAAAATCAGCTTGCCCTGTGCCTCTTTGCTGCCAGTACAACTTAATGGAATGCCATCTTTAAGTGCATTCGGGTCGGCATTGAGTAATTCATCAAGTAAACGGCTGGTTTGGCGCGCATTGCGGGCAACGTCGGAAAGGCCTTTTTTGTGGGCGTCTATTTCTTCGAGTGTGATGATAGGAATATAGAGATCGTGCTCTTTGAATTTGAATAAACACATTGGATCGTGCAGGAGCACATTAGTGTCGAGTATAAACAGTTTTCGGCCTGCGCCATCAAGATTTGTGGACATGGGCATTTCCAGATTAGGGTGGAAGAAATTGTTTAAAAAAGAGATTAACCATCAAAAAATGACGGTTATAAACATCATATGGCAACACAACCATAATTTGTAGCCTAAATGGATATAGTTTATTTAAATCGTGTTAAAAAGCATCTGGAACACAATAAATATTCGGTAAACAAGTCAATGTTTCAAAAAAAGCTACCTGATCCACACAACGAAGTACGGTTCAGGTAGCCTTTTGATTTGAGTGTTATATGAAATTAAGGTCATTGATTTATAATGGTTTTGTTACAGAAAATCATTTTAAGCTTCACAAATAAGCGCTAGCCAAGACAGTGCAAAAGTTACTGCTTGAGTACGAATCGCTTCTCGATCACCCTCAAATAATTGTTGTTGAGCATATACCTCAGTATGCGTGGCCAAGCCAAACCATACTGTACCAACAGGTTTGTTTTTGCTGCCGCCTTCTGGTCCAGCAATGCCTGAAATACTCACTGCATAATCAGCTTTAGCGGTGGTCAAGGCACCTTGCGCCATTTCACGCACTGTTGCTTCGCTCACGGCACCTTCGCTGCTCAACGTATCGGCGTTGACACCCACTAATTTTTGCTTGGCTTGATTGCTGTAGGTGATAAAACCCATGTTAAACCAAGCCGAGCTTCCTGGCAGCGCTGTGAGTGCTGCGGCCAGCAAACCGCCGGTGCAGGATTCAGCACACGTAACTGTTTGACCGCGGCGGCGTAAGGTTTTGGCGAGTGATTTTAGTATATCGTTATGATGCTGCATCTTTGGCTCCTGTTATTATTTGAATGCATATATTTTTAACGAATTAATTTTATCTTGAAATTGATAAATGAAACGTAAGTTATTGAAATTAATATTAAATATACAGTTACGTTATGTGGGCATAGATTTTATAATTTATAAGATATGAATATAAGAAAGGCTACCTGAAAACGTTCAGGTAGCCTTTTTGTCATTATCATCAACAATGAGAATTACTTAACAGCTTCTGCTGCTTTATCAGCCGCTTTTTTTGCAGCAGCTACTGCATCGTCAGCAACATTTTTAGTGGCTTCAGCTGCATCGTCAGCAATCTTTTTAGTAGCATCAGTTGCGTCGTCAGCAATTTTTTTAGTCGCATCAATAGCATTTTGTGCTGCAGCTTCAGCGCTGGCTTTTGCTTCATCTGCGGCTGCACCAGCACTGGCTGCTGCAGAGGCTGCATCAGAAGCGATTGTTTGAGTGGCTTCTTTGGTTTCTTCTTTTGCTTGCTGTGAACAAGCGGCTAGTGCTAATGCCATTAAGGCAGATACAAGTACTTTTTTCATAAAAAATTCCTAGTTTGTTTTGAGATTTTTAGTGCTGCAATATAGGCGGCAAAATTGCGCTACTTGTTTCTCAGATCTTACCGTTTTAGCCTATAAACCACGCCAAAAAATTTAGCGTTTTACATCATAGCATATTAAATTTAAGAAATTTCTTGACAGTTAAAAAAAATATCTCCATAATTCGCGCTTAATTTGGGTCGTTAGCTCAGCCGGTAGAGCAGCGGACTTTTAATCCGTTGGTCGATGGTTCGAATCCATCACGACCCACCAAGTTTAAGAAATAGGCTTTTAGTGAGTATTCACTAAAAGCCTATTTCTTTGCCTATTGGGTTTAGAATCTAGCAAAGGCTACCTGAAAATAAACTCATTTTGTTGAGGTTTATTTTCAGGTAGCCTTAAATTTAAATTTGGTAGCCTTTGAGCATAACGGAACACTTGATATTTATTATCATGGCGTTTGAATATATCTGCTCAGCGCCATTGCCCAGAATAGATATATTCAAATGCTGCTTGTAACATTTCGCGCTGCTCGGCTTCATGCCCATGTTCAGCCTCGATGTTGATGTAGCCAATTTGGTGGCGCGCCGCATAAACCGACAGTGAGCCATCGTCACGCACATGCAGATTATCTTGCAGCACTACATTAAAGCCACGTGCCTGAAAAAATGCGAATGTCTGTGCATTGGTGGTAAAAATGTAGTCATCAGGATCGCGGTTGGGCGATGCGAATACTTGTGCTATATCGTTGCCCAGCATGCCATGGCGATAGCTGTGGATATCAGTGGCACCATTGGTGTTGTTGTGTACCGCAACGATGAAATCTGCGTGATTGAGATAACGGGTTAAGAGGTGTTCTGCAAAGGCATAGGTGGCTTGTACCGCAGAAATGCTCAGATTGCCGCCTTGAGTGAGCGTGGCTTCGCGCCCACGAGCAGTATAAATGCGGTTAGGATCAAAGCGTGTTGGTGTGCCTTGACTGTTAAAATGGATATAGCGCCCGTCAGTGTGTTCTAGCGCCAATAAGCAGCCGCGACCTTGCGCCGCCAACTCCGCCAAAGTAGCTTGATAGGCGGTAACTTCATTCGCATGTGGGTGATAAAACCAAACATCAGCCAAAGGCAATGCTGTGCAATGGCTGCGGATGTTAATTAAGCCATCATCGCCAATGGGGTAGTAATCGCTGTAGGTTGTGCTTATGTCGGCGGCAAAGCTAAGTGCTGCGGCACAAGGCAGCAGTAAGGCTAAAATTCGAGTAGCAAGCATAATGATGATCATACCATGTGCGTAATAGCGGTTATGGAGAATCAGTACAACAAGGCTACCTGAGAAGTTTCAGGTAGCCTTAATGGTTGTGTTGACTAGTTAAGGATTATAGGTATTGAGCTTGTTATTGGCCTACGACCACTATGTTCATGTCGGCAGCTTTTAGTCGCCGTTGCCATACTTCTTTAATTTGCTGAGTGCTCAGTGCGTTAACTTTAGCTGGATAAGTATCAAAATAATCGGTGGGCAAATCATACAGCGCCATATCGGCAAGTCGGGCAGCCATCTTAGCATTGGTATCAAAATACATTGGAAACGCGCCTGTAATGTGATCTTTGGCCTGTTTTAGCTCTGTTTCTGTAGGCCCGTGGGCGATAAAGTCGGCCAAGAGTTTTTTGGTAACGTCCAATGCTTGTGCGGCTTTTGCTTTTTCGGTTGAAAAACTAATCGATAATGGGCCTTTTTGCTGCATAGGCATGAGATTGCTTGAGGCGCCATAAGTGAAACCATGTTGATCGCGCAGTACTTTCATTAAACGGCTATCAAAACTGCCGCCACCGAGAATGTAGTTGCCGATAGTAAGTGCGACATAATCAGGATCTTTTCGTTGCACCAACGGCAGCCCCATCATCACAATGGTTTGTTGGATGTTGGCAAAGGGGATGTTCTTGTATTGTCCAAGATGTTGAGGCACGGTAGGTAGCTCCGCTTTAATTTGACTCTGAGCTGGCAAGCCCGCTAATGCAGCAGCAGCAATTTTTTCAGCTAAGCGGCGATCGGCGTTGCCCACCACCAACACGGCCGCATTGTCGAGGGCATAGTGACTGCGGTGATAAGCGTGCATATCTTTGGGTGTCACTGAGCGAATAGCCGATTCATTGGCTTTAGCACGCCAGCCATAAGGATGGTCGGGATAATTTAAAAGCGTGAGTGTTCGCCAGCCTTGGTAATTAGGCTGGCTTTCCATTTGCTTAAGTGCAGTCACATCTTGATCTTGATTGCGCTTGAGTACAGCAGCATCAAAACGCGGGCGTGCAATCATATCGTTCATGAGCTGCACGGCTTTATTGAAGCGCTCATTGTTGCTGAGTATGCGCATGCTTAGGCTACTAGAGCCAATACCATCGCTGCTGTCAAAAGTGGCTGCTAGCTCATTGCTGCGGTCATTCAATGCTTCTTCATCTAATTCTTTAGTGCCGCTCGTTAACATATTGGTCACCGCTTTGGCGATGTTGGCACTGTTGATATTGTCTGCACCACCCGCACCTTTAAACTGTACGGTAATGTCTAAAATAGGCAACTCATGTCGTTCTGCTAGATAAATAGTGGTGCCTTCTGCGGTTTGCCAGCGCTGTATAGAGGCGGCATGAGCATTTTGTAACAAACACATGCAAGCCAGCACGATAAGACTACCTGAAAAGCGGGGGCGGATAATCATTATGGTTTTGCTCCTTCAGCAGCGCTGCTGCGCGGGTTGACGATGCCGGTAGTGGCGAATCCGTTCAACACTGTTTTGGCAGCATCTTGTATGGCTTGTGAAGTTACCGCCAAGTTGCGGCGCTCAATTTCGTCTTCATCACGGTAGCTTAAGCCAGCCGATTCTAAGGTTAAAATCAAATCGGCTTGATTGGCAATGCTGTCTTTTTCGTAGATTTTATCTGTGATGTATTGGCGACGGATAATCTCAAGCTCTGCTTCAGGCACACCTTCTTTGGCAATATGGCGAATTTCATCCAGCATCATATTGTGTAATTTCTCTACGCTAACACCTTCAGCGGGCATGCCGGTGATGCCAAACATGCCATTATCACGGCCAAGGCCAGAATAATAAGTGTTGGCCGACAGCGCCACCGCCTCGCCACGCAATAGTTTTTTACTATAACGACTTGAAGAATTACCACTCAGTACTGTGCTGAGCATGTCCAATGCGTAAGGCTCAGCGTCATTGATTTTAGTTAGCTTAGGCACGTTGTACAAAGACATAAACATCGGTTGGCGTGTATTGTGTTCAATCGACACCGTTGCCGCTTGTGAGCGTGGTGCTTCGTTCAAATCGCGCCGTTGTGGCAAAGGCTTGGCTTTCAAACCGCCAAATAATTGTGTAACTGTTTTGAGGGTCTCAGTGGCATTTACATCACCCACCACCACTAAAGTAGCGTTATTAGGTACATACCATTGCTGATACCAACGGCGTAAATCAATCGCTTTTAGTGTATTTAAATCTGCCATCTGACCAATAACTGGGGCGCGGTTATAATGCTTTTGATACATGCTATCGAGCAGCTTTTCATACAGAGCGCCAGATGGGCTGTCTTCTGTACGCAAACGTCGTTCTTCGCGAATCACGCTCATTTCATTTAAAAAATCTTTGTCGCTAAAGTTGAGGTTAACCATGCGGTCGGCCTCCATTTTTAGCACTTCGGGCAGGTTTTTGGCGGCCACGGTTTCAAAATAAACCGTAGCTGTATTTTTGGTGTAAGCATTGTCACTGCCACCTAAAGAAGACACGCGGCGGCTAAATTCGCCACTGGGCACTTTGCTTGTGCCTTTGAACATTAAGTGCTCCAGCGCATGGCTCAAACCAGTTTTGCCTTGTTCTTCATCGGCGCTGCCCACGTTATAGTGAATGCGTGACACCGCCACTGGCGCACGTTTATCTTCTTTAATGATAACCTTCATGCCATTTAGCAAGGTGTGTGACAGCGTTTCAGCCCATGCTGGCGAACTTGCCACTAAGCATGTAATTAAGGTAATACGTTTAAACATAATCCCATCCATTCATGTGCAATACGGTGGTATTGAAGCGGCTACATGCTTAATAGGTAGCCTGCTTTTGATTAGGGTAAAGTCTTTAATAAAATGCGTATTTAAGCAAAGTATCATAACATAAAGGCTACCTGAACATGGTAAGCCAAGGCTAGCCCCACAGTGGTTGATTTACGTTACAATCAACCCTATATTTAATCATTAAACGATCCCAAACGAGAACACCATGCTTAGCTTCTTCAAACGCAAGAAAAAACCGGAAACGCCCGAGACCAATCTCGAGCAATGCACTCCAGCTGAGACAGTAGCACCCAGCAAGCCCATAGCGAGCCCCGAATCTACACCTTCCCAAAATACAGCTGCTCCCGCCATTAGCGCCACTGAAGCGGCTGCGGCCCTGAGCGAAGAGCAACGAGCTGCTGTTGCCGAGCATGAGGCTAGTAATCCAGTTAGCCAAATAATTGCTGATATTGTTAATCCTGAATCAACGCTACCTGAACAGCTTGACCCAGAGGCACCTGTTGCTAAAATACACACACGGCTTGATGCAGAAGAGCCAACCCAAAACATACCACTGCAAGAAACCCCAGCAGAATTAAATAGCCTTGAGCTTAACGATGTATTTCATCAAGCAGACAGCATTGCCACGGTAGCAGAATTGGTTAATCCGCCAGCTATAGTAGAAGATGAGGCTGTAGATGAAATAGTGAAAGTTGGCTGGGCAGCAAGACTAAAAAAAGGCCTTAGTAAATCGCGCAATCAAATGGCAAAATCGCTGGCCGGCGTGCTGGGCGGCGGCCAAATTGATGAAGATTTATATGAAGAGCTGGAAACCGTGTTGCTCACCAGCGATATGGGCATTGAAGCCACTGAAGCGCTGATGACCGATGTGCGCAAACGGGTAAGCTTAAAAGGTTTGAAAGACAGCACCGAGTTGCGTCAAGCTTTAAAAGAAGCAGTTTATGATATTATTAAGCCGCTCGAACAACCGCTAAAAATCCCCAATAAAGGCCAGCCTTTCGTCATCATGATTGCGGGCATAAACGGCGCAGGTAAAACCACTTCTATTGGCAAATTGGCCAAATTTTTCCAAGCACAAGGTAAATCAGTGATTCTTGCTGCTGGAGATACTTTCCGCGCGGCAGCGCGTGAGCAGTTGCAAGAATGGGGCACGCGCAATAACGTTACCGTTATCTCGCAAGCAACGGGCGATTCTGCAGCGGTGTGTTTTGATGCTGTAGAAGCGGCGAAAGCGCGGGGTATAGATGTGGTGTTGGCCGATACCGCAGGCCGTTTGCCTACTCAGCTACATTTAATGGAAGAAATTAAAAAAGTAAAACGTGTACTGCAAAAATCAATGCCCGATGCGCCGCATGAAATTATTGTGGTGCTCGATGCCAATATTGGTCAAAACGCGGTAAACCAAGTGGTTGCTTTTGACGATGCTTTAGGCGTAACTGGCTTAATTGTCACTAAACTTGATGGTACCGCCAAAGGCGGTGTTTTAGCTGCGCTGGCCAGTAGTCGCCCAATTCCAGTACGCTATATCGGCGTGGGCGAAAGTATTGATGACTTGCGGCCATTTACTGCGCGCGCGTTTGTTGATGCTTTGTTTGACGAACATTAATCAATAGGCTACTTGAAACGCATTCAGGTAGCCTATTGTTTTTAAGTGTCAATATTTTTTTCAGCTAGCCTTTATTGATACTTGCATGTCATTATAGGCTACCTGAAAGTCTGAAACCCCCACATAAGGAGCACACCATGAGCAATATTATTACTCGCACCCTCACCTATACCACTGCCGATGGCGTAACCCTCGAAAGCTATTTGTGCTTGCCAGTACAGACATCGTTAGAGTTGTCTGGCGTATTGGTGGCGCCCGAATGGTGGGGCTTGAGTGATTTTGCCAAGCAATCAGCCGAGCGTTTGGCTGAAGCGGGATATGCCGCATTGGCGATGGATTTATATGGCAACGCCCGCCTCACTGACGATGCCCAGCAAGCACAAACGTGGATGGAAGAGGTGCTGTCTTCGCCGCTTACATTAGCTGAGCGCACCGAATTAGCCTTAAAAGCATTGTCGACTCAAGAAGAAGTTAACCCACTAAGCGTTGGTGCTATTGGGTTTTGTTTTGGCGGCAAAGTGGTGTTGGATATGGCACGTCGTGGTGTTCACTTAATAGCCGTAGCCAGCTTTCATGGCATTCTTGCCCCTATTGCGCCAGCACAAGAAGGCATTATTAAAGCTGAAATATTGGTGGAGCATGGCGAACAAGATACTTTAGTAAGCATGGATGATGTTGCTGCATTTAAGCAAGAAATGAACGCTGCTAAAGTGCAATACACTGTAGACGTTTTCCCAAACGCCAAACATGGCTTCACCAACCCACAAGCCACCCACAATGGCGAAAAAAACAAAGCAGATTTAGCCTACAACGAAGCCGCAGCGAGTATTGCTTGGCAAAACATGCTTAATTTGCTTGAGCGTACTTTATAAATATTATCGAATAGCTTATTGTACAAAAAGGCTACCTGAACATTTACACGCTTAGTTTCAGGTAGCCTTATGCGTTGTTAAATCATCATTTTTCAACGGAACTCACCCAAATTCGGTATAATTACGCCAACCTGTTATTACGCTTTCCCACAGCGTTAACCTACTTCCTCTTAACGGCAACCCTATGATTCGCTTTGAACAAGTTTCCAAAACCTACCCCGGCGGATTCCATGCCCTAAAAAACGTTAGCTTTATCATTGAAAAAGGCGAAATGATTTTTATAGCTGGTCATTCTGGCGCGGGCAAATCCACCCTGCTCAAACTCATTTCTGGCATCACCAAGCCCACTTCAGGCAAAGTGAGAATGAACAATCAAGATATCGGCGCGCTCAACGATAACCAACTTGGCTATCTGCGTCAGCATATCGGCATCGTTTTCCAAGACCACAAAATTCTATTTGATCGTAACGTATTACAAAACGTATTACTGCCTTTGCGCATCATTGGTTACGATCACAAACAGGCAGAAGCGCGTGCCAAAGTTGCTATTGCCAAAGTGGGTTTAACAGGCAAAGAACATGCCGACCCAATTACCTTATCTGGCGGTGAACAACAGCGTCTGTGCATCGCCCGTGCCGTAGTGCATCAGCCAAGTTTGCTGATTGCCGATGAGCCATCAGCAAACTTAGATAGCGCCTACGCATTCGACATCATGGAGCTTTTTAAAACTTTCCACCAAGCTGGCACCACAGTCATTGTGGCTGCACATGATGAAACCTTGATGGCCAATTATGGCCACCGCATCTTGCGCTTACAGGAAGGCAGGTTTTCTGCATGAAACATTATCTGTCTTTACACACAGAATCCGCGCGCAATGCCATGCGCCAGTTTCTCAAACAGCCATTGGGCACACTGCTGATTTTGGTGATGCTTTCTATCGCCATGACCTTACCTTTAGCGTTGTATTTGGGCGTACAAAGCGGCCAAGCGGTGATTGGTAAGCTGAATGAAGCGCCGAAAATCACCTTATACATGGAATTAAGCGCCGACACGAGCGACACCGACGTAGTCAAAAATCTACTCGGACAAGACCAACGCATTGAGAAAAACAACTTTGTCAGCAAGGAAGATGGTTTAGCCGAGCTACAAAGCAATATGGGCGGCCAAGATTTGGTGTCTATGCTCGATGAAAACCCTCTTCCCGATGTATTTATTATTAGCCCTGAGGCTGGTTTAGCACCCACTGATATGCAAAATCTGCAAAACGAGTTAAACAAATTGCCAATGGTAGAAAGCACTAAGCTCGACACCGAATGGATGCAAACCATGTATCAAATCAATGATTTTGTACACAAAATATTATGGTTTTTGGCCACTACTTTGAGCATTGCTTTTGTTTTGGTGGCGCACAATACCATTCGCTTACAAATTTTAAGCCGTAAAGATGAAATTGAAATCACCAAGCTATTGGGTGCCCCCGCTTCATTTATCCGCCGCCCGTTTCTATACCAAGCAGCTTGGCAAAGCCTGCTCGCTGGCGGCATCAGTATTGGTTTGTGTGCATGGCTGATGAATGTTAGCCAGCCGTTGGTAAACCAAATTTTCAAACCTTACGGCCTGCATATCGACTGGCGTTTCTTTCATAGCTGGGAAGTGGCAGCAGTATTATTTATCGTTACCGCGCTGGGCATCGCTGGCGCTTGGTTTGCCACCCAGCAGCACTTATTTGGTTTTAAAGCCAAGCATTAATAGCAGAAATTTTGCCATTATTTAAACCATTTAAGCCACCAAAACCATGGCAAAAAGTGTGTGAAAAAACGAAGCCCTTATTATTAAATCCAATAATAAGGGCTTCGTTGCATTAGATAATCAGCAAACTGTGGCTGTTTTAAATCATGCTTAAATCGGGTAGCGTGCGATAACGGCTAAATCATGTCCACCAGGAATATCAGCCTTGCGCACAGCCATAACCTTGGCGCCGCTGCGCAGTGCACGACCAGTGATTTCATCAACTATGCCATAGTTATCAGCATCGCCTTCTTTAGCAAACGTCACTTCGCCTGTTTCATCGTCAATAAACCCATCAACTACGCCATCAATATCAACCATAAGCCTGTCAATACCACCAAACGTAGCCAAGCGAGCGGCATCTGAAATATCAGTGGTGGTGCGATTTTGACTTGTGCGCGCATCAAATAATTGGTGAAATTCTTTAATTTGCTCTGCGTAATGAGCATCCAACACAGGCCTTGCCGCACTTGCTAACTCAGATTCAGTCAAGCGATCAGGATTGCCTACAATAATATTGGGCAGCGCGGGAATAACGCTAATCGAACGAAACAAAGTTTCTAAAGGCTTGCTGGTCGCCAATATTAACGGCAGATCTGAGCCCATCAAAATGGGGCGCAGCGCCGCATCAATCTTGCGCACATAGCGGGTTAAATGAAAGTTCTGCCCTTGAGAGCCATGTCTATGGCCAACACCCGAATAATCTTTATTGGTGGCCTTGCCGCCAGCAGTAGCTGCATCAGTTGGCAAATCTGGAACATTAACCTCGAGCGCAGGCAAATCTGAAGACGCTTCAATTAGGCGCACAGCATTTTCTGAAAGAACCAAAATATAAGCAGCATGCGGAAATGTAATCGCGCGCAGCAGCGGCTTAAGGTGAAAACGATCCGATGCTTCAACAACATCAGTGAGCTTATTGACCATTCGATAAGTGCGAAGAGATTCTGGGGTTGCCAAAATCGCTAAACTGTTGGCCTGATGGCTCCAAAAATCATCATCGTCTAACAAATCAGCAAACTGCTCTTGCAACAACAATACCCGTCGCTTGTCCAAACCCGCAGTCTCCAGCTGGGCAACAGCTTTTTTAACCAGATTACCTAAATGAATACGGCTCTGTTCAGTATCGCGAGACACTGGTGTAGTAGGCAGATAAATTGAAATACAAGCATCAGAACGAACTAAATTTAGATCACCGATTTCCTCGGCGCTTGGCATGTCTACGTAATACATCATAAAAGACTCCCGACAAGTGATTGAGTCTTTACTGTACCAGATATCAGTGTGACTATAAAGCCTATCACACACGCTAAATGTCTTAATATGTGGCGATTTGTATTCATTTGCTAATAAAGTGTTATTAAAAGATATTTTGATTGTTTGGCTGAGCTTGTTTTGCTTTTGACTATTATGTGATGGCTTCGCTTATTGTTTTAATTTAATTGGAATAGCTACTATGTGCTTATTTATAAAACTGATGTTACAAATAAAAAATCAAATTTATAAACGCCATTACATGCGCCATGTTTCATTCATATCACACAAAACAACCAAAGCATTCAGGTAGCCTTTTTGTATATTTTTCTAATCAAATGCTAACTACGCCCAAACCAGCGCTCACCAAACATAAACAATGATAAGCCCAGCATCATCACCGCCATACCGGTGAGCTTCCACCAATACAGCGGCCGCACGGGCATCTCAAGCCAGCCAAAATGATCGATGGCCATGCCCATGAATAGCTGGCCGATAATAAACAAAAACACGGTGTTGCTTACGCCAATTTTAGGTGATAAATATATCGAAGTAGTCACAAACACAGCACCTATTGCACCGCCTACCCAGCGCCACCACGGCTGTTTGCTGGCATCGACAGCAACGGCTTGCCAATCGGTTACAAAATAAGACACCACCAGCAAACACAGCGTTCCCACGGCAAATGAAAACATAGATGCCACCACGGGTTGGCTACCCAAGCCAGCACTTAAACGGCTGTTAATGGCCACTTGTGCTGCTAGACCTGTGCCACTAATCAGCGCAATCATTAAATATAATCCGTTCATGTTGCCCTCTCGGTGTTCTGCTAAGTGTTTATTTTCGTAGCCTTCTTTTTTAGGCTACAAAAAATGTAGCCGCGCTTAATCCAAATATATTCAAGGAAGATAAGCCCGCTTGAAAATCCATCGCTTATTTAGGTTGATGCTTATTAAACTCTATGTAAGCAGAAAAGTAGATTATTGAATGTTTGATGCTTTTGTTGTTTAAGTTTAGCTTGGGTTTGCTTTATAAAAGGCTACCTGAAAACCGTTGGTTTTAGAGTGGGCTGTTTAAATTATCAATCCTCGTGTTTTGGGTTGTTCATTTAAACAGCTTCTAAACACGCTTTGATTTCTGCTGCGGTGCTGGTTAGGTTTTTTATATTAACTATTGATTAATAGTTAATTACCCTTTGCTTAATATACTCGTTAATTTGATTGGGGCGGATTCCATATCGGAGAAGACTCAGCTGGTTTTTTAAATTGGCCTTCAGCAGCATTTATGATTGGATTGGCCGCTTTGGATTTTGCTTCTTGAGTTTTTTTGATTTTTGGAGCGGCTTGAGCTTTTGGAATTGCTCGAGCTTTTTCGGTTTTCTGTGGTGTACGTGTTTTTTGAATGGCGCGTGTTTTTTGGTTTTTTTGAGGAACTTGAATTTTTGAAGTAGCTGGAGCATGTAGAGCAACCTGAGTTTGCTCTGAATGTTGGGGAGGTGTTTCTGCTAACGTTTTTTCTTGTGGATTTTTGTGCGTTAAACGCTCTTCTTGCAAGCGCACAGCTTCTGCCGCTGCGGTTTCAATTTTGGCTCTTTGGATTTTGGCATCTTCGGCTTGTTTTTGGGCAATTTCCAAAGTTGCTTGTGCCGCTTTCGACGTGGTATGTGAGTTATAAGCGGTAAAACCTAAGCTAGATAATACCAATACTGCACCGACAAATAACAGTGTATTTTTTTGAGTTTGGTTCATTTTATTGCCTTCTTCAATAGATGGTTTCGAATTTAGCCACTTGAGATGTAGACATCTTGGGATAGGGGTTTTTGCTGCTGCGTTTAAATCGGGCAGTGATTTTATATCTAGAAATGTGGTTATTTGTAACCAAGCATTCAACCGGATGATGTTTCGCAGCAATATTTATATATTCATATTATAGTTTGTGGCACTGGTTTCCACCAACTTTAAAGCTTCGCATAAGCTAAACTTTAAGCCAAGAGCATCAGTATATACGGTAGTCATGTTCAATATGTTGACGAGGGGTTTATTGTGACTTAGAAAAAGTGCGTGGTGGATTAAAAATGAATCGTCTTATGGTGCGATAAATATTGATAAAGTGGATATTATATTCATCAAAAAAGGCTATCTGAACCTATTTAAATGTTTCAGGTAGCTTTTTGAGTTTAGAAACGTTTATCAGCAGATTTTAACTCTATCTAATGATCGCTCTTTTTACACGCAACAATGGCAGCAAGCTAACAACACAATCAAGCGAATTCTTAATCAAACCAAGTATGGACTGCTTGTCTGTTTTGCTTTACAAAAGAGCATGCTTATAATGAATGTCTTTCTTAATGTGTGGTGCTAAAACGTCTATGACCCAACTTTCCGATGCCGATATTGCTCGCCAAGCTGTCATGCAACCGATACAAACCATTGCGGCGACACTGGGTTTGAATGAGCATGATCTCAATCTATATGGCCGTTATAAAGCCAAAATTAATCCGCAGGCTGCGTTTAAATTGCCTTCCCAATGCGGTAAATTGATTTTAATTACGGCCATCAATCCTACGCCTGCTGGCGAGGGTAAAACCACAGTAACCATAGGCTTGGCTGATGCGCTCAATCGGCTTGGCAAGCGCGCAATAGTGGCGATACGCGAGCCTTCGTTGGGGCCGGTGTTCAGCATTAAAGGTGGCGCGGCGGGTGGTGGTTACGCACAAGTGCTGCCAATGGAAGACATTAATTTGCATTTCACGGGCGATTTACATGCCATCAGCTCTGCCCATAATCTGTTGTCGGCCATGTTAGACAACCATATTTATCAGGGTAATGCTTTAGATATCGTCCCCACCCAGATTGTTTGGCGACGTGTGGTTGATATGAATGATAGACAATTGCGTCATATTATCAGCGGTATGGGCAGTGGCACTGATGGCGTGGAGCGCAGCGATGGTTTTGATATTACAGCCGCGTCTGAAGTGATGGCCATATTTTGTTTGGCGCTTGATTTGGCTGATTTAAAAACCCGTTTGGGCAATATTTTGGTGGCCTACACACACAATGGCAGCCCCGTATTTGCTCGTGATTTACACGCACACGGTGCCATGACGGCATTATTGAAAGATGCGCTCCAGCCCAATTTAGTGCAAACCATAGCGGGCACGGCAGCGTTGGTACACGGTGGCCCATTTGCCAATCTTGCACATGGCTGTAATTCTATTATTGCAACTCAATTGGCGCGCCATTTGGGTGAGTTTGCTGTAACCGAGGCGGGTTTTGGTGCTGACTTAGGCGCAGAAAAATTCTGTAATATTAAATGTCGATTTTCTGGTTTTACGCCCGATGTGGCGGTGGTGGTGGCCACAGTGCGTGCATTAAAATACAACGGCGGCGTGGCGCGTGCTGATTTAAACACTGAAAACCTAGCGGCGCTTGAGCGGGGTATGCCCAATTTACTCAAACACTTAGATGGCTTACAAAATACCTTTGGCTTGCCAGTGGTGGTGGCGTTAAATCGGTTTGTGTCTGACACCAATGCTGAGTTGGCCGCCATTCAAGCTGCCTGTGCTGCACAAGGTGTTCAGGTAGCCTTAACAGAAGTGTGGAGTAAAGGCGGTGCGGGTGGTGAAAATTTAGCCCGTAAAGTATTAAACACTCTTGAGCAGCAGCCCAAAAACTTTCGCTTCACCTACGAGCTTTCAGGTAGCCTTACTGATAAAATTCGCACCATTGCCCAAAATGTTTACGGTGCTGAAGATGTTGATTTTAGTGCCCAAGCGGTGGCAGAGCTTGCCCGTTTGCAAAAACATGGATTTGGCGAGATGCCGGTGTGCATGGCCAAAACACCTTTTTCGTTAAGCGATAATCCACAATTGCTTGGTCGGCCTTCGGGTTTTCGCATCAACGTTAGCAAGGTTATTGTGTCTGCGGGTGCTGGTTTTGTGGTGGCGCTGTGTGGCAACATCATGAAAATGCCCGGGTTGGCTAAATCTCCCGCTGCTGAAAGAATTGATGTTGACGAGCATGGCTCCATCAGCGGCTTGTTTTAAATTGCCGCAATCATCAACTTAGGCTATCTGAAAGCGGAAAAAGTAGCGCTAAAATCAGGTATAATTCTTGCCAAAATCTACCTTACTATATTCTTAGGAGCAGCAACATGAAACTTCTCGTTATCGGCAGTGGCGGCCGCGAGCACGCGTTGGCGTGGAAATTGGCGCAATCACCAAAAGTAGAAACAGTGTTTGTTGCGCCTGGTAATGCGGGCACAGCCACCGAGGCTAAGCTGTGCAATCTGGCATTGAGTGCGCATGCTGAGTTGATTGATTTTTGCCAACGTGAACACATTTCGTTTACCGTTATTGGCCCTGAAGCACCTTTAGCAGCGGGCATTGTTGACGATTTTCGTGCTGCTGGTTTGGCTGTATTTGGCCCCACTCAGGCGGCAGCTCAACTTGAAAGCTCCAAAGATTTTGCTAAAGCCTTCATGGAAAAACATGGCATTCCCACTGCCCAATATCAAACTTTTACAAACGCTCAAGCAGCGCGAGATTATGTTAGCCGCAAAGGTGCGCCAATTGTGATTAAAGCCGATGGATTGGCTGCGGGCAAAGGCGTGATTGTGGCCATGACTTTAGATGAAGCACATGCCGCCATTGACGATATGTTGTTAGGCAACAAAATGGGCGATGCTGGCGCACGCGTGGTGATTGAAGACTTTTTGCAAGGCGAAGAAGCCAGCTTTATTGTGATGGTAGATGGCGATAATGTGTTACCGATGGCCACCAGCCAAGATCACAAACGCCTGTTCGATAACGATGATGGCCCCAACACTGGCGGCATGGGCGCCTACAGCCCCGCGCCAGTGGTTACACCTGCTGTGTACGAGCGCACCATGAATGAAATTATTTTGCCCACTGTGCGTGGCATGAAAGCTGATGGCCATGAGTTTACTGGGTTTTTATACGCTGGCCTGATGATTGATGAGCATGGCGCACCCTTTACCATTGAGTTTAACTGTCGCTTTGGTGACCCAGAAACCCAACCAATTATGAGCCGATTAAACAGCGATTTTGTCGACTTAATTGAAGCAGGCATCGCGGGTAAACTTGATAGCGTACACGCTGAATGGAGTCCACAAATCGCCGTTGGTGTGGTGCTGGCAGCAGCAAATTATCCGGAAACCCCCCGCAAGCTTGATGTGATTAACGGCTTAGATGCCGCCAACCAAATTGGCAAAGTGTTTCACGCGGGCACGTCAAGCAATGAAAAAGGTGAGATTGTTACCAATGGCGGACGCGTATTGTGTGTGGTGGGTTTAGGCGATGATGTGGCAGCGGCCAAAACCAAAGCTTATCAAGCGTTAGAGAAAATCAGCTTTGCTGGCATGCAATATCGTACCGATATTGCTGATAAAGAGATTAATCGCTGATTAATATTCAGTATCACCGTAAAAGGCTACCTGAAAGAGTATTTCAGGTAGCCTTTTATTAATGGTTATAGCGTGTTGTTAAGCAAATGGTTTTTATGAGTAACAAAAAGTTTGTTTTGCCTTAATATTGGCTTTATGAGTAATATAATAAAAGGCTACCTGAAAGAGTATTTCAGGTAGCCTTTTATTAATGGTTATAGCGTGTAGTTTGATAAGACATTTGATCAGTCGTTTTATCAACAAACCATGCTTTATGTTCATGCTGATTTACAGATGCTTGCCTTTGGATTTTTTAGAAAAACGCTCTTCAGCCAGCTCGTTGGCAATCTCACCTGTTGGGCGCTTATCTCGATCTGAGCGAGTAAATATCTCGTTTAAAGTTTCAGAAATCGTTTCTATGTGTGACCATATCTTGTCAGTATTTTGATTTGAATGCTCATAAAATACATTAATGATGCCACCCGCATTTAAAACAAAATCTGGCGCATAAAGAATGCCTCTTTTCAGCAGGTCAAGATCATTTGCTGGTGTTGCCAATTGATTATTAGCAGCGCCCGCAACCACCTGTGCGTGCAGCTTGGGGATGCTGTGGCCGTTGAGAATGGCACCCAAAGCACAAGGCGCGATAACGTCTACAGGCAAAAATAAGATGTCTTCTGCAGTGGCCGCTTTGGCGCCAAATTCTGTTATCGCTTTGTCCATATTTTCTTGGCGGATGTCGTATACCCAAAGCTCAGCGCCAGCATTGTTTAAATGACGAGCCAACAAATAGCCCACATTGCCCACGCCCTGAATGGCAACTTTTAGGCCGGTTAAATCTGTGCGACCTAAACGATGTTTAACTGCTGCTTTTAAGCCTACAAAAACGCCGTAGGCTGTGGCTGGCGCAGGGTCGCCATCGGTAGGTTTGCCATCAAAACCCAAGCCGCTGGCTATGCCGGCAACGTGTTGAGTGTGACGTGCGATTACTTTTAGGTCGGCAACGCTGGTGCCCGAATCTTCAGCAATAATATATTGGCCGCCCAGTTTATCAACTGCACGCCCCATCGCTTCAAGCAAGGCTTCAGTTTTGTGTTGATGTGGGTCGCCAATAATAACCGCTTTTCCACCGCCTAAATCCAGATTGGCCAGCGCTGATTTATAAGTCATGCCTCTAGATAGTCGCAACACGTCACGCAAGGCTTCTTCTTCGCTGGCATAAGGATACATGCGGCAGCCGCCAAGAGTGGGGCCGCGCGAGGTGTTGTGAATGGCAATAATAGCGCGAAGCCCCGTTGCAGGGTCGCATACAAATGAAACCTGTTCATGATTGTCAAAATCTGGATGGCTAAAAACATTCATAGTCGATTACCTGTGTTTTTTATAAAGTTTTTTGCTGAGATAACCAGATGTTTTAGCCTACTTTATCGCCTGCTTGAGCACCAGCATCAACGTTTAACAACATTAGTTTGTTATCGGCTGTGGCGGCAGACAAAATCATGCCCTCAGAGGTGCCAAACTTTGCCATTTTGCGCGGCGCAAAGTTGGCAATGGCAATCACCATGCGGCCATTTAATTCAGCAGGATTAGGATAGCTGGCGGCAATACCAGAGAAAATAATGCGTTGGGCAAAGCCAAAATCTAAATCAAACTTTAGTAATTTGGTGCTGCCTTCAACCGCTTCACAATTCAATACTTTGGCCACACGCATATCCACTTTCATAAAGTCGTCAAACGAGCATTGCTCGGCAACAGCTGCGTATTGGTTGGTTTCGGCAGCTGGTGTGCTTTCAGCGGCGGCTTGAATGCTTTCTTTATTGGCTTCGATTAAGTTATCCACTTGTGTTTGCTCCACTCGTTGCATTAGGTGTTCATATTTATTGATGGCATGGCCGGCAGGTAAAGTTTGGCTGGCATGCGCCCAGGTGAGTTGTGGCAGATTCAAAAATGCTGCTGCCTGTGCTGCTACATTCGGCAATACTGGTGCTAAATACACACTTAAGGTTTTAAAAGCATTGATAAGTTCGCTACATACTTTATGTAGTTGTGTATCTTGGCCTTCTTGTTTGGCCAACTCCCATGGTTTGTTGGCATCTACATATTCATTCACTGTGTCGGCCAGCGCCATGATTTCGCGCAAAGCTTTAGCGTATTCACGGGCTTCAAAGTCGGCAGCGATAGGCTCTGATTTGTCAGTTAGTTTTTGCAATAATGGGCTACCTGAAACATCTAATAATTTGCCTTCAAAACGCTTGGCAATAAAACCAGATGCACGCGCAGCAATGTTGACGTATTTGCCTACTAAATCGCTGTTTACGCGGGTAATAAAGTCTTGCAGGTTAAGGTCAATATCTTCGATGTGGCTGTTGAGCTTAGCGGCGATGTAATAGCGCATCCATTCAGGGTTAAGCTTGCCATCAAGATAAGAGCGTGCCGTGATAAAAGTGCCGCGTGATTTCGACATTTTTTGGCCATCTACAGTTAGAAAGCCGTGGGCAAATACGCTGGTTGGCACGCGAAAGCCAGAAAAATGTAACATCGCCGGCCAAAACAGCGCGTGAAAATATAAAATATCTTTGCCAATAAAGTGATACAACTCGGCTTTACTATCGGCTTTAAAGAAGTCATCAAAATTGATGCCAATGCGATCACATAAATTTTTAAACGATGCCATATAACCTATTGGCGCATCCAGCCACACATAAAAATATTTGCCTGGTGCATCAGGAATCTCAAAGCCAAAATAAGGTGCATCACGGCTGATGTCCCAATCTGATAAGGTGCTTTCTCCCTCTTCGCCCAGCCATTCTTTCATTTTGTTTAAGGCTTCAACTTGTAAATGGGGCTGTACATGGCCATCGCTCAAGGTGGTGCTGCCTGAAGTCCATGTTTTTAGAAAGTCTGCACATTCGCCAAGCTTAAAGAAATAGTGTTCAGACTCTTTTAAGATGGGCTTGGCGCCAGAAATGGCAGAATAAGGATCGATTAGCTCAGTAGGGCTATAAGTCGTACCGCATGATTCGCAGTTATCACCGTATTGATCTTTGGCATGACATTTTGGACATTCGCCTTTTACAAAACGATCAGGCAAAAACATATTTTTTTCGGGGTCGAATAGCTGCTCAATGGTGCGTGCTTCAATTTTGCCATCGGCTTTAAGGGCTTGATAAATGTATTCAGAAAAGGCTTTGTTTTCAGGCGAGTGCGTGCTGTAGTAATTATCATAGCCAATGCCGAAGCCAGTAAAATCGGCCAAATGTTCTTCACGCACACGGGCAATCATGTCTTCAGGCGCTAAGCCTTGTTTTTGAGCAGCCAACATAACAGGCGTGCCATGAGTATCATCGGCGCAGCAGTAATAGCATTCATGGCCACGCAGTTTTTGAAAGCGTACCCAAATATCGGTTTGAATATGTTCGACCATATGGCCTAAATGAATGCTGCCATTGGCATATGGCAGCGCAGAAGTGACGAGCATTTTACGTTGGGTCATGGTTTATACTTTTTATTATGTAATTAAATCAATGCAGCAGATTATAACTGTTTTTCAGGTAGCCTGTTTGTTGTTTCAAACTGGTTTTATTTTAAAAGGCTGCCTGAAAAAAGTTTCAGGCAGCCTTTAGAATAAGGGTTAATGTTTAACTGTTGGTTTGCGAATCTTTATAAAACGCAATTAACGCGTTGGTAGAGCTATTGCGTTGTGGAGACTCGTCAGCATTTAATTGTTGCAAGATGGCTTTTGCCAGCACTTTTCCATATTCCACGCCCCATTGATCGAATGAGTTAATACCCCAAACAATGCCTTGCACAAAAACTTTGTGCTCATACATTGCCAGCAACATGCCTAAATTAAATGGCGTTAGCTCATCAAACACAATGCTGGTACTGGGCTGATTGCCGGGAAACACTTTTTGTGGCGCTAAAATAGCTCGAGCTTCGGCGGATAAATGTGCCAAGTCTGCTTCTGCTTCTGCCAGTGTTTTGCCTACCATCAATGCTTCGGCTTGAGCAAAGGCATTGGCCACTAAAAATTCATGTTGATGGCCAATAGGAAAATGGCTTCTCATCGGTACGATAAAATCGGTTGAAATTAAGCGTTGGCTTTGGTGCAATAATTGAAAATAAGCATGCTGGCAGTTTGCACCTTCGTCACCCCAAATAATCGGGCCTGTGGCGCAATCCACTGTTTCACCGTGGCGGCCAGTTTGCTTGCCATTGCTTTCCATATCCAGCTGTTGCATATAAGCGGGGAAACGCCGCAAACCATGATCATACGGCACCACCGTATGCCCAGCTGTTTGGTAAAAATTGTTATACCACACACCAATGAGGCCATGCAGTACAGGAATGTTATGACGCCATTCAGTTTGAAAAAAGTGTTCATCCATTGTGTGAGCACCCGCCAGAAATTGACGAAAATGGCTGCTGCCAATGGCACACATAACAGGCAATCCAATGGCTGACCACACTGAATAGCGCCCACCTACCCAATCAAACATCTCAAATACGTTTTCAGGCAAAATACCAAATGCTCGTGTGGCTTCAAGATTACTCGAAACCGCGACAAAGTGGCGGCCAACATCAGCTTCGCTATGACCCGCAGCTAAAAACCATTGGCGTGCAGCATGTGCGTTCATCAGTGTTTCTGGAGTACGAAATGATTTACTGGCCACAATAAACAGCGTGCGCTCGGGGCGTAAGCTGGCGACCACTTGGCTGATGTGTGCGCCATCAACATTGGACACAAAATGTACATTAATATTTTGACGATAGGCTCCTAGCGCCTGCACTGCCATTTGCGGGCCTAAGTCTGAGCCACCAATGCCAATATTTACCACATCGGTAATGGTTTGATTGGTGGCACTTAAGTGTTGACCATTGTTGATTCTGTCTGCAAATGTCAGCGCGCGATTTAATGCTTGATGCACTTGAGGCACAATGTTTTGACCATCTACATACACTGCCTCAGCTTCTTCAGGTAGCCTCAACGCTGTATGCAACACTGCGCGACGCTCGCTGATGTTGATTTTGTCGCCGCGCCGCATATTATCCATCCAGCTGCGTAAATCAACCGCATCGGCCAGCTGTGCCAGCAAAATTAAAGTCTGCTCATCAATACAGTTTTTGCTGTAGTCATAAAGCATGCCATGCAAACGCTCATGCAGCTGCTCAAACCGATCAGAATGCTGCTCAAATTGATCCCGCATGTGTACATGCTTGTTTGCTTCGTAATGCTGTTGAAGCAAAGTCCAAATGGGTTGATGAGTGATGTTCATGAGTAGCACCAGCTATAATGAAATTAAAAAATGATTGCAGCCAGTTTATTGATTCGCAGGCAGTTTTAGGAAATGCTCGCGGTAGTAACGCATTTCTTCAATGCTTTCGAGAATATCGTCTAAAGCTTGGTGGGTACAGCGTTTTACCACACCTTTGGCTAGCTCAGGGTTCCAGCGGCGTGCCAATTCTTTTAGGGTTGACACATCTAAATTGCGGTAATGAAAGTAAGCTTCTAATTGTGGCATATAGCGCACCATAAAACGACGGTCTTGATGGATGGTGTTGCCACACATTGGCGACGTTTTTTCAGGTAGCCATTGCGCCATAAAGTCGAGCAGATTTTGTTCAACTTCAGCTTCAGAGGCTGTAGAGGCACGCACGCGCTCGGTTAGCCCAGTGCGCCCGTGAGTAGAGGTATTCCAAGCGTCCATACCGTTTAGGAGTTCATCACTTTGGTGCACCACAAGCACATCTGATTGTGCCAACACATTCAAATTAGAATCAGTGATGATCATCGCCACTTCAATGATGCGGTCAGTTTCGGGATAAAGGCCGGTCATTTCCATGTCGAGCCAGCAAAGGTTATCAGCATTTTGCATAAATATAGCTTTCAGGTAGCCATGATTAGAATGGCGCTTATTCTAACATAAGCCCGCGCTCGCTTCAGTTTCGATAATAATGCAGAAAAATCGCAGTAGTTAAGTTTCTTGATTCTTCCACAAATAAGAGAAATACACGCTTGACTAGCTGATTGTTAGTGCAGCCTGCACATGAAGGCCAATGTTTTTTAAAAAGCACAACCATGCAATGACGTTTTCCTACAGACTGATACCAAGCAAACCACTTAGCGATACTAGGGAGCAAATATCACCGCTTTGGCTGATTTATAAATAGAGTCAATTAGCTATTGATAAATTTTAATGCTTTTAGTTTACACAGATACTGGGTGAATAATGGGTTGGTTTGAACAATACTTATTTAGCAGCAGCCATTAAATAAGCGTTTTACCAAAAGGCTACCTGAAACAAACAGCCATTAAAAAAGTCTTTATCAATGATTGATAAAGACTTTAATGTAGCATCATTAAATGAGCTTATTGGCCATCACGTAAAATACGGCGAATAGCCGACAGCTGACGGCGGCTCACAGCCAATGGTTCGGCAATATCCAATACTTGGGCTGCCCAGCTTGCATTGCCTTCATCATCTTCATCGGCATCTAAGCGAATCAAGCAATCTAAAGTATGGCGAAACACCAATGCATTACGGTGAACACGAATAACCTTATCGGCTAACACTTCTTCCCAGTGCACTAAGGTTTTTGGTAACTCGTAGCTTTGGCCATCGCCGGTAAACAAAAACACTGTTTTATGTTCAGCCAATAAATAGCGTGCTTGTTGCCATGGTACTTCTACCATTCGATCGCGGTTAAACACTTTAAAATGCGTAAACGCATCAGCTTGTTCGTTGTCTTTTTCTTGCACCCGATCTAAAGCTTTTTGTAAGCGTGCCAGTTTGATTGGTTTGAGCAAATAATCAGCTGCTGCTAATTCAAATGCGCGCAAAGCATGCTCTTCGTAAGCGGTGGTAAAAATCACATGTGGTTGGCGCTTGGCTATACGTTGAATACGTTCAACAAGTTCCAGCCCATTGATTTCGGGCAAGCCGATATCAGCAAAAACAATATCCACTTCATGTGAACCCAGCCAATCAAGCGCTGGTTGAGCATGGTGGAAAGTTTTCAGAAGCACAATCTGACAATCGTTTAACAAAACACGCAGTCTCTCGGCAGCTAAAATTTCGTCTTCAACAATGATGGCACTTGGCATAATAATATGACACTATAATGTTGTTGGTATAAGCAGCTATCGTAACTTGATAAACGATTATGAGCAATGTTAATTTTATTAAACAGCCTTGTACCTTAAGGCAATGTTTGGCTTATCAATCAATATTTTTTAATATATTGACATTTTTAACTAATTTAATATGTTTTGTTGGTGTTAAACGCCTTGTGGATGCGAAAATAAGTAAGGCTTATGATTCTATACATTTTGGTATTCTTGCGACAAACGGTCATTTTTATAGATTTTTTGCAATATTTTTATAATTCAAAGTGCTTACAGAGTTGAATTAGATGTAAAAAACACTGCAATAAAGCACGGTTAAAAAAATTGAATAAGAGGGTAATTTTATGCTTATAAATTATACTATTTTATAAATCCACCCATGCAACTAGCCATTAAATGCA
>CAZLYX010000012.1:7973-44215 GCA_964563885.1 uncultured Neisseria sp. | reverse complement strand
GGCTAAATTTGCATAACAAAGATTAAATAAAATTCACCTGTCGTTGCTTGCTATCCTTAGATTCTGCTTATATGATGAGTTTGTGAATTGTATGCACCCCCAAGCACTCTTCTTCCTAAATCAAAGGAATCAAAATGAAATCAACTAAAATATTTGCACTTCTCGCCACTTCTGCGGCACTACTTATTGCTGTAAACGTGTCAGCCAAAGAAATTAAGATCGGTACAAACAATACTGCTTATTCTACTGATGATGTCCAAAAATTGGCAGCTACGGCGGTACAAATGGGTGTAAAAGAGCCAGTAAGTCTTGCATCAACAGCAGGTAAAGTAACTGTTTCAGGCAGCAGCAGTACTCAGTGCGTATTTAAAGTAAGCGAAGGCGCAAAACCACAAATTCAAGGTATGAGCTGCAAATAACTACACTTATGCTTATCCTATCTGTTGTTCGTTACTATTAACAGCACAACACTTATTACTAGTCCTCTAACACTCATATATACAGTCATAAGGCTAAAAATAGAGTTGTATTGGGCTTATTTTCATATGATTGCTACTCAAAATGATGGATTTATTTAATCAACGCAGCGTCACCTTTGACGAGCCCATCGAAATGCTTTATGCCTGCCACGATAAAGTCAGGCGTTTTTGCGGGCAACTAGATAACCTACATTCATACTTAGTCAAAGATGGTTGTAACGAGATGGTGTTGCAAAATATCAGACAAATCAGTCAATATTTTAATGTGGCGGCACCGCTGCATCATTTGGACGAAGAAGAGGATTTTTTTCCACTGTTGCTTCAATACGCCCCCCATACCAAAAGTCATATTGACGAACTAGAAGCACAGCACCAACAGCTACACAATATTTGGTCGGCATTATCCGAAGAATTCTCATGCTTACAAAATAATCTATCTTATTTACCTGATGCAGATGTGTTAAATCGTTTTACTAGCGCCTACGCTCGTCATCTTCAGCTCGAAGAAAATTTATTTGAAATCGGCAAACAGAGTATTCCTACTGAGGAGTTAACTCGCATAGGGCAACTGATGGCTGCACGACGCAAAACATAAATAGCTTTTATGCACTATCCTCATTAAGACTTTAACCATAACAAATAAAGGCTACCTGAAACTTTCAGGTAGCCTTTTCAACATCATGTTAATTAATTTACTTTTGCAACACGACGCCAATGATGTAAAAGTGGCTCAGTATAACCATTGGGTTGTTCAGTGCCTTTGAAAATCAAATCGCCAGCAGCCAAGAATGCTGGCGAGCTGTCTAAACGACCCACCATTGGTACATATACTGGATCGCATGCATTCTGTTGATCTACCACGCCTGCCATGCGTTCTAGCGTTTCACGCACTTGTGCTTCTGTTATCACGCCATGCAATAACCAGTTGGCAATATGTTGGCTAGAAATACGCAAAGTAGCGCGGTCTTCCATCAAGCCAATATCATGGATATCCGGTACTTTAGAACAACCAACACCCTGCTCTACCCAACGCACAACATAGCCTAAAATACCTTGGCAGTTGTTATCCAGCTCTTCTTGAATCTCTGCTTCACTCCAATTCCTATGTTCAGCCACAGGAATGGTCAGCAAATCATCCAAGTAATGTTTGGGCTCTTGTGCAGATAATTCTTTTTGGACATCAAATACGTTAACTTGATGATAGTGCAGTGCATGCAAAGCTGCAGCTGTTGGAGAGGGCACCCAAGCAGTAGTGGCACCAGATTTAGGATGACCAATTTTTTGTACCAGCATATCTGCCATCAAATCAGGCATTGCCCACATGCCCTTACCAATTTGTGCTTTACCCGGCAAACCGCAACCCAAGCCAACTTGCACGTTATTACTTTCGTAGGCACTAATCCATTTAGAAGCTCTCATCGCACCTTTGCGAACCATCGCACCGGCCAACATAGAAGTGTGCATTTCGTCACCTGTGCGATCCAAGAAGCCAGTATTAATAAATACCACGCGTTCGCGTGCTTCATAAATACAGGCCGCTAGGTTAACCGAAGTGCGGCGCTCCTCATCCATAATACCCATTTTCAAGGTATTGTGTGGCAGTTGCGTCAATTCTTCAATTGCAGCAAATAAGCGATTAGCAAAACGCACTTCTTCATGACCATGCATTTTAGGTTTTACGATATAAACTGAACCAGTACGACTATTGGTGTTGTCGCTGCGATCTAAATCGAAAGGTGCGATTAAACCAGTCATTACGCCATCTAGAATGCCTTCTGGAATTTCATTGCCATCTTTATCCAAAATCGCTGGATTGGTCATCAAATGACCCACGTTACGAATAAACAATAATGAGCGGCCAGGCAGCTTAAATGTGCCACTGCCACTAGCATTAGTGTATTCACGATCAGGGTTTAACTTGCGGGTAATGACTTTGCCGCTTTTTTCTACTTCTTCAACCAAAGATCCATCCATTAAGCCTAACCAG
Source organism: uncultured Neisseria sp. (assembly GCA_964563885.1). Lineage (GTDB taxonomy): Bacteria > Pseudomonadota > Gammaproteobacteria > Burkholderiales > Neisseriaceae > CAZLYX01. Next base: position 41,749 of record CAZLYX010000012.1, on the reverse strand, counting down.
TTTGCATAAACTAAGGCTTTGTCTTCGCCATCTACCGCAGCAACTGAGTCTTCGCAGTCCATAATCGTGCTCAGCGCGGCTTCCATAATAATGTCTTTTACACCAGCAGGATCTTGTGTACCAATTGTGCTGTTTTTATCAACAATAATATCAAAATGTAAACCATTATGAAGGAATAACAAAGATGCAGGTGTTTCTGCTTGACCTGTATAACCAACAAATAGTTCTGGTGAAATCAAACCACTTTCAGTGCCATCTTTTAGCTTTACACTCACTCGACCCGCCACCACTTGATAGGCAAGTACATCTTTATGACTGCCCTTTACCAATGGAATGCTGTCGTCTAAAAATTTACGGGCAAATGCAATTACTGCATCACCACGCTTTGAATTATACGCTTTGCCTGGTGCTAAATCACCGCTTTGCTCAATTGCATCTGTTCCATATAACGCATCGTACAAACTACCCCAACGGGCATTGGCCGCATTTAAGGCATAACGCGCATTATTAATTGGCACCACCAATTGAGGGCCAGCTTGCTCAGCTACTTCACGGTCTACGTTTTCGGTAGAAATGCTAAAATCTAATGGCGTGTCAACTAAATATTCTTGTTCTTTTAAAAAACCTGTATACGCAGCCAAATCAGTTACTGGGCCCGGATGGTGTTTGTGCCACTCATCAATCTGTAATTGGATACGGTCACGTTTGTCCAGCAAATCACGGTTTAGAGGCGCGAATTTATGTACTAAGTCAGACAGCCCTTGCCAAAATTCTGTTGATTTTAGTTTTGGATGTTTAGCTAAAACTTGTTTTTCAACGAATTGATATAAATGATCGTCCACCTGCAATTCGGCGGCGCGAGTATAGCTGTATGCCATTGTAGATTCTCCTGAGTTATTTTTCTGATATGCTTGATATAAGCAGGCTAAAAGTACCATTAATCGACATAATAATCCATAGCTAACCCTAAAGTTTCATTTTTAGGAAGCTAATTTATGTTTTTAAACAAGTAGTTTCTAGCATTTGTCGTTCTATATGTACCAAACCAACAAATACTAAAGGCTACCTGAAGCGTCAAGCAGCCTTTCTTAAAGATTAAAAACACGATGCCATGTTAACTTAAGCACGGTATTTAGGAAAATACGCTGATTCAACATCAAACTCTGAATCGTTGGCACGCATAGCCACCAGCTCTTCATATTTTTCTGGATTAAAAACTTTATGGCCAATATAAAAATCAACCAAACCTTCACTAGCAAAACCGCGTTTAAAGCGCAATAAATTATCATCAGCACCATAACCGCCACCTAGCACAAATTTTTTCATACCATTGCGTTTAGACCAATAAATCATTTCTGACATCATCAGATAATTAGGAGAGTAACTTAAATAATCACGATGTGTACCACTTAAGAAACAATAAGCATGCTCGTCACCGGCCAATAAAAGATTGGCGCCAATGACTTTCCCTTCTAATTTGGCAAAGAAGTAATGAACGTGGCCAGAAATTTTGTGTAGAGTTTCAAAGAAATCACGTTTAAAATAATATGCGTCTTGGGCTTGATTCCGATCCATTGTGTCGTAATAAATTTCCAAGAAGCTTTCTAAGCCATCTAGCGTGTTACTCACTTCTAGCTCTAAACCTACTTTGTGGCCTTTACGAACGCAACGACGTGCAGTTGAATTAAATTCATTAAAAATCTGTTCTTCATCTTTGGTTAAATCACATACAACGTTAACCATTTTCGTCTCAACATCACCATCATAAACATCTTGGCAATTTGAAAATAAATTGAAACGCACAAACTCACAAATATAATTTCTCTCGATACAAAACTGGTTATAAGCTTCAAATACCTCAGGTCGAACATTTTCATCCGACATAAAACCACCATAGCCATAAGGTGTGCTTAAATCGAAGTAAGTATTTTCAGGTAGCCTACCTTGGAAATGTTTATCATCGGCCACATCTCGTCTCACAACAACATTCATTGCCTGATAATCACCGCTTTGATAATGCAACAAAACAGGAACACCACTGCCATGTTTTTCAAATGCTTTTGCATAAGCATGTAGATAAAAAGGCTCATGCTTATTAAAGCTTTTTACCACTTTATCCCACTCATCTGCTTGAGCGATGCCAATCTCAACTAACATAAAAACCCCTTCAAATTTTTTTTGCATAACCCGTTTAGAGTAAGACAGAGCTCACTATTCTGTAACGCTTAAATCAAGCGCTCACTTCATTTCAGCTTGGTCTTTGTTTATACAATTTGATTCCATTAAAGTAGAATAATATATGCATCAAACAGCAACAAACTAGCCTAATTTTCTAACCTTAATAGAAGCTCAATTTAAAATTATTATTCAGCTTCATCATTATTATTCATTTATCATTCATACTGTTATGAAAAACAAATATCAAATCAGCACTATTAATATTCAAATATTAATTATTGTTTGAAACAATATTAAAGCTACTTAACTTTATAAGTGCAAATTATAGAAAAGCGGTCATTTTTTTAAGGAATGCGGTTGTTTTAAGGCTATTCTGTATCACTTTAGCTTTTTGAAAAGCAAATGCACCTCTCCACACTCCTTGTTGTAAGGTCTGCTCAAACCGTGCCATAATTCCATTTAAATGTTAATTTTTTACCTTTACAATTCACACCTATAATTTAGGACTTTTGTAAACAGTGTTAATTCCATCAAGATAAAGGCCTCACCTATGTCAACTCAATTGGCAAATGCTATTCGCTTTCTTTCAGCAGACGCAGTACAAAAAGCAAACTCTGGTCATCCCGGCGCGCCTATGGGCATGGCTGATATGGCTGAAGTATTGTGGGGACAGTTTTTAAAACATAATCCAGTTAACCCTAATTTTTATAACCGCGATCGTTTTGTTTTATCAAACGGCCATGCTTCGATGCTTATTTATAGCCTGCTTCATCTCACTGGCTACAACGTTTCCATTGATGATTTGAAAAACTTCCGCCAATTGCACAGCAATACCCCTGGTCATCCTGAATATGGATATACAGATGGTGTCGAAACCACCACTGGTCCACTTGGACAAGGTATTGCCAATGCTGTCGGTATGGCTTTAGCTGAAAAATTGCTGGCAGCCGAATTTAATAAAGATAACTTAAACATTGTTGACCACCATACCTATGTATTTGTAGGCGATGGTTGCTTAATGGAAGGCATTTCACACGAAGTTTGCTCACTTGCAGGCACCTTAGGTTTAGGTAAGCTGATCGTTTTATATGATGACAACAACATTTCTATAGATGGTAAAGTTGACAATTGGTTCACTGAAAACATTCCACAACGCTTCGAAAGCTACGGATGGCATGTTGTACCCAACATAAATGGCCATGATGCAACTGCGATTAAAGCTGCCATTGAAGCTGCTCAAACAGAAACCAGCAAGCCTTCAATTATTTGCTGTAAAACCTTGATTGGTAAAGGTTCAGCTACTCAAGAGGGCAGTGCAAAAACTCACGGTTCGCCACTAGGTGCAGAAGAAATAGCAGCTACTCGTCAGCATTTAGGCTGGAATTACGGCCCATTTGAAGTGCCAGCAGAGGTTTACGCCGCTTGGGATGCTAAAGCAAAAGGTACAGCATTAGAAAACGAATGGAACCAACTCTTTGCTCAATATAAAACTCAATTCCCAGAGCAAGCGGCTGAATTTGTTCGTCGTATGGACAAAAAACTACCAGACAACTTTGATGCGCATGTTGCGACGGCTTTGAAAGAAGTATGTGAAAAACATGAAAAAATCGCTACCCGTAAAGCCAGTCAAAACAGCATTGAAGCTTTGGCAAAAGTTTTACCAGAGTTTGTAGGCGGTTCGGCTGATTTAACGCCGTCAAACTTAACCGACTGGAGCAAGAGTGTAGCTGTTACCCGCAAAACTGGGGGCAATTACATTCATTACGGTGTACGCGAATTTGGCATGTCAGCTATTATGAACGGCTTCGCTTTACACGGTGGCGTTAAGCCGTTTGGCGCCACATTCCTAATGTTCAGTGAGTACGCACGTAATGCTTTACGCATGGCGGCGTTGATGAAAATTAATCCTATTTTTGTTTATACCCATGACTCCATCGGCTTAGGTGAAGATGGCCCAACTCACCAGCCTGTTGAACAAATAGCCACCTTACGTTTGATTCCCAACATGGCTGTATGGCGTCCGTGTGATACTGCTGAATCTTTAGTGGCTTGGGCTGAAGCTGTTAAGGCTGTAGATCATCCAAGTTGTTTGATTTTTAGTCGTCAAAACCTGCCCTTCATTACGCGCACCGAACAACAACTTGTCGATATCAAACGGGGTGGTTATGTGGTGAGCGCTGCTGCTGGCCAAGCACAGGCTGTTATTATTGCTACTGGTTCTGAAGTAGAGTTGGCGCTAAACGCTCAAATGTCTTTGGCTGAGCACGGTATTGCAGTAAATGTTGTATCTATGCCAAGCACAAATGTATTTGACCAGCAAGATACTGCATATAAATTAAGCGTCTTGCCTGCTAACCTGCCCAAAGTTGCTGTAGAAGCAGGCGTAACTGATGGCTGGTATAAATATGTGGGTTTAAATGGCAAAGTGGTTGGCCTAAATCGCTTTGGTGAATCTGCACCAGCTGAACAGTTATTTAAAGAATTTGGCTTTACAGTTGAAAATGTGGTTAACACAGTAAAAAGTGTTTTATAAAGATTGATTTAAAAATACAATCATTAAAGGCTACCTGAAACTTACTTTCAGGTAGTCTTTATTATCTTTCATTTGAATATCAACAATTCAACAGCAAACATCAAAAAATACGTTAATACTTTCATAAAAAAACCGCTATAAGCTTTTTATTACTTGGCTTATAGCGGTTTTTGTTTCAAATATCTTTCAGTTTTTTATATTACTGAGTTAATGCGCTTTGAGAAGATTTTTCAACACATAATGTAGAATACCACCGGCTTTGAAATACTCGACTTCATTCAAAGTATCGATACGGGATAACAACGGAGCATTGTGCTGCTGCCCATCTTCATCTTGCCAGCGCAAAGTTAAAGACATATGCGGGCTTAATTCACCGTCTAAACCATCAATTTGAAAAGTTTCATTACCGCTGATGCCTAAAGACTCGCGGCTAGCACCGTCAGCAAACTCAAGCGGTAGCACACCCATACCAATAAGGTTTGAACGATGAATTCTTTCAAAACTTTCAGCAATTACTGCGCTTACGCCGATCAAGCGAGTGCCTTTAGCAGCCCAGTCACGCGAAGAACCGGTGCCATATTCCTTGCCAGCCAACACAATTAGTGCAGTTTCATCAGCCTGATAACGCATAGCAGCATCGTAAATCGGCAATTGCTCTCCAGTAGGAAAGTAACGCGTATAGCCGCCTTCAACACCATCCAGCAACAAATTATGAATACGGATATTAGCAAAAGTACCGCGCATCATCACCTCATGGTTACCTCGACGTGAGCCATAAGAGTTAAAGTCAGTGGGGGTAATATTGTGTTTGAGCAAATATTCACCAGCTGGGCTAGCAGCTGCGATATTGCCTGCGGGAGAAATGTGGTCGGTAGTAACCGAATCACCGAAAACCGCTAACGCACGAGCATTGACTATATTGCCCTGCTCTGCTGCTTTAATGCTGGGATCAAAAAACGGCGGCTGTTGGATATAAGTAGAATCTGCGCGCCAAGCGTAAGTTTGTGATTCAGGTACTTTAATAGCTTGCCACTCAGCATCACCGTCAAACACATGTGCATATTCATGAACAAACTGCTCGGTGCGCACTTGTGTCATTGCAGTAGCGATTTGTTCTGGAGTAGGCCAAACGTCGCGTAAATACACGGGTTTATTTTCAGCATCTACACCTAGAGGATCACGACTGATATCAATGCGTACGGTACCAGCTAAAGCATAGGCAATAACCAAAGGCGGAGAGCCCAACCAGTTGGCTTTAACCAACGGATGAATACGTCCTTCAAAGTTGCGGTTGCCAGACAAAACAGCTGCCACAGTGAGTTGTTGGTCGGCAATGGCTTGTTCAACCGCCTTAGGCAGCGGCCCAGAGTTGCCAATACAGGTGGTGCACCCATAGCCAACCAAGTTAAAGCCTAATTGATCTAAATAAGCGGTTAAACCAGCTGCCTGTAAATAATCGGTCACCACTTTAGAACCTGGCGCCAGCGAAGTTTTAACCCAATCTGGGCATTGCAATCCTTTTTCAACAGCATTTTTAGCTAACAAACCTGCTGCCATCATCACGCTGGGGTTGGAAGTGTTGGTGCACGAAGTTATCGCAGCAATGACCACCGCGCCGTTGTGGATATCTTTCAGTTGAGTATAGGTGTCTGCGTCAGTTAGAACGTTACACAACGATGCTTTAGCACCCACAGCTGTGCCACCTCCTCCTTCGCTAAATAAGCGGCCTTTCTCAGTTTTTTTAACAGCACCTTCACCCGCGTGAAAAGCATCGAATACCTCAGCTACATCAGCTAATAACACCTTGTCTTGTGGTCGTTTTGGGCCAGCGAGGCTAGCTTGCACCGTATTCATATCCAATTCTAAAGTTTGGCTAAACACTGGCTCATCACCCGCCAAACGCCACAAACCTTGTGCTTTGGCATACGCTTCTACTAAATCAATTTCCTGTTGTGACCGTCCAGTTAAGTTCAGATAAGTCAGTGTTTGCTCGTCTACTGGGAAAAAACCACAAGTTGCGCCGTATTCTGGCGCCATATTGGCTAATGTGGCTCTATCGGCCAAAGGTAAGTCAGCCAAACCATCACCATAAAACTCAACAAACTTACCCACAACCCCGTGATTACGCAGCATCTGGGTAACTGTTAGCACTAAATCAGTAGCGGTAATGCCTTCAGGCAATTTGCCTGTTAATTTAAAACCCACTACTTCTGGAATCAACATCGACACAGGCTGACCAAGCATAGCTGCTTCAGCTTCAATACCACCCACGCCCCAACCCAATACTGCTAAGCCATTAATCATTGTGGTGTGTGAATCGGTACCCACCAGCGTATCGGGGAAAGCCCATTCCTGCCCATCAATGGTTTGTGTCCACACAGTTTTCGCTAAATATTCTAAATTTACTTGGTGACAAATACCCGTACCCGGCGGTACCACACGAAAATTATCAAACGCAGTTTGTCCCCAACGTAAAAACTGATAACGCTCATGGTTACGCTTCATTTCTAAAGCAACATTATCACCAAAAGCCTGTTCGTTACCAAACGCATCCACCATCACTGAATGGTCAATCACCAAATCGACTGGCGTAAGCGGGTTAATTAATTCGGGCTTGCCACCAGCGGCTACTATCGCATCACGCATGGCGGCTAAATCTACCACCGCTGGCACGCCGGTAAAGTCTTGCATCAATACTCGTGCGGGTCGAAACTGAATCTCATGCTCAGAGCTGCGTTGCTTCAGCCAATCCGCCAACGCCTGCACATCAGCAGCAGTGGTGGTTTTGCCATCTTCAAAGCGCAACTGGTTTTCTAATAAAATTTTCAATGATTTGGGCAGGCTGCCAATGGCGCCTATTTTATTTTCGGCTTTAGCCAAATTATAATAAGAATAGCTGCGATCTTTAACTTGCAGCTGCGACAAGGTTTGGAAACTGTTTAAACCGGTAGCCATGTGACTTCTCCTAAAGAAATTAAAGACTGAACAACGGCGTAGCTAAATCCTTTGCTTGCTCGTAATAGTAATAGAATAATAGTGATGAACTGTGCCAATTAAGTTGGCTTCAATTAAAATTAACACTGGATAAATCCAATATAAAATAGCATCAATGAATCAACACAGCCAGTGACGATAAGTGTACCTACATTTCAACCGTACCATAAAATAATGATAATAGGGTAATCCTTTACATCGCCAATACATTATTTAACACTATGATTTAAATGATGTAATTAACATTAAGGCTACCTGAATATTTATTCAGGTAGCCTTTTATTATCATTATATTAATACTATAAATTTTACCAGTCTTGATCAAACTTCTCCAAACGCGCGCACAAGCGGGCAACGTCATCACGCAGCTTATTCACTTCTTCGCTCAATTCGTTAAACTCTGCTTGAGTGACTATTGGCGATTCTGGTTCACGGGCATAGTCAGTCACTTGGCCCATCAAGCTTTGGCCTACATTTTTTATAGTTTCTTTTACCTGTGTTGCTCGTGTGTGAATACTGCCCGCAGCAGCACTGCCCAGCAAACGCTCTATGTCGTCATTGGCGTGATAGCGCAGGCTGCCAAACAAAGGCAATAAATGCATGCCCAAGCTTTGATCACCATTAATATTTAAATCACCCACTCCTGGCGTTTGCCCTTGCATGATTTTTTGCACAGCAGAAGCATGAAAAACAATTTCTGTATCGGCAACGCGGTCTGTTTCTTTGAAAAAGCCATTCTCATCAAGCTCGCCGTGCAACTGTACGCCTCCAGCAATCAGTGTTACCACTATGCCGTTATAGCCAGCTAAAGCTGCCTGTGTTTCCTTATTTTGCTGAATAAGATGATTAATAATTGGTAATACAAACATAAAAATTTCTTCTCAGTGTAGGCTACCTGAATTCTTCAGTCAGCCAAAATTTAGTGTTAATCAACAGCACAAATAGTGTCGAAATCATGGAAAGCGCTAATGATGGTTTTGCCGCCACGTTGATCATTTTTGTTAAAGTCGGCTTCAGGTAAACCCAGTTTTAGTGCTTCTTGAGCATAGAAAATATGCTTAGGCGGATGTCGATTTTCTACGATATTACGAATACGAATACCTGCTGCTTGTTGCGCAGCATATACCAATGCAGAGACGGCACGGTCTTGATGTATCATATTAACAGGCTGATGCGCTCCAGCAATGTTTTGACGCTTTAGCAGGCTGTTAAGTGGATGTCGTTGTGCTGAGTATAATCCGCCAAAGCGAAGTATATCAACATTGGGAATGCCGCTGTTTATAAATAATTGTTCAGCCGCACACACTTTTTCAGTGCTAGCAGAAGCAGGTGCCAGCTCAGAAAACTCATCGCAAATACGTTCCGCCTCACCATAAACACCTGTACTGCTGCTATAAATGACTTGTTCCACACCATATTCACGTGCACGCTGTAGCCAAGAGTCAATTACGCCAACATAATCGCTTAAAGCAGAGGGCGGCAACAAGCAAATCCAAACTGGCTTGTTTTGCCATTGCGGCCAACAGCTTAATTCATCTAACGTTTGTAGATTGAGATCAGCAGCTTCTAAATTAATCGGCAAGTTAATATCATCGGAGGTGAGCTGGTGTTTAATTGCAGCAACCGCACAGCCGTTTTGGTAAAGCCGCTCCGCCAAAGGGCGACCTAAATAACCTAAACCTAAGATAGCACAATCACGAACATTCATTTCAGGTAACCTTTTGTTGACTTAATACTTATCTTTATTTGGTAGGCATTAGGGCTGATAAGTTTCAAATTTTGCCAATATATTGGGTATTCGTGTATTTTATACATTCGACAATATTGGTTTTTTAGCATTAGCTTTTGAGCAGCAGCAGATTTTAACAAATCCAGATTTATTGAATAGAATGCTTGGTGGCAAAATTATTCAAATCATTTAAAAGATAACCAGAATCGTAATAAGGTATTTTTTACAATCATAGGCTACCTGAAGATAATGTTTCAGGTAGCTTATGATTGAATTACAATACTGCCAATGGATACGAACCAATCACTTTGACAAATGAAGCCCGATTTTCTAAATCTTTCAACGCCGCCATTACTGTCGCATCAGTTTGATGACCTTCAATATCAATAAAGAATAAGTAATCCCACAAACCAGATCCGCTTGGGCGGCTTTCAAACTTGGTCATAGAAATACTATGCTCTGAAAATGGCTGCAACAAACAAGTCATCGCACCAGCTTTATTGGGTGTTGATATCACTAAAGAAGTTTTATCGTGACCAGTCGGCGAAGTATCTTGATGGCCAAGCACTAAAAAACGAGTGGTATTATTAGGCTCATCTTCAATGCTGTCTGCAAGTTTATCTAAACCATAAATTTCAGCCGCAGTTTGACCAGCAATCGCTGCCACGCCAACTTCAGTCGATTCAGCTGCTAGGCGTGCTGCTTCAGCATTACTCGAAACAGAAATACGCACTGCATCAGGCAAATTACGGCTCAACCATTCATGACATTGCGCCAAAGCCTGCGCATGTGCATACACTTTGCAAATCGCACTTTTACCAAGCGGTTGCTTGCTTAACAAGTGATGGTGAATCCGCAGCACCACTTCGCCACATGCTTGCAACGGCGATATCGACAATAAATCTAAAGTGCGACCGACTGAACCCTCAGTAGAGTTTTCAACTGGCGCCACTACATAATCAGCTTGTCGCGCTTCAACCATGCGGAAGCATTCGTCAATCGTATTACAAGGCAACGCATGTGCAGCATGTCCAAAATGTTTGATGGCAGCTTGTTGAGTAAACGTACCCGCTGGCCCCAAATAAGCGATGGTTAATGGCCGCTCTACCGCCAAACATTCACTCATGATTTCTCGAAACAACCGTGCCACCGATTCATCTGGCAACGGGCCACGATTTAAATCTTGTATACGGCGCAAAACCGACGCTTCACGTTCTGGACGGTACACTACTCCCGTCCCTTTTAATTCGCCAATAGCACGGGCATGGCTGGCGCGCTCGTTAAGCAAACGTAAAACAGTTGTATCAATTTCATCAATAGCATCGCGATGGGGCAAAAGTTTATTGTCGGCAGACATAGCTTCCTCGGTTAACTGGCACAGAACGTAAATTCAAACCTGTATTCTACAATAAAAACAAATAGGCTACCTGAAAACTAATGTTCAGGTAGCCTATTTAATGTGTCTACGCAAAACATCACAACACTGGCTGCTTATGCCAAACTTGTCTTGAAAACCACCATAACAGCGCCATACCAGACAATGTTGCGCACAACATCATACCTGTCATTACCCAAGCAGTGCCATTATGTAACCAAGTTGCTAAGAAACCCACACTGGCTGCAATTAAAGATTGGCACACGCCTAATACTGCATTGGCGCTACCGCTTTCTTCTCTAAAATAAGTCATATAACAAGCCTGCGTATTGGCTGTGATTAATCCCTGTGTACCAACCGAGATCATTATCCACATCACTAACCACCAAAGCGGGGGCAAACCAGCTATCAGCACGCTGGTCACCAATATCACATTGGCCACAAGCTGAATTAAGATACCCCACAATAAAATATTTTCTGCATTGCTACCTGTTTTTAAATGCCAAGCTGTTATGCGATTAAAGACTGCCATGGTAATAATATTTAAGCCAAAAATCCATGCATAAGCATGAGCCGAAACACCATATAGCTCCATATACACAAAAGAGGATTCAGTTAAAAATACAAACATCGAAGAAAAGCTAAAGGCTTGAAAAAATAAAAAACCCAATGCTATTCGTGTTTTAAATACACGCAGATAGCGCATCAAAACGCCGCGCATAAAGCCTGCACTTAGGGGTTCTATTTTTATCGGCTTGCTTACAAAACGAAGCAGTAAGCCCCAAACCACCATTGCATACACCGCTAAAGACACAAAAATCAACCGCCAGCCGCCCAAAGCCTGTAGTCCTGCGCCTGCCAATGGCGCGATAAGCGGCGCAATCATTAAAATGATTCCAATAAGCGCAAACATTTGTGCTGCTTCCCTACCTTCATACTGATCACGCACCACCGCACCTACCACTACTACAGTCATCCCAGCACCGAATGCTTGAACCATTCGCAACATTAGTAATTGCTCACCAGTTTGTACTGCTGCCAAACCAAATGTAGCAATAATAAACACCACCAAACCACTCAGCGCAATAACTCGCCGCCCTTTAATATCAGAAAGCGAACCACCCACCAACTGGCCTGCTGCAACACCTAACAAAAATGTGCTTAAACTTTGCTCGATTCTATGAATATCCGCTCCCAAACTCTCAGCCATATTAGGAATAGCAGGCAGATAAGCATCAATGGACAGCGGCATCAGGGCAATTAACATCGCCAGCAAAGTAGCCATTTGTTTTTGCGAAAGCACAGTGCTTTTTTGATTCATTCTTTATCCTAAGAACGCAATTAACCGCCTAATAGCGGTTGTTTTCAGTTTGATATATAAAGTCTTCAAGCTTGGCGCATCACAACACTATAATTTCAATCATAAAATTAGTCACTTTGAATAACATCATTTAAGTAAAAATATAGTATACAAAAGTAAACCTCTGTTGTAGAATCCGTTTATACCAAATAAGCACCGCTTATCTTATAAGTTAACTACACATGACGAGACGATATATATGAAAACGATCGCTATTGATATCCAGCCACAACGCACTTACTCAGAACTATGCCCGCTTGAGCTGCCTATTGCTGGCGCCATAGATATTGTAAAAGAACTTAATCATCAAGCTAGCCTTGCTGATTACCGTGTGCTGGTTAAAGATAGCCACGCTCCCAATGATCTGCAGTTACGCAAGCTGTCTCAGCCAGACCTTAGCTCTAGTATAAATAAGTCTCATGCCGTTATTGGTACGGAAGGATTTCAGCTACTGCCAGGTTTACCTAACACTACCGATTATAATTTTCTTGTACATCTCGGCACTGAACCTGACATACATTGCTGTGGTGCATGTTTTCACGATATGGCCGAAAATATGAGCACTGGCTTAATTGAGTGGCTAAAAAGCAAAAATACTAGCCGAATTATTATTGGCGGCCTACCTTTAGACTATACACTGCAATGCACTGTGCGCCAATTGTGCTGGCATGGCGATTGGGAAGTTTTAGTAAACCTAGGTGCCAGCCGTGGTTTCAACCAAGAAGATTGTGATAAAGCGATACGTAATATGCAAAAAGGTGGCGCGCGCATTATTCACTCAGCCAATCAAATAAGCCATCATCACGTTAGCACCAACACTATGTCGACTTTGGATATGCCTGCACTAGCAAGTTAATATTTGATTGTACTAACCTAATAAAGCCTCCTTAATGGGGGCTTTATTAATTTTGATGCTTTATAGAGAATATCTTCCCTTAAGTTATCGCATATTTAAACACTACAATTTCTTTTCTGACTGCGTATATTTATCTTAACACTACATCATTTGGTAATTCATTGATGTCTTCATGGTCAGGATGTTGATTGGGGAAATACTGAATAAGAATCTGGTTAACCTCTTGAAGCCCCAATTCCAAACCAGCAACAAATTGCTGTTGTTGAAACTTAGTCAAGATATGTTGGCACACAACCGTCCAACTTTCATCTGGTACTTGAGCGGAAATGCCCCGGTCTACTACAATTTCCACTGCACGATCAGCAAAGGAAATATAGACGAGAACACCTGTATTATATTCTGTATTCCAAACACTTAACTCGCCAAACCATTGCCATGCGCGGGTGCGAGTATCTAGCCCTTGCAAAACAGCAGCAGTTGCTAAACGCGACTCAACTACAAAGCGAATTTCTCCATGATGCTGATTTTCCGATTGTGCAATTTGTTCACTCACTTTTTTCAAACCAGCAGTAGGGAAATAACGCTCTACACGCTGCCGAGGATGTAGCCAATGTTGCCAAAGACGTTTGAATCGGTTTTGCTTATTCATGTTTTTTTATTTCCTATTAATCACTTAAGCCAGTTTGGTTTACCAACTTCCTGAAGCGCCACCACCACCAAAGCCGCCACCACCACCACCAAAACTGCCGCCACCGCCAAACCCTCCGCCACCAAGGCCACCGCCACCACTCCAACCGCCACCGCGCCCACCACGTCCGCCACCACCGGAAACAAAGGCTCCTTTACCTAAAACAAATGATATAAAAGCACCGAACACACCAGCTAATGCAGCAATCACAGCACCCCAACCAAACATAGCGGCCAAGCCAAACAGTGCGCCACCAGTAAAAACACTGCCTAAAATACGGCCAAAAATTATTTTTAAAAACGTACCTACAAATACTGCCATAACCAACATCGTAAACACATTATCGATGCCACCACTCATGGTTTGACTATTCTCTATTTCAGGTAGCTTCTCTCCAGCAATCAAACTTTCTAATTGTCCTACTGCTGCCACAATGCCTTCATCGGTGTTTCCTGTGCGCAAAGAAGGGCTTAAAACATCCTGCAATATCCTTTTTGCATATACATCAGGAATAGCACCTTCTAAACCGCGCCCTACCGCCAAAAATGTTTTACGCTCATCACGCACCAAAAGCAGTAACACACCATCGCTCACTTTTTCGCGCCCCAGCTGCCATTCTTCCATCACACGGGCAGAGTAATCAAAAGTAGTTTCCGGTTCAATGCTAGGCACAGTCAGCACCACAATCTGGCTGCCTTTTTCTTGACTGTATTTCAATAAATGAGCATTCAAGTCTTGCTTTGCAGATGGGCTCATCATCTGTGCGGTATCCATTACTGGCTCAGTGAGCTGAGGAATGGGTGTTTGTGCCCACAGCAACGTACTGCTGAACACCATCACAAAGAAAAACGCCAAGCGTTGAATTTGAGTCATGAACACTTCTCTCGATATTTTTCAGGTAGCCTTTCACCATAAGCATCATGATTAAGGTGGTTCAGTTTTAAATCACATGCATTACTTAACTACCATCAAAACTGATTTAGCAAAAAAGCCATAGCAGCAATATAAATGCAAAGTATGACAACTTTCAGGCAGCCTCAAAGCCGCCTGAATTAACTTCATTTAAAACTGAACCTTAGGTGATGTTGAAATAGCTTTCTCATTTTCTACAGTAAAATTCGGGCGAATCTTCATACTGAATATTTTGGCGGTAATATTATTTGGAAATTGACGCAACGTTGTATTATAAACTTGTATCGTTTTAATATGATTATTGCGTGCTAGCCCAATGCGATTTTCGGTGCCTTCTAACTGAGCTTGTAAATCACGAAAGTTCTGGTCTGCTTTGAGATTAGGATAGTTTTCGGTAACCACCAACAAACGCGATAACGCGCTGCTCAGCTCACCTTGAGCTTGGCCATACTGCTTCAGTTTTTCAGAATCAGTAGCATCATTAGAATTCATTTGAACACTGCCTACTTTTGCGCGCGCATTAGTCACTTGTGTTAACACACTTTCTTCATGTGTCGCATAACCTTTAACCGTATTCACCAAGTTGGGAATTAAATCTGCACGACGCTGATATTGGTTTACTACTTCAGACCACGACGCATTAGCCGCTTCGTCCTGAGCTTGCATCGTATTATAGCCGCAGCCACTTAAGCTCAATAATGAAGTACTCACTGCCAATACTGCCAACCATTTTTTTAACATATTCCAACTCCTAAAGTGTTCTCAACTGATTTACTTTAAACGAAGCGTCATCTATAACAACGCTAAAATGGGTTTAAGTATTATCCGAAATCTCATATCAACGCAATTGTTATGCGAAAAAACCGTCTTACTCTCACCTAAAAAAACACACTAGCCTCCCAGAAAACCGATTAAATAAAACATTTACCGCTTATCTATTGAGGGGTAAGTCATTTGATAGCAGTAGTCAATCTTAGCGAAGGGTATCTTTAACTTTTAAAAAGACGCCCTTCACGGTAGAATGAACAAATTTTCTAAAAATCAAACCGTTCTACAGGAGCCGTCAATGAGAATCTTATTAACCGGAGCCAAAGGTCAGGTAGGCCGTTGCTTCAAAGAAAGACTGCCAGAAAACTGGGAGTTAATTGCAGCTGATTCCAAAACACTGGATATTACCGATCAGGCAGCAGTTGAGCGCATGATACAAACCTTCGAGCCAGATGCGATTGTTAACGCTGCTGGTTACACTGCTGTAGACGATGCAGAACAAGATATTAACAAAGCATTTAAAATTAATGCACAAGGTGTACAAAACTTAGCGGCAGCTTCTTTCCAAACTGGCGCTCGTTTTATTCATTTGTCTTCAGATTATGTTTTTAGTGGCGATGCAAACCAAGCTTATCAAGAAACCGACTCACCCAACCCACGAAACATTTATGGCCAGTCAAAGTTGGCTGGTGAACTCTTAGCACTTTTGGCTAACCCTGACAGCATTATTTTACGTACTGCTTGGGTATTTAGCGAACATGGCAATAATTTTGTTAAAAATATTCTCACCGCTGCCGAAACAGAAGACGAGTTGAGTGTTATCAGCGATCAAGTTGGCAATCCTACTTATGCAGGTGATTTAGCCGAAGCAATTATTCATATCCTAGAAAAACCAATGTTTCGTCAAGGCTTATATCATTACTGTAGCGTGCCGCCAGTGAGCCGCTATGATCTAGCCTTAGCTACTTTACAACTGGCAGCAGGGCATGATCCCGAGTTTAAAGCACCTAAACTCATTCCCACTAGTAGTCATAATGGCTCTTCAGAGAGAGCTGCGCGCCCAAGTTATACTGTACTCTCTTGCGAAAAAATTCATCAAGCAGGGATTGCGGCTTCGGATTGGCATGTCGCCTTAGCCAACATTATTGGCAAGATGTAAATAAGCGGCTCTTCGGGGCCGTTTATTTACATCTTATAAACAGTATATTCATGCTGTTTTATGCTTTTTGAGCTCTGTTTTATCTACCATGCACAATCAACTCATACTTAGCAAGTATCGCTCTTGCATCAACTACATATAATCACATATAATAATGGGTTTGCAGTTTTCTACTGCTAATACTAACAAACCATGCTGCCCGTGCGCTTTCCAGCAATCAAACAGTTTTTTATCACCCACGAAATTCCGTTTTGCCGGTAATCGTTAATTAATGGGATAGCCATTATGACCGCGACCTCTACATCTTCCAATCAAACTTATTTACAAATTCAAGGTTTGGTTAAAAAATTTGGTGACAACTACGCTGTCGATCACATCGACTTAAACATTGAGCAGCATGAAATTTTTGCCCTATTAGGTAGCTCAGGGTGCGGTAAATCAACGTTACTGCGCATGCTCGCGGGCATGGAAACCCCTACCAAAGGAAACATCATTCTTGATGGCCAAGACATTACCAATCTTGCGCCTTATGATCGTCCAATCAACATGATGTTCCAAAGCTACGCGCTGTTTCCGCATATGAGTGTTGAGCAAAATATCGCTTTCGGACTCAAGCAAGACAAAATGCCTAAAGCTGAAATTGATGCGCGCGTAGAAGAGATGTTACGTCTAGTACAAATGACTAAGTTTGCTAAACGTAAACCACATCAACTTTCTGGCGGACAGCAACAGCGTGTTGCATTAGCGCGCAGCTTGGCCAAACGTCCCAAAATCTTGCTGCTTGACGAGCCTTTGGGCGCGTTAGATAAAAAATTACGCCAACAAACACAACTAGAGCTGGTCAATACGTTGGAATCTGTTGGTGCCACCTGCATCATGGTCACGCACGACCAAGAAGAAGCCATGACTATGGCAACCCGCGTGGCCATTATGTCAGAAGGCAAGATTATGCAACTGGGCTCGCCCAGCGATGTCTACGATTTTCCTAATAGCCGCTTTACCGCTGAATTTATTGGTGAAACCAATATTTTTGAAGGTACGATTATCAATAAAAGTGATGACCATGCCATTATCGAATGTCCTGAGTTATCCAATCATGTTTATACAGACCAAAAGTTTGAAGCCAGCAACGGTCAAAATATTTGGGTAAGTATTCGCCCAGAAGATATTTATTTATATAAAGAAAAACCAGACACACTTGGTGCTTACAACTGGGCAGAAGGTGTTGTAGAAGAAATCGCTTATCTTGGCAGCTTTGCCATTTATCACGTTAAGCTTGCCAATGGCTGCATTATTAAAAGTCAGGTGCCAGCACCCTACTGGTATGTGCGCAACATCACTCCACCAACTTGGGAAGAAACTGTATTCATGAGCTGGCCGGAAAACCAACCGACCCCGCTGACTAAATAAGGACGCGCGTCATGAGCCTGAAAAACAAACTCAAGCCCGGTCGTGGCGTGGTAATCGGCATCCCTTTTATGTGGCTGCTGATTTTATTTCTGATCCCATTTTTAATTGTGTTTAAAATCAGCTTTGCCGAGCAAGAGCTATCTATCCCGCCCTATACACCTTTGTTCCAACTGAACTCAGAGACAGGTAAGCAAGAATTATTTATAAGCTACCTGAATTATCAGGATATTTTTGCTCACTTCGGTGCAACACTTAAAGAAATGCTGCATTTAGGCACCAATACTGGCGACAATAATATTTATATTCGAACCTATTGGATGTCGCTGAAAACGGCGTTTAATACAACCGTAATCTGTTTGCTACTTGGCTATCCGATGGCTTATGCCATTTCACGTACTAATCCAAAATACCGCAATAGTTTATTGTTGATGATTATGCTGCCTTTTTGGACTTCATTCCTATTAAGGGTTTATGCTTGGATGGGTTTATTAAGCTCAAACGGCATTATTAACAATGCGTTAATAAAATGGGGAATCATTAATCAGCCACTGGAAATGTTTTACAACAGCTTTTCACTCAACCTAGTGATGGTTTATGCTTATCTGCCTTTTATGATTTTGCCACTGTACACACAGTTGATAAAATTGGACCACCGTTTATTGGAAGCAGCATCAGATTTAGGTGCTAGTCCGATTAAATCTTTTCTAACCATCACTTTACCTTTGTCTAAAGTCGGCATTATTGCAGGCTCAATGCTGGTATTTATTCCAGCTGTGGGTGAGTTTGTGATTCCTGATTTAGTTGGTGGCTCCAACAATCTGATGATTGGTAGAACCTTGTGGATGGCATTCTTTGATTTGAACAACTGGCCGCTAGCTTCAGCACTGGCTGTGATGATGGTGGCATTGCTGGTAGTGCCTATTGTTTTGTTTCAATACCATGAAAATCGCGCAATAGAAGAAGGAAAAGACGGTGCATAATCAAAAAATGTCTTGGTTTTTACGCATCATGCTGTTTATAGGCTTAGCGTTTTTGTATATTCCACTTATTATTTTGGTAGTGTACTCATTCAATGATTCTAAATTAGTGACTGTTTGGGGCGGCTTCTCAACCAAGTGGTACAGCCGCCTACTCGAAAATGACACTATTTTAGAGGCTGCTTGGTTATCCTTGCGCATTGCTATTGCTTCATCATTTGCCGCGGTGATACTGGGTACATTGGCTGGCTATGCTTTAGCACGCATAAAACGCTTTCGTGGTAGCACCTTATTTGCGGGCATGGTGTCCGCGCCAATGATGATGCCAGATGTGATCACTGGTTTATCCATGCTGCTATTGATTATGCAGGTACAAGGCTTGATTCAGCATACACTTGGTGCTGATTTGAGCATTGGTGGCTGGAATCCGCTAGACCGTGGGTTTTTTACCATTTTTCTAGGCCATGCTACATTATGCATGGCATATGTCACCATAGTTATTCGAGCTCGCCTAATGGAGCTTAACCAATCTTTAGAAGAAGCCGCGATGGATTTAGGCGCGCGCCCGCTTAAAATCTTTTTTGTGATTACTCTGCCATTGATAGCGCCAGCGATTGCTTCAGGCTTTCTGCTCGGCATTACTTTGTCATTAGATGATTTAGTGATTACCTCTTTCTTGTCTGGCCCTGGATCTTCCACATTGCCGCAAGTGATTTATTCCAAAATAAAATTGGGTTTGGACCCGCAAATGAATGTGCTGGCCACAATCATGATAGCGATTGTGGGCACTTTGGTTATTGTCATCAATTATTTGATGCTGCGCCAAGCTACTAAGCGCGAACGTGAAGCGGCCGAAGTTTATCGCCAAGAAAAACTGGCGCTGGAACAAATCAGCCAAGGATAAAATTTAAAAAAATCGTTGCGTAAGTTGTTAGTAATGTCCATAAAAAATATGGCAAAATTTTTTCAAATCTAAACATATCAGAGCATTATATTTTCGTTGCCAACATAATAGCTTAAGCGCATACTCCGAAAAATGACACGGAGTTTTACCGCGATTATGCCACTGGATCTGAACGATATCGTAATAAACGAAATGCTAGATACATTGGTGGCGCAAGGTTGGTATGAATGGCCTAATGCGGTTGCGGATGATTTGTGCAGTGATTTGCTGGCTGAAGTGCAAACGCTAGATGAAATAGGCGCTTTGCGCAGAGCAGGTATTGGGCGTGGCGATAATTTACAGATCAATAAAGACATTCGTCGAGACCAAATTAAATGGTTAGACAATAGCACTCGGGCACAACAAGATTATTTAAAACAAATGGCCAACTTACAATACCAGTTGAATCGAGGGCTTTTTTTAGGACTATTTGAATACGAAAGTCATTTTGCCCTGTACAAAACAGGCGATTTTTACAAAAAACACCTCGATAGTTTTCGCGGCAAAGCCAATCGTATGGTCACCACCGTTTTGTATTTAAATCCCCATTGGCAGCCAGAATCTGGTGGGCAACTGGTGATTTACAACGAAAAC
The DNA here is from genome assembly GCA_964563885.1 of uncultured Neisseria sp. Lineage (GTDB taxonomy): Bacteria > Pseudomonadota > Gammaproteobacteria > Burkholderiales > Neisseriaceae > CAZLYX01. The sequence continues at coordinate 21,273 of CAZLYX010000012.1, read as the reverse complement.
TCAAGTCAACAACTCGTTAAAATTGTTCCCAAAATGGGTAAGATGGTGGTCTTTATGAGCGAACAAATTCCCCACGAAGTGTTACTCACCCAAAGCCCTCGTATCAGCGTTACTGGCTGGTTTCGACTCAACAACAGTATTGCTGCTGACGCGATTGATCCGATGCTTTAATATACAGAAACTTTGTTGCAAGCACGAATTATAATAAAGCACCAATAAAGGCTACCTGAATATAATGTTCAGGTAGCCTTTTGTTAAAACAGTAATTATTAATCTTTATCTTGGCCTAAAATCATTGACCCTACACCTTTGTCAGTAAAAACTTCTAACAATAAAGCGTTCAAAACACGTCCATCAATAATATGAGTCGCTTTAACGCCATTAATGGCGGCTTCTACCGCTGAACTTATTTTGGGCAACATACCACCATATAATGTGCCATCAGCAATTAAATCATCAATACGTTTTGGTGTTAAGTTGGTGAGCAAGTTTCCTTCTTTATCCATTACGCCGGTAATATTGGTCATCATAATCAATTTTTCAGCGTTTAACTCTTCGGCCAGTTTACCCGCCACCAAATCAGCATTAATATTAAATGCTTCACCTTGTCGACCAACACCAATTGGCGCAACCACTGGGATATACCCGCGCTCGACCATGCCTCGAATTAATGTGCAATCAATACTCTCAATAATGCCCACTTGGCCAATATCGACACCATTTTTTTCTGGTGTATTAATAAACAGTTTTTTTGCACGAATAAAATGGTTATCACGACCAGTAACACCAACTGCTTTGCCGCCATGTTGGTTTAACAAAGACACAATTTCTTTATTAACATGACCGCCCAACACCATTTCAACGATGTCCATGGTTTCAGAATCGGTGACGCGCATACCTTGTACAAATACGCCCTCTTTGCCGACACGTTGCAACATATCGTTGATTTGCGGGCCACCACCATGCACAATAACTGGGTTAATACCACAGAGTTTTAGTAGCACCACATCTTTGGCAAAACTTTCTTTCAAATGATCTTCGATCATGGCGTTGCCACCATATTTGATGACGAAAGTAGATCCTGTAAAACGACGAATATAGGGCAGCGCCTCAGAAAGTATATTCGCTTTTACACTGGCAGAGATTTTATCTGTCTCACTCATTTCATAGCCTTTAATAAAAAGGGTTAACCATCTAAGTTATTCTTAAGCTGTAATAAAAATCAGGCTGCCTGAAAAACTCAGGCGGCCTGTTGACTACTTCATACTGCATATTATTTCATAAAGCTTTTCATAGCAATACGTGCAATATCATCTAAACCAAAACCATCTACATCTTGAGCATTACCGTTAGGTGTTAAGCTGTCAATAATTTGTGGCAAAAATTGCGCCAACAAACCACCTGCTTGGTTGCTGTCTATACCCACTTTTGCTGCAGCCTGCTCTAACTCCCCGCTACCTAAAGCAGATTGTAGAGCATCAGCTGATACAGCTTGATTGGTACTTTGTGCACCCACCCAACTACTTAAAGCATCACCTAAACCCGCTTGTTGCAGCTTGTTCATCAAATTGCCTACGCCACCACTTTGCTGAATCAGCTGCATTACCAGTGCCATAGCAGTGTTTTGTTGACCGCCGCCGTTACTACCGCTCATGGCCGAAGCTGCTGCGCCCAATAATGAATCCATCAAACCCATAATGATTTCCTTTTAATATAAATTAGAATAACAGAATACTACAAAAATTAGTGTAACAGAATGCTTACAACAATAAGGCTACCTGAAAACTGCCTTAACGTGATTTAGCATCTATTGTGGTGTGTTTGCTTTTTTATCAAGCTAACTTAACTATTTTATTCTTCTATAGTAGCAGCTAAATACCATGTCACTTCTGCCAGCTCTAGTTTTCTCAACACAGGATCACTTAAGACTTTATCAGTAAATACGGAATGAAATTCTGTGATATCGCCCATTCGAACCAATGCATTACGCTCTGATTGAGTGCCGTCTAATGCTAAGAATCGAGTGCGAGCATTGCACATCATCGATTGCATCACGCTGACTTCTTTATAGTCATAATCCAGCAGCGACCCATCAGTTTCTAAACCAGAAGCACTTAAAATGGCATAATCCACTTTAAATTGGTTAATAAAATCCACCGTAGCCACGCCAGTAACACCGCCATCAACTGGCCGTACCACACCAGAAGTAATAATAACGGTGTAATCTTTTCGGCTCGATACAATCGAAGCTACATGAATATTGTTGGTGATAATGTGTAAGTTACTGTGATTACGGGTGAGCGCAATTGCAACTGCTTCAATGGTCGCGCCTATACTCAGAAACAAGGATGAGTTATCAGGCACATGGCTTGCGATTAAATCAGCAATATGTGCGCGCTCATACTGTAACTTATTTTTACGGGAAAAATAATCCTCATTCTCAGCGCTATCACCCAACGACGCGCCGCCATGATAGCGGCGCAAAATATTTTCTTCACAAAGTTGGTTAATGTCACGCCGAATAGTCTGCGGTGTAACAACAAGTATTTTTGCCAGTTGTTCGATGGACATAAAACCATGTTCCCGAATCAAGCCAATAATTTTATCATGTCTTTGAATACGTGCCATATTTTATTAATATCATTCGTTTTAGGTGAGATTTATTGTGTCAAATTAAATATATCGCTGCAAGCCAGATTATTTCTAAAAAGTAAACGTGGTAAACATCACCATTAAAATAGGCGCGATGATGTTGATAATGAAGCCAAAGCTAATCGCCAACGGCACAACTTCCAATCCGCCTGAACTTTGAATTATCGGCAACGTAAAGTCTAAACTAGTGGCACCGCCTACCCCTACGGCTGCACTAGGATGATTTCGCATCAACAGTGGAATAAATGCCAACGCGAAAAATTCACGCACCAAGTCGTTCAATAAGGCCACACTGCCCCACAAAGGCCCATAAGCCTCGGTCATCACAATGCCAGATAAAGAATACCAACCAAAGCCCGATGCCAACGCTAATCCTTGGCTCCAAGACACTTGTGGTATCAACGCGGCAAACAGCAAACCCGCCATCAAGGCCGAAAAAACCACTAAAACGCTGGTTTGTACACCGCGTTTATTGATCAACACTTGTCTCAGCGTAATGCCACTGCTGCGTAATTGTAAACCAACTAAAAACACCAGCAACATCAAAGCATACGTACCGCTCGCTTCTAATAACAACACCGCCGGCGGAATAGCTTTACCAAGCGCTAAACCGATTAACACACACGATATCTGCTGGAGGCTACCTGAAACACTAACTTGAGCCTTACCCAACTGCCGCTTAACTTGCTTGAGTCTTTGCCACGGATGGGCACGATCAAACCACATCAATGCAAGCACATTCGCACCTAGCACCAACACAAACAATAATACTGCGGATAAAGTTACCCAGCCGATTTGCGTGCCTAAGCTTTTGACCCCAGATAGTGAAACCCCGATCAACACTAAAATCACATAAACCAACCAAGCTAAACCTTTATCAATCCAAGGTAAAAAGGCTTTGGGCAAGCGAATAGCAAACCCTAAAAAAAGCGGCGTCATGATAAAAACCAAAGTCATTAAACTATTCATTTACTTCATCAAAAAAGCAGCAGTAAGCGCTGAATATAAAAGCGAAACGCCAGCCTATATATCATTAGGCGGGCGCCAACATATTTCTTTGAAAGAATTTATTAGATGGTCTTATTTATCAGCAATTTATTGTTCCACAAATGCTCGTTCGATTAAATAATCGCCGCGCTGTCCTACTTTCGGTGACACCGTTAAGCCAAATTCATTTAACACCTCACTGGTTTCTTTCAGCATGGCTGGGCTGCCGCATAACATGGCACGGTCTACGGCTGGATCTATGCGTGGTAAACCAATGTCCGTAAACATTTTACCGTTACGCATCAAGTCAGTTAAACGACCTTTGTGCTTAAACTCTTCGCGGGATACTACTGGATAATAGATTAATTTTTCTTTTACCATATCACCCAAATATTCGTGCTCCTGCAATTCTTGGGTAAAGCGATCATAGTAAGCCAAATCATCTTTATAGCGTACGCCATGCACCAAAATAATTTTTTCAAACTGCTCATATGCTTCTGGATCTTTGGTGATGCTTAAAAATGGTGCAATACCAGTGCCTGTGCTTAATAAATATAAGTGTTTACCAGGATTCAGATCGCCACAAATTAATGTGCCTGTAGGCTTTTTGCTGATCAACACATCATCGCCAACTTTCAAGTGCTGCAAATGACTGGTCAGCGGGCCATCTTGCACTTTGATGCTAAAAAATTCCAAATGCTCTTCCCAGTTAGCACTGGCAACACTATAAGCACGCATCAGTGGTTTGCCATTTACCATTAGGCCAACCATCACAAATTGGCCATTTTCAAAGCGCAGACTCTCATCGCGCGTGCAGGTAAAAGTAAAGTAAGCGTCAGTCCAATGATGCACACTTAAAACTTTTTGAGTATTAAAAGCTGCCATTGCGTTTTCCTTATCAGTTATAGCCGGTTAATCGGCCTTGTCATTAAATTGTAAATTATGTAAATCTGAATAGCGGCCACGCTTTTGAATCAGTTGAGCATGTGTGCCTTGCTCAACGATGCGCCCCTCGTGCATCACAACAATCATATCTGCTTGTTCAATAGTAGATAAGCGGTGTGCAATCACAATTGTGGTTCGGTTTTGCATTAAAGTTTCTAAAGCTGCCTGAACCAAACGTTCTGATTCTGTATCCAGTGCACTGGTGGCTTCATCTAAAATTAAAATGGGTGCATTTTTCAATAAGGCGCGCGCAATGGCTAAACGTTGGCGCTGTCCGCCAGACAGTTTCAAGCCATTTTCACCAATTTCTGTATTCAGCCCATTAGGCATAGTTTGAATAAATGGCCAAGCGTTCGCAGCCTTAGCAGCTTGGACAACTTCTGCTTCAGTAGCCTTACTCAGCTGCCCATAAGCAATATTATTGGCAACAGTATCGTTAAACAACACCACATCTTGGCTCACCAATGCCATTTGCTCGCGCAAGCTTTCAAGTGTGTATTCACGAATATCAATACCATCAATGCGCACTTCGCCTTCAGTCGGATTAAAAAAGCGTGGAATCAGATTAGCCAAGGTGGTTTTGCCACAGCCTGATGCGCCTACCAAAGCCACAACTTGTCCTTGCTTAATGGTTAAATTAATCTGTTCTAAGCTATTACGCTCGGCCTCGTGGTAAAGATGTGAAATGCCTACAAACTCAATACCACCTGTTTTTGGCGATAATACCAAAGCGCCACCATTGTTTTCTTCGGGTGCATCTAAAAATCCAAATACGCTTTCCGAAGCAGCCAAGCCGCGTTGCAACGATTGCATCACGCTGGTAATGCGTTTAATTGGATCAAATAACATAATCATGGCTGATAAAAACGACATGAAGTCGCCCGCACTAAATCCCGTTTTGTTTGCTTGCTTTGCTGCTAAATAAATAATCAGAGCCAAGGCAAATGATGCCATTAATTGGGTAATCCCCGTGCCAGCGGAACTCGCAGCAGCTTGCTTTACAATATTACGGCGCACATTTTCTGCGCTGTTTAAAAAACGCTTATTTTCACGATTTTGGCCACCATAAACCTTGATCACGCGCACACCATCTATGCTTTCATTCAGCACTTGCGTCATCTGGCCCATTTGTTGTTGATTACTATGTGACAACTTACGCAAACGTTTGCTCACCAAGCGAACACTTACTGCTACCACTGGCAATACTAGAAATGTAACCAGTGTCAGTTGCCAGTTTAAATAAAATAATAAGCCCAATAAGCCAAGCAAACTTACGCCGTCTTTAGCCAAAATAGTAATGACATTAAAGCCAGCATCAGCAACTTGACCCGCATCATTCAAAATGCGCGACATTATTCGCCCGCTGGCATTGTCGCCAAAATAAGCAGAAGGCAAGCGCAGCATTTTATCAAACATCTCTTGGCGCATTTTTTGCACCAAGTGGCTAGATAAATAACTGGTAGAATATTCGTTGATAAAGTTGAAAACACCACGAACTAAAAATAACCCCACAATAGCCAATGGCAACCACACCATTTTTTCCATATTCTGGTCAACAAAGCCTTCATTGATTAAAGGCTTCAGTAAATAGGCAAACGCAGGTGCGGTTGCTGCTACCACCAACATTGAAATAATGGCAACAGTAAACATCTTCCAATAACCACGCAGGTAAATTGAAAGACGTTTATAGAGCTGTGTTGCCGACGGCTGCTGTCGGCGAGAATTTTGAGGCATAGATAAGGATTCGCAATGCAGGCAAGACCTGCTTTTAATACAAAAGTACACCAGCAACAATGTAGTAGTAGGTGCAGACAAGTTTGGTTTAATTCAGGTAGCCTCATAAAGGCTACCTGAAGTATTAATAATCTAACGTTTTACGAATAATGCTTTTAACCACTTCGACATCATTTGGCACCACTTCCACACGTTGCGGTAAATCTTCTAAGCCAGCCAAAGCCGCTGGCCGTGGAATCGCCACTTCACCCACAGCTTCGTGTACAGTTTCTTCAAACTTAGCCGCTAATGCAGTTTCCAAGCAGACAATCATTTCACCCGACATTCTCACTTCGCGCGCAACTTTAATGCCATCGGCAGTGTGTGGATCAACTAATTGTTGGTCGGTTTGATATACGGCAGCAATGGTGGCAATGCGATCAGCGTGGGTACTTTTACCCGATACAAAACCGTACCCTTGTTGAATTGCCTGTAGCTCTAAGCTTAAATCAAAGCCTTTTCCAGCACCTACCTCAGCCCACAATGCCGCTATTTGATCACCATCACGACCAACCACGTCAAAAATAAAACGCTCAAAGTTAGAAGCTTTTGAAATATCCATCGATGGGCTTGAAGTCACTTGTGTATTGCTGGCGCTGCGCGGGCGATAATGACCTGTTTTAAAAAACTCGTCTAATACATCATTTTCATTCGTCGCTACAATCAAACGCCCAATTGGCAAACCCATTTGGCGGGCAATGTGGCCAGCGCACACGTTGCCAAAGTTGCCACTTGGCACACAAAAACTCACTTTTTGTTCATTACTGGTAGTAGCGTTAAAATAGCCCGCAAAGTAATAAACCACTTGCGCCACAATACGACCCCAGTTAATCGAGTTAACCGTACCAATCTGGTAATGCTCTTTAAAATGCGCATCGCCTTGCACCGCCTTAACGATGTCTTGGCAATCGTCGAACATGCCCGTTACCGCAATATTATGGATATTCTCATCAACTAAGCTAAACATTTGTGCACGTTGAAACGCGCTCATTTTACCATCAGGCGACAACATAAATACTTGCACGCCTTTTTTACCGCGCAATGCATATTCTGCAGCCGATCCTGTGTCACCACTGGTTGCGCCTAAAATATTTAGTTTGCGATCTTCTTTGGCCAACACATATTCAAACGCATTTCCTAAAAACTGCATCGCCATGTCTTTAAACGCTAACGTTGGACCATTAGATAATTCTTGAATTTTTAAACCATCGCTCAACGTGCGCACTGGTGTGATTTCGGCACTACCGAATGTTTGCTCGGTATAGGTGCGGTTAAGAATATCGCGTAAATCCGCAGCAGGAACATCAGTGATAAATAAACTCATCACTTCAAAAGCCAGCTCTGAATAACTTAGACTGCGCCAATGCTCTAATTTTTGCGGGCAAACTTCAGGATAACGTTCAGGCAACATCAAACCACCATCTGGTGCCAAGCCCATCAATAATACTTCGCTAAATGGTTTGTGTGCGGTCTGACCGCGAGTGCTGATATATTTCATAATTTTTCTCTTTTGCTCTTGATAGGTTTAAATCAACCATATCATCAACAACAAATAATCTCCTAAAAGTATTCAGGTAGCCTTTAATCTAATAGGCTACCTAAAAGGATTATTTAGCGAAGAGACGGGTGCTACAAGCCGTAACAGTTTTTGCAGTAACCGTTGCGATTGCTTGGGTGCGAGTAGCTGGATTCATCATTTGTGCCACATCGTTCACACCAGTATGATTTAAGGCTTCTTCGCTAGCGCAACCACAAATTTTATCTTCCCACGCTTGCTGTTGCGCCTGACTCATCGCCAATGCCACCACACGCCATTCATTGCGGCTGTTTAACTCGGTACGACATTGGTTATCAATGGCCAATTTTAACACGCTGTTACCTGTGCCCATGCCACCGCCCAAAATATCGCCGTTTCCGCCAGCTGCACAACCACCTAAACTCAACACAACCATTGCTGCCAATATGATTTTTTTCATTTTCCACTCTTTATAATTAAATAACCAACAAACGGCTGATTATCTTATTATTTAGCACATTAAGACAAGCATAATTGCGATAAATTTGGCGTTTTCGACCTCAAAAACACCAAGTCGCTCGATCAGCTAAGTTTTCACCTATAATAGAACACCATGCCGTCTATTGTACCGAAAGCGCCATATGTCTGATTTATTTTCTCGCCAACCCGATGCTCCACTAGCTGAAAGACTGCGTCCGCATAGCTTGGACGATGTTATTGGCCAACAACATCTTATCGGCTCAGGTAAACCCTTGCGCGTAGCAGTAGAAAGCGGTCAGCCTCATTCAATGCTGCTTTGGGGGCCACCAGGTGTAGGTAAAACTACCCTCGCTCGCATCTTGGCACAAAGTTTCAATGCTCAGTTTTTGCCTATTTCTGCCGTATTCGCTGGCGTAAAAGATATTCGCGCAGCAGTAGAAAAAGCCGAATTGGCCCTGCAAAACCATCAAGCCACCATTTTATTTGTGGATGAAGTACACCGCTTTAACAAAGCTCAACAAGATGCCTTTTTACCTTATGTAGAAAGTGGTTTGCTCACCTTTATTGGTGCCACCACCGAAAATCCTTCATTTGAAGTCAATCCCGCATTGTTAAGCCGCGCTCAAGTGTACACTCTTAAATCATTAAATCATGATGAGTTAGATCAATTGTGTGACAAAGTGTTAAGGCTACCTGAAAACCAAGCCATGCAAATTGATGACGAAGCGCGAAGCTTGTTGCTTGGCAGTGCCGATGGCGATGCGCGCCGATTGCTTAATTTGCTCGAACAACTTATTCGTGCTGCTCAAACTCAAAACATTGTTACGCTAAATGCCGAGTTTATCGCCAACAGTTTAGGCACTCAAATTCGACGCTTCGATAAAGGTGGCGACAGCTTCTACGAACAAATTTCTGCACTACACAAATCTGTGCGCGGATCTCACCCCAATGCCGCACTTTACTGGTTTTGCCGCATGCTAGACGGCGGCGCTGATCCACGCTATCTTGCCCGTCGCATCATCCGCATGGCATGGGAAGACATTGGCCTAGCCGATCCACGCGCATGCCAAATCTGCAATGATGCTGCCCTAACCTACGAACGGCTTGGTTCGCCAGAAGGTGAGCTCGCCCTCGCACAAGCCGTGTTGTATCTTGCCGCTGCGCCCAAATCAAATGCAGGTTACAAAGCTTACAATCAAATGCGCGCATTGATTGCAAGCAGCCCATCCTATGAAGTGCCAGTACATTTACGCAACGCGCCAAGCAAGTTGATGAAAGAGCTAGGCTATGGTCGTGAATACCGCTATGCCCACGATGAGCCAAACGCCTATGCAGCAGGTGAAACCTATATGCCTGACGACATTACCGAACCAAATTTCTATCAACCCGTTGCCCGTGGATTAGAAATCAAAATTGGCGAAAAACTCGCTTGGCTACAAGCACTTGATAAAGAATCAGAATCAGAATCATCAGATTAAAAATTAAAAGCTACCTGAACATTATGTTTCAGGTAGCTTTTTTTACTTACCCCATTATGATTTAATATGGGGCTGTAGTAGATAAGGATTAAATATTATTAGCACTTTAAAACCGAAAATATACGATACCTATAAAAGTATCTTTATGCTAGAGCATGGTTTATTCTCAATATACTAACCCTTAATCGTTTCAACTCAATTTAATTTAAAAGCCGCTTCAAATAAGAAGCGGCTTTACTATTTTCGCCTTACATGCACACCGGCGCTTAGCAAATTAAACCATTCAATCCGTGTTATTCAGCTGCTTCGATTTTTAAATGTAATGGTGAGCGAGGTCCGTGCAAAATTCCTTTGCTACCACCTGCACTTAGCAATCGATCGCTGGTTATCGCTGCAACATCATAACCCTTGTCACCAACATTGCTGGCAATTTGTTCAATTACGGCCATAACCAACATTGCCATCAAGCCTTGATTGCCTTTGCCTTCTGAACTAGACGCGGTTGCTGTGCCGCTCCAAAGCTTTTGACCTGTGCGAGCGTCTTTCAACACTGCGTCGGCGGTCACACTGGTATCGCTCATAATGACCAAATAGCTAGTGCCATAGTTTTTAACTGTAAGATACAGCACCGCATCGGCACCAAAAATTTCATTTAATTTATCCAACTGAACAGCATGAATATCTTTGGGGTTATCTAAGCCATTTTGGCGGAAGGTTTGTTGTACCACCGCTATAGGGAAAACATAGTAGCCAGACTCGGCTAAAGGAAGTGTTGTACGCGCAAGCATGCCATTAACCGCATTCACATCGACTGATTCATTTATGGGTGGCAATACTAAAATCGAACGCGGGTTGCTGGCTTTAAATGCAGTGTAATCATAAGGTGCTTGATTGTTGACGCAACCCGTCAATATCGCTGCAGCAGCTAAAGCGGCAAGCTTAGTGAACGTTTTCATTGGATAATTCCTTTGTTAGCTGGTTTGTTTTTCAGCAGAAAGTCCATAAATTGAGTCGATTCAACAAAGTGTTCTTTTTCTTCATTAAATGCTTTAGCTGCCAACTCACCACGACCACTTTCTACATACAACATTCCCAATTGCGCATAAACACCAGGCGCGACTGCCATATTTTTAGCTTTGGCTTTTTCCAGATACTGCTCTAACGTACTTATTTGTTGATCTGGAGATAGTTTAGCCTGCATGCCTTGATATACTGTATCTGGATATTTGTCCCAATAATACAGTGGTTGCTTCGCAGTACCGCAAGCAGCCAATAGCAAAACCAATGGCAAAAGTAAGGCTTTTTTCATTTGGTGTTTTCCCTTAAAGTAATAAAATACTTATTTTGTTGGTCGCCATGCACCACTGTCTACGCCCGCTACCAATTTATTTACCGCTTCTCGGATTGCCAGATCAAGCACTTTTGCACTCAAAGTCGAATCGTAGCCGGCAGTGCCGCCAAAACCGATAATTTCACGGTTAGATAAATTAAACTCACCTGCCCCTTGTGACGAATACACTACTTCTGACGTGGTAACATCTACAACATTCAGACTTACTTTGGCATAGGCTACTTGGCTTTTCCCGCGACCTAGAATACCAAAAAGCTGATGATCACCCACTTCTTTTCGGCCAAACTCAGTCACATCGCCAGTTAGCACATAATTTGCCCCTTTCAACACCTGCCCTTGCCCGCGAATATTGGCCTCAGCTTTTATTTCCGCGCTATTAGTGCGGTCTAGCACACTAAAACGACCACTTTGCTGCAAGTAGGTAACTAAAATAGTTTTAGCCTGATTGCCCAAATGATCTACGCCGTTTGAAAACACACCTTGCTGAAAACCTGATCGATTATCAAACTTACCTACTGAAATTGGGCTACGCACACCTTGATACTGCGCTGAAGTCGCCGCACTACTGACTTGAGGTGTTTCTAAAGTGTGCGAAGATTCGGTGGCACAAGCACCTAAAGCCAAAGTGGTAGTAAGCAGTAAAAGTGTTTTGTGATGCTTCATAATTATTTTCTCTTATAAAATTTGAGGATGCCTGAAAAACTACAGATCAATTCAGGCCAAACAATCCAGGTAGAATTTACACAAACTATCACAGAGAAAACAATCAATCAATCTTATCAAGATACCATCAATCTCAGCTGTTACTTAAATGGTACATCCTTCTGCTTCCAGGTAATTTTGATAGAAAATTGTTCTAAATTTTTCAAAAAATGAATCCACTGCACAAAAATATAGTTAATAATAGGTAACTCGTCTGCCAATAATTAGGCATAATTAATCCTAATGATGAATATCTAAACTCACAAAAAATCAATATATAAAACTAAAGGCTACCTGAACATTATGTTTCAGGTAGCCTTTTAAGCTAGAACTCTATTAAATTATTTACCGCATAAACCGAGCTGCACCTTGATTAGCCAATTCATCGGCACGTTCATTTTCAACATGCCCGGTATGGCCTTTTACCCAAGTCCACTCTACTTTATGTTCGCTCACTAGCTGATCAAGTTCGCGCCATAAGTCATCGTTTTTAACAGGCTTTTTGGCTGCCGTTTTCCAACCATTTTTTTTCCAGCCATGTATCCATGTTTCCATACCATTTTTAACGTATTGTGAATCGGTGCAAATATTGACGTGGCAATGACGTTTTAGGACTTTCAAGCCTTCAATCACTGCTTGTAACTCCATGCGATTATTGGTGGTTTCAGCTTCGCCGCCACATAAGGTTTTCTCATGATTGTTGTAGCGCATCAGCACGCCCCAGCCACCAGCACCAGGATTACCCTTGCAAGCACCATCTGTATATAAATAAACTGTGTGTTCCATACATAAAGTTTCATAAATTTTCAGCACGCATCATAACAAATGCTCATCAAAGCGCGCTACAATTAAACAATAATATAAAAAGTGAAAGGGAAAACATGAATATTATCAGCATTACCACCGCTGCAGCGCTGCTGTTAACCACATTGCCTAGTTTAGCTGCGGTTTATGAATGTACAGATCGCAAAGGCAATAGCACTTATACTGCCACAGGCGGCGCAAATTGTCGCAATGTCGATTTAGGTCGTCCAAACATATACACACCAGCGCCAGTAAGTAACAATACAAACATAGCCACTGAGACGCCTAACGAGCCAGAAGCGACTGACAATAGTGCCATTAATGCTGCTGAGAAAAACCTTAACGACGCTAAAAAGGCACTGACAGATGGCAAACAAGTGCGTTATGGCAACGAGCGCAATTATGTGCGTTATCAAGAACGCATTCAAGGCTTAGAAAATGAGGTTGCTAAGCGCCAATCCGAATTAAATCAAGCACGCAGTGGAGACACGCCAGCTGCGGCACCATCACCAAACAGCCCTACCGAGACGAAAAGTTATTAATAACTTTACAGTAATCAGTAATCAGTAATCAGTAATCAGTAATCAGTAATCAGTAATCAGTAATCAGTAA
>CAZLYX010000012.1:0-7873 GCA_964563885.1 uncultured Neisseria sp. | reverse complement strand
TCAAAAGGCTACCTGAATAATGGTTCAGGTAGCCTTTTGTATGATTAGTTTAAGGCAATAATTTGCCCGCATTTAAAATATTGTGTGGGTCTAATTGAGCTTTAATCGCCCGCATCAACGCAATTTCAGCTTCACTGCGCACATGAGGCAACCAATGGTTTTTTACTTGCCCAATGCCATGTTCGGCGGCAATCGTACCCTCATATTTCAAGACACTTTCATAAACAATGGAGTTGATTTTATCTTCATATTGATAGACTTCGTTGCTTAAAACTTGTGGCAAAAAAGTATTGTAATGCAAACTGCCATCACCCAAATGACCAAAAACCACAATGTCGATGTCGGCAAAAGCAGCCTGCAAACGCGGCGCACAATCAGCAATAAATGTCGAAACAGCTGCAATTGGCAAGGCAATATCGTGTTTAATACTGGCACCTAATTTGCGTTGCGAAGCAGAAATATTTTCACGCAACGTCCAAAACAATTGACGCTCATTTTCAGATTGCGCCAATACAGCGCTATCAAACCCATGCTCCAATAAAAACTCTGCCAACAAATCGCCTAAATCCTCACGGCGAATACTGTCGGTCAGCTCTAATACAATGTGCCATTGCGCTTCAATTGGCTGAGGTAATTGGCTAAACTTAGCCGATAAATCTAGCGCATAACGGCTCACCAACTCAAAGCTGCTTAATCGTTCTGCAAAATGCCCTTGTATCAACGTGAGTAGCTCTACCGCTTGCCCAATTGTGTTGACGCCCACCCAAGCAGTTTCGATTGTTTGTGGTTGCGCAAACAATTTTAAAGTAGCGCCAGTAATAATGCCGAGTGTACCCTCGCTGCCAATCAGTAAATGGCGTAAATCATAGCCGGTAGTGTTTTTATGCAGCGGTGCCAAGTGCGACATCAATTCGCCATTGGGCAACACCACTTCTAAACCTAATACCAAGTCGCGCATGGTGCCATAGCGCAGCACGTTTAAACCTCCAGCATTACAGGCAATATTACCGCCAATCTGGCATGAACCCTCACTGGCGAGGCTCAGCGGAAACAACCGCCCCACTGCTGCTGCCGCTGATTGCACGTTTTGCAAAATACAGCCAGCATCAACGGTAATTGCCTGATCAGCCAAATTAATTTCACGAATACGATTAAGTTTGCTCAGATTTAATAATATGCCACCATTGGGCACTGCGGCGCCACACAAGCCCGTGTTGCCACCTTGTGGTGTTACTGCAATATGGTTATCAAAACAAAATCGCATCAGTTCTTGTACTTTGCCAACGCTGTGCGGCTGCACAATCATGTCGGCGCAACCAGTATAGCGACCGCGCTGATCAATCAATAATTCATCCGCATCATTTAAAATTTCGGCTGGCGATAAAATAGCTGATAATGCGGCGTGTAATTCGCTGTTATTCATAGTAAGGCTACCTGAAAACGAATAAAGCAATTATCTTAACAGCTTTTCAGGTAGCCTTATACGCACACTCTAGCTTTAATCCCATCCATATTAATGCTAATATCCAACATCAAAATCTATCACACTGGAAAATGCCATGACTCAACTGCCCCGCCCTGAAATTGATGCTGACGGTTTGCTCGAATATTCAGTTGTTTATACCGATCGCGCTTTAAATCACATGTCGCAAAAATTCCGCGCTGCTTTAAACCATGTCAGTGCCACGCTTAAAAAAACCTACCACACCGAGCATGTTGCCGTTATTCCTGGCAGCGGCACCACGGCTATGGAAGCAGTTGTGCGTCAATTAGCACGCGATCAAAAATGTTTAATTGTACGCAACGGTCTTTTTAGCTATCGCTGGACACAGATTTTAGAGCAAGGCCAAATCGCTGCCGACACCAAAGTGCTTACCGCCACTCAAAACAGCAGTGATAGCCAAGCGCCATTTGCACCCGCACCCATTGAAGAAGTATGCGCTGCGATTGCTGAATACAAGCCTGCTATTGTGTTTGCGCCCCACGTAGAAACGGCTTCAGGCATCATGCTACCTGAAAGCTATATCAAACAATTGGCCGATGCCGTACACGCGGTTGGCGGTTTATTAGTGATTGACTGCATTGCCTCAGGCTGTATCTGGCTCGATATGCAAAATCTTGGTATAGACGTTTTGATTACCGCGCCACAAAAAGGCTGGAGCGGCTCACCTTGCTGCGGCTTGGTGATGTTGAACGAAGCTGCTTACCAACGTGTTCAAACCACTAACTCAGACAGCTTCGCGCTCGATTTGAAAAAATGGCTAAGCATCATGGAAACCTTTGAAAGTGGCGCTCATGCCTACCATGCCACACCGCCAACTGATGCTTTGCTCACACTATCAGTTGTTATGGCAGAAGCAGAAAACATTGGTTTCGACAAACTCAAAGCTGCCCAAATCGAGCTTGGCCAAAAAGTACGCGCGCTATTAGCGGCCAAAGGTTTTCCTAGCGTTGCAGCTGCTGGTTTTGAAGCGCCAGGCGTTGTGGTTTCTTACACAACCAATCCTGACATTCAAAGTGGTAAAGCATTTTTAAACCAAGGCATGCAAACTGCCTCTGGCGTGCCGCTACAATGTGGCGAATCTGCCGAATACCAAACCTTCCGTGTAGGCTTATTTGGTTTAGACAAGCTACAAGATGTTGATGGCGCAGTAGAACGCTTTGCACAAGCCTTAGATAAAGTGTTGTAATCGCTTAATTTAATCTACCTTAAAGGCTACCTGAAACACTTTTCAGGTAGCCTTTAGTTTATTGACTTGCAGCAATCTGTTAAAATGGTCGCCATGCGAAATTTAGCCATTAGGCTACCTGAAATAAAGAAAGAAAACACACATGAGCCAAAAACAAAACCCTAAACCTTTTGAGCGCCAAGAGCTCACTCCACCAGATGGCCATAAAAAAGTGCTATTGCATTCCTGTTGCGCACCCTGCTCTGGTGAAGTGATGGAAGCCATGCTTGCCAGCGGTGTGGATTTCACTATTTATTTTTACAATCCCAACATCCACCCAAAAATGGAATACGAAATTCGTAAAAATGAAAACATCGCTTTTGCAGAAAAACACAATATTCCTTTTGTAGATGCCGATTATGACGTAGACAATTGGTTTGAACGCGCCAAAGGCATGGAAATGGATCCCGAACGTGGTCGCCGCTGCACCATGTGTTTTGATATGCGTTTTGATCGTACAGCTTTGTATGCGCACGAACATGGTTTTCCAGTAATCACCAGCTCATTAGGTATTTCACGCTGGAAAAACATGGAACAAATCAACGATTGCGGCGTGCGCGCTGCTGAAAAATATCCAGGCTTACAATATTGGGAATACAACTGGCGCAAAGGTGGCGGCAGCGCGCGCATGATTGAAATCAGCAAACGCGAACATTTCTACCAACAAGAATATTGTGGCTGCGCTTATTCACTGCGTGATACCAATCACCATAGAAAATCTCAAGGCCGCGCACCCATTAAACTGGGGGTTAAATATTACGGTGATGAAGAAACAAAATCCTAGACTTGTACCTTGTTTTATTAAAATAAATAACGGATGATCTAGTGATTTTAGCAGCCTAAGCTTTTCTTTAAGCTACTCACTTCAATCGCACCATTTCTTTTTCTCCTCAAATAAAGCAGCTATCTGAATCAGATAGCTGCTTTGTTTGTTAATATTGCATTCACTCATTATTCAACTCTTAATATAAAGTGCTTTAAATCAAGTATTTTATAACCCATCATTTAAGGTGTTTTTTGAACTTTTGATATACTATTCAGTCATACAAATCAATAAAAACAAATAAAAAACAATAGCTTGGTTAATTAGCTTCAATATTACA
Source organism: uncultured Neisseria sp. (assembly GCA_964563885.1). Lineage (GTDB taxonomy): Bacteria > Pseudomonadota > Gammaproteobacteria > Burkholderiales > Neisseriaceae > CAZLYX01. The sequence continues at coordinate 4,041 of CAZLYX010000012.1, read as the reverse complement.
ATAAAATCCAGCGCGTTAATAAACCATTAACAATATGTTGAATGAGTCGCCATTTTATTGACCAGTACGTCAAAGCAATTTTTTAGGCAAAAAAATACTTATCGCTATCCACTTTAAAGCTGAATTAAAAAACCACAAAAAGATGAAATGACGAAATGATGAAAATCCTATTACTGGCTACCTCACTTCTCTCACTAACCAGCCTAACTGGCTGCATCGAAAATGTGCCCGACATTTCAGGCACCTATTTAGAAGAAAAAGAGCAAGTTAAATACAACTATATATTCGAAAAAATAGCCTCGGGTAAGTTTAAACAGGTAAAAGTGGGTTTTTGGAAAAAGGATGGTTCAATCGATTATGAGTCCACACAAATATATCAATATAAAAAAGGCAGTAGAAATAAGTTTTGTAAAAAGAGCAGCACAGAGGGAATACTCACTGAATGTCTTACTTATGACAAAGTCAAAGGGATTCGATTGGATGGCTACTCAAATTTCTTTCCAAAGGCTGATTAATATCAGCCTTTTTTGGGCTACCAACGTCAATTATCGAATTTAACCAAGCTAAAATTGGCCACAGAATTAGAAATTTACCTAATCAACGAAATAAATTTATCACAACGCTGATAATGCAACCAAACAATGTTATCTTAAATAAATTTGCACCAAAGCCAAAACAGAAAATGCTTATACGCACTTGAATAATAAGTATAGTTCAGCTTCTCGTATGTGTTGAAACCAGCCTTGTGATTAAATAATGATTCCTTTAAATCAATGCCAAACTTTTTGGTTATTTATAGCCTAGCTTTTTGGTCATTAATTTTTCTGATATAAAATATCACATTAAATAAATCACACATTTTGTCATCATTGATAAGCTTTATTTACTGCTTTTCACCCCGTGCAAGCTTTAAGCAGTGATCCAATTAGACACCACATAAATAATCAAACCCACCAATCCACCCACCAACGTGCCGTTGATGCGGATAAACTGCAAATCCCTGCCCACGCTTAATTCTAGTTTTTCTACCATTTGGCTACTGTCCCAGCTTTTCACTTTTTCAGACACAAACAGAGCAGCACGGTCTTTATATTGCTGTACAAAATCACGCACCATCAGCGAAATACGCAAATCTAAACGGCGCATAAACTTAGGATATTGTTGCGCTTGGCTCAACATATGATTGAGCAGTTTTTCTATTTGGGCCACCCATAAAGAATCGTCTTTTTGAACATCTTGAGCACTCCAGTTTTGCAAGCTGCACCATAAACGCATCATGCTTTCTTGTAATGCCGCAGATTGCGCCAATTGTTGTTTATTCTGTTCTAATTTTTTATGCCACAAGCGCGAATGCTCTAAAGCTTCACCAATGCGGTCATATTGAAGTGTGAATTGTTGCCGAACCATGTGTTCTGGCTCTTTTAACGCCGCAGCCAAATAATCATCTACCCAATCAAGCACCTTAGTAGCAACCCAGCCATCTACTCTGTCAACCACAGTGCCTTTGAGCGAGGCTTTAATCTTCTCCCAAGTGCTGGGTGCATCGCTCTCAATTTTCGCTGCCCAATCATGTAGATTTTTTTCAAGCAAAGCGCGAGTGTGTGGATTTTGTAGCCAGCGGCGCATTTGTTTCAACATCACCAATAACATGGTTTGATGTAAGCTCTGCTCTTTTAATACCACCATAATATTGGCCAGAGTTTTACCAATTTTATCGCCGCTATATTGTTTATCCAGCATTTGGCTGCCAAAACGCGCTACTTGTTCGGGCTTTGCCACATGTAAAAGTGCTGGAATTTGGCTGGCCAGCCACGGCAACCAACGCGCACGATTTTCTGTACGAGCCGACCATTGTAAAAGTTTATCACTGGGCGAAGCTTGATAAACACGCAATGCAATCGGCTTGCCTTGTAAAAAATTATGTTCAATAAAGCGGCCTAGTTCATCAGCAATGCGGTGCTGATTTTTCGGTAAAATCGCCGTGTGCGGAATAGGCAAGCCAAGTGGATGGCGAAATAGTGCGGAAACCGCAAACCAATCCGCCAAAGCGCCCACCATGGCGGCCTCGGAAAAAGCTTTCAGGTAGCCTAACAGCGGATATTTCGGCAGCAACCAAGTGGCGATAATAAATAGGATAAAAGCCAACACCAGTAATGAAGTTGCCCAACGACGCATTACACGTAAACGCTTTTGGGCATTCTCGGTGCGAACTTCTGCAGAGAGGATATGCATAATTTTCTCTTCGTCTTAAATCTCACTAAATGATTATAACGCGGATAGAACCACAATCAATTGCCTATATTTTAAGCAATTATTTTTCAGCTAGCCTATTCAGCCACTTAAGGCATTTATCCACACTCCATACACACGCACACCAACACAAAACAGGTATATTTTAGGCTGCCGAACAGGTATATTTTAGGCTGCCGAAAAGCTTGCAGCAGCCTAAGGCATCAGCTATTATGCTGCATGAATTTAAACACTTTCGACTGGCTAGTGCTGGCTTTTATGCTGCTTCCTGTAGTAGCAACATTGCTCCCGCTGATTAAACATGCTCACTGGGTATTTCGCATTTTCGATTTTCCGCGCATACAAATTGCCACATTAAACTTAATCTGTTTGCCGCTCAATTTGATGTTTGCGTTGTTTGAACATCCAATATTTTGGTTATTAGCAATTGTTAACATCGCTTGTTTACTGCTGCAATTAAAAGAAATTGCTGCCTACACTCGACTAACAAAACCCGAAGTACTTGTTTATCAAGGCGAAGAAAACGAGCACACCATTTCATTACTCACATCCAATGTGCTCACGCCCAATCGCCGCGCTGATTTATTGCTGACTCAAATTGAGCAATACCAACCCGATTTAGTACTCACATTAGAAAGTGATGCTTGGTGGCAAGAGCAATTGGCACCGCTAGAGAAAAAATCTGGCTACATCTATACAGTTAACATTCCACAAGATAATTTATATGGCATGCACCTATATAGCCGTTTGCCCCTGCGCAATGTTGAAGTGCGTCATTTGGTAGAAGACGAAATCCCTTCAATCTCTGCACAAGTACAGTTGCGCTCACAAGACTGGATCCGCATTTATTGCCTTCACCCCATGCCGCCCAGCCCTACCGAAGCAGAAACCTCCACTGGCCGCGATGCAGAGTTGTTATTGGTTGGACGCGAAATTGAGCACAATAATCACTCGGTGCTGGTGTTTGGTGATCTAAATGATGTAGCTTGGTCATCAACTTCACGATTGTTTCAAAAAATTAGTGGTTTACTTGACCCACGCAAAGGGCGTGGCCTGTATAACACTTTCCACGCTAAATACCCTCTGTTACGCTGGCCACTCGATCATATTTTCCACAGCAATGATTTTATGATACGAAAAATTAAAGTATTACCTTATGTAGGTTCAGACCATTTTCCTGTTTATGGCCAGTTTCAGCTTACACCTGCTGTAGCCTCAATCCAAGAGGAGCCTGTGGCCACTAACGATGACAAAAAAGAAGCAAGCGAAAAAATAGCTAAAGCAGACCCCATTAAAGAAGTGGTTAGAGAGAAATATAAAGATAGCTAACTTTTACTGTTATCAGCTCTACTTACACTGTTTTTCAATTAACCTTTCATATTCTATTCAATCACTTAACAACTTGTCTCGTTGTTATACTCACTTTATCCACAGCTTATCCCCTTTTATACCCATAAACGACATGCTTAATTTTTAAGCACTGTATTTTTATGCTTATTAATCAATTTGATACCTAGCTTATCCACACTTCATACATCTTTTTTACCCGTGATTTGTTTATCGTTTTAGTTATTTAAATCTATTTTAATAAGCTCAACAAAAAGGCTACCTGAACATCTTTCAGGTAGCCTTTAATGATGGTTTGAATCTTTATCTACTCAGCCGTTAATACATAAAAAATATCTAGATATAAAAAATTTAATTCGCACTTAAAATTTTTATACCGTAGAAGCAAATACATCTAATAAGTAATGCTAATTTGATTACTTAATTTCAATTATTTAACAAGTT
>CAZLYX010000011.1:21865-45111 GCA_964563885.1 uncultured Neisseria sp. | reverse complement strand
TAATCTTCAGCAATTTAGTTTGTGCTCAGTTTGTTGGTTTTACTTAATTGATAGAGTAAAGCATTGTCATGACTCATAATAAAAAGGCTACCTGAAAAAATTCAGGTAGCCTTTTTGATAAAATAACTAAAGCCTATTTAGCCATTTGTACCGCTTGAATAGCTGTTAATGCAATGGTGTAAACAATGTCTTCGATTAAAGCGCCACGCGATAAATCGTTCACTGGTTTGTTTAAACCTTGCAGCATTGGGCCTACGCTTAGAACGTTGGCATTGCGTTGCACTGCTTTGTAAGTACAGTTACCAGTGTTGAGGTCTGGGAAAATAAACACGGTTGCTTTGCCTGCCACTTTGCTGTTAGGTGCTTTTGATTTAGCAACGCTTTCAACTGATGCTGCATCATATTGCAATGGGCCATCAATGATTAAATCAGGGCGTTTTTGTTGAGCAATGGCTACAGCTTGCGCTACTTTTTCTACAGCAGGGCCGGTGCCTGAAGTGCCTGTTGAGTATGAAATCAGTGCTACACGTGGCTCAATACCAAAAGCGGCGGCTGAGTCGGCAGACTGAATTGCAATTTCAGCCAATTCTTCTGCATTTGGCTCTGGATTAACAGCACAATCACCATACACCAATACTTGGCCTGGCAATAACATAAAAAACACGCTAGATACTAAACTTGCACCAGGTGCAGTTTTAATCAATTGTAGAGCAGGGCGGATGGTGTTGGCAGTGGTGTTTACCGCGCCAGATACTAAGCCGTCAACATGGTTTTCTGCCATCATCATCGTGCCTAATACCACCGTATCTTTTAGCTGCTCACGCGCTTGATCGGGGGTAAGACCTTTGCTTTTACGCATTTCAACCATTGGTGCAACATAATCTTCAATGATGCTAGCGGGATCAATGATCTCTAAAGATTCAGGTAGCTTAATGCCTTTTTCAGCAGCAACGGCTTCAACTTCAGCGCGAGTTGCTAATAATACGCAGCGGGCAAGTCCTTTTTCTTGGCAAATTGCGGCAGCTTGCACAGTGCGCGGTTCTGCGCCTTCTGGCAATACAATGCGTTTATTAGCAGAGCGAGCTGCTTCCATCATATTGAAACGAAACTTTGCTGGTGACATCTGGCCAGCTTGCTGTTGGAACAATGAAGTGGTATCGCGCAAAGATTCTGAGCTGCCTAAGTATGTAAGACCAGTTTCTACTGTAATCGAAGCACCAGCGGCATCATTGGCGCCATCTAATACAAAGCCAGCCAATTCATTGTTGCTATGTGCATAGGCTTGCTTGGCCAAATTGAGTCGACGAGCCACTGAATCTACGTTGTCGTCTTGCACATGGGCTGCGAATACCACTCGTGCATTAAATGAAGATGCTAATTCAACGTTTTTGCTGCATAGATAAATTTGTTCAGAATCAGGGTTTATTCCTTTGATTACCACGCATTCAGATTCTAAACTGGATACACGCCCCATCAGCAAATCCATCCAGTCATCGCTTTTGCCAGCAGCTAATAATTTCTCAGCTTCATGAGTATCACCAAAAGCGCGGAATACGGTTGCATCAGATAAGCTGGCAGCCAGCGCTTCAGAAACAGCTTGGCCATTAGCATTTGGACAGACGGGAACCACTAAAACATTAGCCATAATTCATCCTTTATAAACAGTTTTTGGTCATTATTGTGAGGCTTGGTTCCAATGCGGCACAAGGCCAATTTGGCTGGAACCAGCAGCAGGTGCTAATGCAACCTTGCTACTATAGAATATACAATAAAAATAAGTTCTTGTAGTGCTTATTGTGAAGAAATTTTATTTTTACTGTCAAATGACAAGCAACTGCTATTTCAGATTTAGTTTATTGGCATATGAATTAAGTTGTTTCAGGTAGCCTTTATAATCAAGCAATCACACCTAAAGCTTTTAAGCCCTTTAGTACACCATCTTCTTCAACAGAGGGGCAAATGTAATCAGCCAGGGCTTTTGTTTGTGGATGTCCGTTGCCCATGGCGACACTAAAACCAACTGCCTGCATCATTTCCAAATCGTTAAGCCCGTCACCAAAAGCCATAACATCTTTCATATTAATACCTAAAGTTTGAATAGCGTGGTTTATGCCACGTGCTTTTGAGCCTTCTTTGGTCAGTAGATCAACAGATTTTTGATGCCAACGTATGGCCTTATAACCGCCCAGCTCCGGAGCTTGGGCGATAAATTGATCTTGATCACGCTCATAAAAAGCCAACATTTGATAAACTTTATGATGATGAAAATACTGCTTATCGATAATGTAGTCGGGTAAAATTTTTTGAAGTGAGCTGTGAATTGGTAGGGAGTCATGTGAAGCGACAATGTGCTCAGGTGTTACAAATCCATAGCCAATTGAATGCTTATCGAAAAATGTGCAGATGCGCTCGATGTCTATTTTTGGCATTGAGTATGATTGCAGTGGCTCACCCCGATAAACGTTGTATTGACCATTAATCGTTACCAATAAATCAATGCCGACTTCTTCAATAAGTTGGCTGATTTTTTTAGGTAACGCACATAAGGTTCGACCAGTGGCAATGGCGGTGATTATGTTGCGTTGTTTTAGCTCAAAGAGCGCTGTAGTAACAGAAGGGCGTAATACATCGGTTTCTTTACGATAAAGAGTGTCATCGATGTCAAAAAATACAATTTTAGGGTTTTTCATGGTGGGATTGTTTGTCTAATATAAAAATGTTAAACGAAATGCCAATGGGAATATAACTGATTCAATTGCAGGCAAATAAAAAGCGCAGACCGGAGTCTGCGCTTATATCAATTACTGCTTATTCTCTTCGCTATCTAAGAAGCTTTTCAGGCGGTCACTGCGGGTAGGATGTCGCAGCTTACGCAATGCTTTTGCTTCGATTTGGCGAATTCGCTCTCGTGTTACATCAAATTGTTTGCCCACTTCTTCTAGTGTATGGTCAGTGTTCATGTCGATGCCAAAGCGCATGCGCAATACTTTAGCCTCGCGTAGCGTTAAACTTTCTAAAACATCTTTAGTTACTTCACGCAAGCTGGTGTACATGGCTGCGTCAGAAGGTGCAATATTGTTGATGTCTTCAATGAAATCACCCAAATGAGAATCATCGTCATCACCGATAGGGGTTTCCATAGAAATGGGTTCTTTGGCAATTTTCATGATTTTGCGGATTTTATCTTCTGGCATTTCCATGAGTTCGGCCAGTTTCGCAGAATCTGGATCCTCGCCATTTTCTTGTAAAAATTGGCGTGATATACGATTCATTTTATTAATGGTTTCAATCATATGCACAGGAATACGGATAGTGCGTGCTTGGTCGGCAATGGAGCGGGTAATCGCTTGGCGAATCCACCAAGTGGCATAAGTTGAAAATTTATAACCACGTCGATATTCAAACTTATCAACCGCTTTCATCAAACCAATATTGCCTTCTTGAATTAAATCCAAAAACTGTAAACCGCGGTTGGTGTATTTTTTGGCAATTGAAATCACTAAACGTAAGTTTGCTTGAATCATTTCTTGCTTGGCGGCGGAGGTCTCGCGTTCGCTAGCCACTAAGTTTTTGTTGATTTCTTTCAGCTCATCGATTGAAATACGCGCTTCGCACTCTAATGCACACAATTCTGATTGTTTTTCAATTACAGCATGCTGGAAGCGGGTTAAGGCTTCGCTCCAAACACGATTCTTACTTAGCTCTTCTTCAACCCATTTAACGTCAGTCAGATTGGGCAGAAAATGCGCTATAAAATAATCCCTGTCCATATGCACACGATTTACACAAATATCACGTATTTCACGTTCGATACTGCGAATATTATCCGATCGACTACGCAGGCTACCTGTAAGAGTTTCAATTTGGCGGGTGGCAAATCTTACCTCTAATAACTTATTAGAGATGGTTTCACGATGGGCTAAATAATCTGCGTGTCGGCTGTCATGTTTGTCGAGAACTTTAAGCATTTTGCTATATTCTTGTTGAATAAATTCAAAATGCTCTATGGTTTTTTGTCTTAATTCTTCTAAATTGATGGCGGCCAGTACTTCAGGATCGACCTCTTCAACTTCATCATCATTTTCTTCTTCGTCATCTGCAGGAACTTCCTCATCTGCAGCTGGCGCCTCTTCTACTGCTCCGTTTTCTAGTTGAGTTAAGCCAAGTTCATTTAGCAAAACTTCATTGGGGTCGATAATGGCTTCAACTACGTCACTTACTTTAATTTCATTGTCTTTTATGCGCTCAACTAAGGCTAAAATTTCTGCAATAGAACCTGGACAAGCAGAAATAGCTTGTATCATGTTTTTTAGTGCGTTCTCAATTTTTTTAGCGATGACGATTTCGTCTTCACGTGTTAGCAAATTAACCTGACCCATTTCACGCATATACATACGGACAGGGTCGGTAGTGCGGCCAAACTCGCTGTCAACACTTGATAAGGCTGCTTCGGCTTCGGCTACAGCATCGTCATCAGTCATGTTGGCGGTGTTATCGCCCATCAACAGGCTTTCAGCATCGGGTGCTACTTCGGTAACTTGGATGCCTAAGCCAGTAATCATATTGACGATACCGTCAATTTGTTCTGCATCAGACATATCGTCTGGCAAGGCGTCGTTAATTTCGGCATAGGTAATGTAGCCGCGCTCTTTGCCAAAAATAATTAATTTGCGCAAACGTGCGCGTTGTTCATCAGGAGTTAGAGGACGGTTGTCGTCTTGCTCTTCGTTATCTGCATCATATTGTGAATTTTGTTGGGCCATAGGTGAACTCTTATGTAAACGTTGCCGGATTAGCGAAAAAAGGGAATTGTTCTGCTTGTTTTATGCAGCTCTGATATTAAACGCTGACTCCGGGCTTGTATGTATATTGCCTGCAATAGCACGTTGGCTTTCAGGCGTTGAGTATTGGTATTGTTACATTATGGGGGCTTGCTGTTCAAATACAAGGGAGGCTGCCTGAAAATAAAGGCACCTAGTGTAACAAATTTATTGATTTTCTGTGTGGCTTAAGCTGGTGAAGTTAAAGGCACTTTGTTTCTATAAGCTAAAAAGTAAGTGAAAATTGTTTTCAGGTAGCCTGAGAGTAAAGCAGTAGCTTATTTCTGCATCAGAAGCTTGAGCAGTAATTGCTTTTCTTCTGGTGATAAATTGGTTTGTTGATTTTTATTCTTTAATACTTCAATCTGTTGGTTTTTTAATTCAATCAATAGCTTATGTATGCCTTGTTTAAAGTTTTCGCAATTTTCTTCATTATATTCTTCATTGGTACCGCTACTTAGTTCGTCTTGTGATTGCATGGCATGGTAGAAAATATGGTTGAGCGTGGGCTCGTATTCGCTGCCGCGGATATGTTCAAGAATTTGGGCAGTATTCGGCAAATGTGTTTGTGCGTTAATCATATCGGCCAGATTGGCCAAGCAGGCAAAATCACCTTGCAAGGGCAGGTAATCGGGTAACACCGCGTGGACTGCCCATTCTGGATTGACTAAGAGTGAACGAATTTGTTTTTGTACTAGGGTAGCCATTTCAGGCTGCCTGAAAGTGTGTCTGGGTAGTGTGTAATGCTTTTGGCGAACATGTGTCTTAGGCGTTTCTTGCCCGAGTAGGTGAGCCAAGTTTGCGGGGTCGATACCTACTAGCTCACTCAGACTTTGTTTGAGCAAAAAAGCCAAGGCGGGTGCAGTGATTTGGGCGAGTAGTGGGGCGCTGGTTTTAACTAATTCAGCTTTACCCTCTTGAGTGTTGAGGTTGATATTTTCACTCAAGGCGTCCCAAAAGTATTGGGAAAGCGGTTTGCTTTGATGCAATAGAGCATCTTCAAATTGGGCTTTACCAAACGTGCGGATGTAACTGTCTGGATCGTGCGCCTCACCTAAGAATAAAAAGTGTAAAGCTTTATCATCTTTCAATTGTGGAAGTGCATTTTCTAACGCACGCCAAGCTGCTTTGCGCCCAGCATTGTCGCCATCAAAACAAAAATAAACGCTGTCGGTTTGACGCATTAACAGTTTAATTTGATCGGCAGTAGTCGCTGTGCCTAAAGAAGCAACGCTGTAGCCGACACCAAATTGTGCAAGCGCCACCACATCCATATAACCTTCTACTACTAAAATTCGATTGGCTTCTTTAATGGCCGCACGGGCTTCATGTAAACCATAGAGATTGCGGCCTTTATCGAATAGAGGTGTTTCAGGTGAATTAAGATATTTGGGCTCACCTTTGTCTAATACGCGTCCACCAAAGCCGATAACTTGGCCACGCTGGTTGCTAATAGGAAACATGATGCGATCACGAAAGCGGTCGTAATGCTTGCCATCTTTTTCGATGATCATGCCGCTGTCTACTAAAGCTGTGCTGGGATAAGGTTGGCATGCTTGTGCAAGAGATTGCCAGCCATCGGGCGCATAGCCCAAGCCATAATGCTCAATGACTTCATCGCTTAAGCCGCGTTGATTCAGGTAGCCTTTGGCGCGTGCATCTTGCTTAAGTTGTTGTGTATAGAAATCAGCAGCCAGTAAAGTGGTTTCTTCTAAGGTTTGTTGCTTTTTTTTTCGCTCACGTGAAGCTTCTGGATTTTCTGTGCCGCGCATGCGCGGCACAGTCATACCAACGCGATCTGCAAGGTGTTGCACAGTTTCGATAAAGCTCAGTCCTTGGTGTTCCATTATAAAACCAATGGCTGAACCGTGCGCACCGCAGCCAAAGCAATGATAAAACTGTTTGCTGGGGCTAACGGAAAACGATGGGCTTTTTTCTTTATGAAACGGGCAGCAAGCCATATAGTTGGCACCACCTTTTTTTAGTGGCACTTGTTCGTCAATGATGTCGACAATATCAACTTTGGTTAGTAACTCGTCTATAAACTCAGATGGAATCATGTGTATTAGTGGCTTTCAGGTAGCCTAATAGGATAAGAGCCACACGCTACCTGAAGAATTTATTTTTGTGGGGTTTATAGATTTCAGGTAAGTTGTGGCTTGAATTTATTGGCTCAGCGCTGCTTTTAAAACTTTATTGACTTCGCTCATGTCTGCTTGGCCGGCTAACTTTGTTTTTAATACGCCCATCACTTTGCCCATGTCGCCCATGCCAACAGCACCGGTTTGGTTAATGGCGGCTGCCACTTCTGCTTCAATTTGAGCATTATTCATCATAATTGGCAGGTATAAGTCTAATATTTCAATTTCTGTGTTTTCCTTATCTGCTAAATCTTGACGACTCGCATCTGTATAAATCTGGGCGCTGTCTTTGCGTTGCTTCACCATTTTAGTAATGATACTGATTACTTTGGCGTCGTCAGCATCTACGCGTTCGTCTATTTCGAATTGTTTAACAGCAGCAATGACGAGTCTGATGGTAGATAAGCTTATGCTGTCTTTGGCGCGCATTGCTGTTTTCATGTCTTCAGTAAGTCGGGCTTTTAGTGTCATGGTATTTCCTTTTACAGGGTGCTATAAATTATAAACCGATCTGCCAGTAAAATGTAGATACAAAAAAACACCACAGTTGTTGCGGTGTTTTTTATCATTTGCACTACCTAAAACTATTAAAACATTTTTGGTGGCAATTGTTGGCTACGCAAACGTTTTTGTAAGCGCTTAACCGCTGCAGCTTTTTTACGTTTACGTTCAGTCGTTGGCTTTTCATAAGCTTCGCGTGCGCGTAGCTCAGTTAATAAACCAGTTTTTTCTATAGAGCGTTTGAAACGACGCATCGCAACTTCAAAAGGCTCATTTTCTTTTACACGAATAGCAGGCATTTAATGTCTTCCAATGGGTAATTGATTGCGGTAGCCATTTAACATAGTAAAGGCTACCTGAAATAAAATTTATGAGATCAAATTTTGCCAAACGCGGGCATGGCGTGACTCACGCCGATGATGTAAACACCACCTCCAATCGAGGTCGGCTCGTCTTTGTTAAAAAAGGCTTGCCTGAAAAACATTTTTAGCGATTGTACAAATGGCTAAAATTAACTGAACAATTATCTTATAAACTTTAATCAGTGTCAATAAGCAAGCATAGAGAAAAAGTAGATTGATTATGGATGGATATTGTTAATTACGGGCTACTCCACGCACCTGTGGGATGGTATGTAAGGCGCGAGAAATATTCTCAAGCTGTTTTAGATTTTTTATTTTTAAGAAAAATTTAAATTCAATGAATCCTTCGGTTCCTGCTTGTTTTTGTGAAGGAGTTTCAACTGATTCAATGTTTACGCCTTCGGCAGAGATAATTTGTGCCATTGCGGCTAATAAGCCTTGTGAATCCTCAGCAGAAACAGTGATGTGGGTGTGATAGGTTTGATCGTGCACAACATCCCAGTCTGCATCTAATTGTTGATCAGGTTCGATTTTAAGGACGCTGCTACAATTATCGCGATGAATCATGATGCCTTGGTTTTTAATCAGCACCGCGCGAATGTTATCTCCCGGCAGTGGATTACAGCATTTGGCTAAATGAACACGCCCAGTTTCGCCACTACTGATTTTAATCGGACTGAGCTTCACTTCGTCACCAAAATGCTCTCCAGCCAAGCCAGCGATATGCATTGCGACGGAGACAGGTAGCTTATGTCCCATGCCAACACTGTAAAGAACATCTTCGAAAGAGCTTTGTTTGTTAGATAAATCGTCCAGATATTTTTCTTTTAAGCCATCTGAAAACAGAACATTTTTGGGCAATAAACTGCCTAAGGCTTTTTGTAATAGATTCTCACCTAAATCAATAGCATCTTGCCGGTTCAGTGTTTTTAAATAATTACGTATGGCACTGCGCGCACGGCTTGATACAGCAAAGTTTAGCCATGCAGGATTAGGACGTGCATTTTCAGAAGTAATAATCTCAACGCTATCACCAGTATGTAGCCTCGTACGTAAGGGCATCATGGATTTGTTAATGCGTACAGCAACACAGCGATGACCAACATCAGTGTGTACGGTGTAGGCGAAATCAATTGGTGTCGCGCCTTCAGGCAACACCAAGATTTTACCTTTAGGTGTAAAGACATACACTTCGTTCGGGAAGAGATCGACTTTAACGTGTTCCAAAAACTCCACCGCATCAGCACTTCTGGCTTGCAAATCAACTATGTTTTGTAGCCATTGATTGGTGCGCAAAGTGGCTTGGTCAAGATCATGATCGCCAGATTTATAGGCCCAATGGCTCGCAACACCACCTTCCGCGACGGCATCCATCTCACGGGTGCGTATTTGCACTTCAATGGGTAGGGCGTAAGGACCTACTAATGTTGTGTGTAAACTTTGGTAACCGTTGCTTTTGGGGATGGCAATATAATCTTTGATTTTTCCGGGCTTTGGTTTATATAAACCGTGTAGTGCGCCCAATGCTGCATAGCAGGCTGGGATATTGTTGACAATAACCCTGAAACCATAGATATCCATCACATCTGCAAAGTGAAGGTTTTTATCCTGCATTTTTTGATAAATACTATAGAGATTTTTTTCACGACCTTTGATTTGTGCTTCAATATTCAAGCCAACTAAGCGCTGGCTAAAGGCGCGTAAAACCTTACCAATGACATCGCGACGGTTACGATGAAAGGCACTCATTGCTTTTTGAAGGGTGGCATAGCGACGAGGGTAAATGCTGCGGAATGATAAATCTTGCAGCTCTCGATATACATTATTCAGGCCGATGCGATTAGCAATTTGCGCATGAATTTCGAGTGTTTCCTGAGCAATACGACGGCGCTTCTCGGGGCGCATTGAATCGAGCGTCCGCATATTGTGGAGACGGTCTGAAAGTTTAACGATGATGACACGGATGTCTTTGGTCATCGCTAAAATGAGTTTTCGAAAACTTTCAGCTTGGTGTTCAGCGTAATCGTTGTACTCTAACCTCTCAAGCTTGGAGAGGCCATCAACCATATCCGCGATGGTTTCACCAAATTCAGCGGCCATCTCTATTTTGCTGATACCGGTATCTTCTAAAACATCATGCATCAGCCCTGCACAAAGGGTTTGGATATCCATGTGCCAAAGTGCAAGCTCAGTTGCAACAGCAATAGGATGTGTTATGTAGGGCTCACCACTCTTACGCGTTTGTCCGTCATGTGCATGAAATGCATAGGCACAAGCTTTCTCCAGCTGCATAAACTCATCATCATTCAGGTAGCTTGCTGCAGAAAACAAAGTTTGTCTTGCTTCTGCAGTTAATGGGTCATAGTAAGCGGTGGGCGCGAGTGCTGGCATGGTTAATTTATTTACTACGCGAAAGAATTTCAATACCAATCTGACCAGCTGCGATTTCACGCAATGCGGTAACGGTTGGTTTGTTATTGCGAATATCATCAACTAATGGGGTAGTACCGTTTTCAAGTTGGCGTGCACGGCGTGCAGCAGTAAGGGTTAAATCAAAGTGATTAGGAATTTTATCAATGCAGTCTTCTACTGTAATACGTGCCATGGTGTGCTTTCTTTATTGTTTAATTTGAATTCGTTAGCTATTGTCGCTAACTTTTAGGAATTTTCCAACAAGTTTTCAATAAACTTTTGTTGATTAGATAGTTTTAGCCTGTTTCCTTTGATTATGTGGATCAAATCCATTTCTGCTTTTATTAAATCATCATTAACCACAACATAATCAAATAGAAACGCCTGTTCAATTTCAGAGCGAGCTTTGTTTAGGCGTTTAGCAATAACTTCAGATGCGTCAGTTGCTCGTCCAGTAAGACGCTGCGCTAAAACTTCAAAAGACGGTGGAAGGATAAAAATACTTAGAGCATCTGGTAAAGAGCGGCGGACTTGTTCAGCTCCTTGGGTATCTATTTCTAAAATGACATCATGCCCTTGCTCACGCAGTAGATTAACACCTTTGATGCTGGTGCCGTAGTAATTGTCGAATACTTGAGCATGCTCTAAAAAAGCACCCTCATTAACAAGGTTTTGAAACTTTGCAGCCCCAACAAAATAATAATGGGTACCGTGTGTTTCGCCATTACGCGCAGGGCGTGTGGTGTGGGAAATGGAGACACGAATATCTTGATGGTTTTTTAATAGACGTGAAACTAATGTGGTTTTACCCGTTCCGGAAGCGGCTGAAATAATGAATACATTGCCGGGTGTCGTGTGCGGTTGGCTCATGGGTTTGCGCTGAAAAAGTGGCTAAGTCTTTTATTATGCCACAGTGCTTAGCGTTGTCACAGTGGCACTTGGGTTTGCTGCTGATGTTTAAGTGCTGAAGGCTAAATTAATTTGATACAATGTTTTTTTAAATAGCCATTATTTAAGTAGCTTGGTTGAATTAAGTGTTTATATATTGGGATCAATGAATTAAGGAAGTGGTATGTTAAGTCATCCTGAAGTGATGGGTTTAGATGCGCTAGCGCATAAAATTCGTAAAGTGCCGAATTGGCCCAAACCAGGTATTTTGTTTCATGATATTACACCAGTGTTGCAAAGCCCTGAGTATTTTCGCTTGCTGGTGGATTTATTGGTCTATCGCTATATGGGTCAACAAGTTGATGTAGTAGCTGGTTTAGATGCGCGTGGTTTTATTATTGGTGCGGCATTGGCTTATCAATTGAACGTTGGTTTTGTACCAATACGAAAACAAGGGAAGTTACCATTTGACACTATATCTCAGAGTTATGCGTTGGAATACGGCGAGGCTACTGTTGAGATGCACACAGATGCAATTAAGGCAGGCGCCAAAGTACTATTGGTGGATGATTTGGTGGCTACCGGCGGAACAATGCTGGCGGGGATTGAGTTAATTAAAAAATTGGGTGGGGAAGTGTTAGAAGCTGCTGCAATTTTGGAGTTTGTTGATTTATCTGGTGGCCAACGTATTCGTGATCAAAATGTACCATTATTTACGTTGTGTCAAAATATAGGTTCAATGTAATCAAATAATATATTTAAATATAAAGGCTACCTGAAAGCATACTTTATTAATGTATGCTTTCAGGTAGCCTTTATAAATACGGTAGTGCTTATAAATCAAATCAGCATTTATGAACTGCGTTGAGACATCCAAGAGCGAATTTGTCGGGCGTCGTTAACGCGACTCAAGGATGATGGAGAATTAAGCAGCACAATAATCACAGGTTGGTTTTGTACATTGGCTTTCACCACCATTGAACGACCTGCTTCGCGGATATAGCCCGTTTTTTGCAAATCAATACTCCAAGTGTTTTCACGTACTAAGGCATTAGAGTTTTTATAATTTTGCGTGCGACCATTGCTGGTGTTAACAGAAGCATAATTGGAGGTGCTGTTATTACGAATTTGTGAATATTTGCTCGCTGCTTGTACTAGTTTACCCAAATCACTTGCTGTAGAAACATTGCGGAAATCCAAGCCTGTTGGCTCGTAAAAACGTGAATTACTCATACCCAAATCTTGTGCTTTACGGTTCATTGCGGCAACAAAAGCAGACATACCACCTGGATAAGTCCTACCTAAGGCGTGGGTTGCACGGTTTTCACTGCTCATTAAACTTAAATGAAGCAACTCACCGCGTGATAAGCTAGTGCCTATACTTAATCGACTGCCTGTACCTTTTAAACGGTCAATTTCATTTTCAGTGATGCTAATGGTTTGCCCCATATCCAATTTGCCATCCAATGTCACCATGGCCGCCATAAGCTTAGAAATAGAGGCAATTGGCATTACGCGGTTAGTGTTTTTTTGGTATAAGATTTCACCAGTATTGCTGTTCATTATTAGAGCAGACTGCGAAGCGAGCAGTGGCCCAGCAATAGCAGCTTGGGCTTCTATTGCTGCTCCAGGATTCTGTACTAAAAAAGCACCTAAAGGATCGTCTTGTGTTGGATAGTTCTGTTCTAGAAATTGACCCAACACATCTAAGTCATCTGCGTGAGCAGCAATAGGCAAGCTTAAGCTGAGGCAGGCAGTAAGAAAAATAGTACGTGAAATGCGTTTAATCAACATAATAAATTCCGATGGTGGTTAAATAAAAAAGTTAAGACAGCATGAGTGCTGTGGCTATGAAATAAAGATTGAAAAGTCATCGTTTACAAGCTTTTATTCCAAGAAATATGTTTTTATGTTGTTCTCATTAAATTATTTTGAAGATAAAACCTTTTTTTGTAAAGTGGTACTACGCTAACTTTTCATTTAATAACTATTTTTTTGATTATTAACGCAATATCACCTCTGTATAAATCATTTGTACCACAATACAAGCTTGAAGTTTGATTTAAGGCCGAATACTAATTATACTAATCGGCTAATTAAAGCTAAGCTCTTGCGTAACTAACGCTGCGTAAAATTTTATTGTACAAGCATAAAGAAACCGATTACATGACTGACGAAAACCGTTGCTGTTCGTTTTGCGGCAAGCCTGAAGATGAAGTAAAAAATTTAATAGAAGGTGAACACGCTTTCATTTGTAATGAGTGCGTTGAAACCTGCGACACCATGCTTTCTTCTGGTGGCAGTGAAGAAGAGTCTTCTGATGCTAAAAGTGAAAGTAATGATCTAAGTGGTGGCTTGCCTACTCCTGCTGAGATTGTGGCTAATTTAAATGAGCACGTTATTGGCCAAGAACAAGCAAAAAAAACCTTAGCTGTAGCTGTTTATAACCATTATAAGCGTTTGCGTCATCCAAAAGGTGGTGGCAAAGTTGAACTATCGAAAAGCAATATCTTGTTAATAGGGCCAACTGGATCAGGTAAAACATTCCTTGCGCAATCACTGGCGAATAAACTTGATGTTCCTTTTGTGATGGCGGATGCTACAACATTAACTGAAGCAGGTTATGTTGGTGAAGACGTTGAACAGATCATCACTAAATTATTGGGCAAATGTGATTTTGATGTAGAAAAAGCCCAGCGTGGAATTGTTTATATTGATGAAATTGATAAGATTTCACGCAAAAGCGATAATCCCTCCATTACAAGAGATGTGTCGGGTGAGGGTGTGCAGCAAGCTTTGTTAAAATTGGTAGAAGGCACTGTGGCTTCGGTGCCACCACAAGGTGGGCGCAAACATCCAAATCAAGAGTTTATTAATGTCGACACTACCAACATTTTGTTTATTTGTGGTGGGGCTTTTGCTGGTTTGGAAAAAGTGATTCGTCAGCGTACTGAAAAAGGCAGCATTGGCTTTGGGGCGGTGGTGAGCAGTAAAGAAGACAGTATTAATATTACACAAATGTTTGAGACTGTTGAGCCAGAAGATTTGATTAAATTTGGTTTGATACCCGAGTTGATTGGTCGTTTACCTGTAATCGCAACGTTGGCAGAGTTGGATGAAGAAGCACTGGTTAGTATTTTGACTGAGCCTAAAAATGCGTTAGTTAAGCAGTATCAAGTATTGTTTGAAATGGAAGGCGTTGAGCTAGAAATTTTGCCTTCTGCATTGCGCAGTATTGCTAAGTTGGCGATGGAACGCAAAACGGGAGCACGTGGCTTGCGTTCTATTGTTGAGAAATGTTTATTGGATACGATGTATTTATTACCCGATTTAAATGATGTTAAAAAAGTAGTAATTAATCAGGACGTGATCGAAAAAGGTGAGCAGCCTAAGCTACTTAAAAAAGATGATAGTGAGTTAGTGGTCCACTCATAAGCACAATATTGTTTGATTTTTTAAAGGCTACCTGAAAGTATTCAGGTAGCCTTTTGTATCAGTGAATGACGCGGCAGTTGCGATCAGTGCCGCTGGAACCTGAAAAAAAAGCGGCGGTGTCAGAACAACGACTCTTGCTGCTTTCGCAAACACTAATAGTATAGCTTTCGTTAATACGGATGACGCGAGGCTCTTGCGCAGTATTCCATGCTACGGCTTTTAAAGTAAACTTTTCGCTATCTGTGCTACGGGCATTGCCTTGGGGGCGGATACAGAAATGATCAGTTTGAGTAATCGGTAAGGCCGCCCAAGTCGTTGAGTTCTTTTTAAAAGAATAATTTTGAGTATAGAATTTTTCTAAAAATCGAGCATTTTCTAATAATTTACTTTGGACATTTTGTATGCGTGCATCACGGATATAGTTTTGATAAGTTGGATAGGCGATGGCCGCTACAATACCAAGGATGACTAAAGTTAATAATAACTGGATTAAACTAAAGCCGTTCTGTTTAATTTCATTTTCAGGCATACTGTTACCTATGGAATAGTTTTACATATGGTATGCCAGTTTAATTGGTTTGTAAATAAAACAAAAAAGCTTGCCAGAATGCTGGCAAGCTTTTTTAAACATTACGGATTTCAAAGTAGTATTAGAAGGCAACACAGCTCTTTTGATCAATGTCAGCTAAGGGCGTGCATGCAACGACTGAACCACTTTCAAGCATTAAGAATCGTTTTTCATTTGGATTCTTATCGCTGTTTGGATCAGCACGTAAAACATATTCATCTGCTGTAGTGTTTGCTTGATCTACACTAATATTAAAATATTCATTTTGCTTTAACGCGATTTCACTGTCGCTTGTTTTGTTTAGCTCTACATTGAGCTCAGTAAAGGTGTGATGGCGAGCATAATAGCTTTCTAAAACACGTGTGTTGGCCAGTAAGTCGGAACGAGCACTCTCTAACCTACCATTCAATATATAGCTTTGGTAGGTAGGATAGGAAATAGTCGCCAGAATACCTAAGATTAAGACGGTAATCAGAAGCTCTATTAGTGTGAAACCGTTTTGATTTTTGTTTTGTTTTTTATGGTTCATGTCGGTTACATAGTGAGTTAAAATTTTTAGTTTAATGTAATGGTTTTTTTTATTGCAAATATAAAATATCTTATTCAAGACATTGATTTACATTCTAGCTCAAAATAGGTAGTCAGCAAACTGCGCGCAAACACGTAAATTGAAAAAAATGTTTAAATCTCAACAGGTTGAGTTTGCGGATAATCGGTATAGAATGGGGCTGACTGGTATTTTGTGTTGTTCTGTAAAGGAAGTTTTTTTGATGGATAGTTTAGATACGGTTCAAAAAATGGTGTAATGTAAATTTGAGCAGCAAACTCTTTACGTAAAATAGAGATTCAGCTGTTGTACTAATGTTACGAATCTTGGCGTGAGCACTCATTTGCACTATGATGGGCGTGGCTTTTTGTGTGTAATATGATTTTCTATTAAAACCAATAAACAATTAACGGCATGTCATGCCGCTGCTTAGGATTAGCTATGGGTAAGTTTGTAAAATGGGGAGTGTTGCTCTTGTTGCTAGCAGCTGTAAGCTGGGGTGCTTGGACGTGGTTGAAACCAAAAAATGAGATTGCCTATCTCACTGAGCCAGTTAAAAGAACCGATATTCTTCAAACTGTAAGTGCGACGGGGGAAATTGCAGCAGCTCAATTGGTTGATGTTGGCTCGCAAGCATCTGGTCAGATTAAGAAATTGCATGTGAAACTGGGCCAGAAAATTAAAAAAGGTGACTTAATTGCTGAAATTGATTCAACCACTCAAATCAATACCCTTAATACGGAGAAAGCCAAGTTAGGCACTTATCAGTCTAAATTGGTATCTGCTGTTATTACCTTGAAAAGCTCAGAAAAGAAGTTTAAGCGAGAGAAATCACTGTGGCTTGAAGATGCTACGTCTAAGCAAGAACTAGAAGATGCGGAAGATGCATTGGCGGCGGCGAAAGCCACAGTCGCTGAATTGAAGTCGATTATTCATCAAACTCAAATTGCGATTAATACGTCTGAGGCTGATTTAGGCTATACCCGCATTGCATCACCTATTGATGGCACGGTGGTAGCGATTCCAGTTGAAGAAGGACAAACTGTGAATGCAAATCAAAATACGCCAACTATTGTTCAGGTAGCTGATTTAGCTGAAATGTTGAACAAGATGCAAATTGCTGAAGGCGATGCCAATAAAGTAAAGGCGGGGCTAAAACTCACGTTCACCACGTTGTCTCAGCCTAATAATGTACGAGAAGCAGTGTTGGATACTATTGATCCGGGTCTCACCACCATGTCGCGAGGAAGTTATACCTCTACTACCGATACCACTGATACTGCGATTTATTATTATGCCCGCGCCATGGTGCCTAATCCTGATGGTGCTTTGTATATTGGCATGACCACAGAAAATAACATTGTTATCAGTGAAGTTAAAAAAGTGTTGGCAGTTCCCACTTTAGCAATTAAACCGCGTGGCGATAAAAAAATTGTGCGAGTGCTAACCGCAGATAACCTGCCCGTAGAAAAAGCTGTTGTCACGGGCTTAACCGATAATATGAGTACCGAAGTGAAATCAGGCTTGAGTGAAGGTGAAAAAGTCATTTTATCTGAGATAGATGGTAGTAAGCCGAGTCAGCCGAATCCATCAGGTAGTCGCATGGGTCCGCCGAGAATGTAATATGGCTAAATTAATTGAATGTAAAAATGTTAATCGCTACTTTGGTAGTGGCGCTAGCCAAGTGCATGTACTCAGGGACATCAGCATTTCCATTGAAAAAGGAGATTTTGTCGCGATTATAGGGCAATCTGGCTCGGGTAAATCTACGCTGATGAATATTCTGGGCTGCTTAGATACAGCCACTTCCGGATCTTATCGCATCGATGGCATTGAAACAGCGCAAATGGAGCCAGACCAGTTGGCTGGTTTACGGCGTAAACGTTTTGGATTTATTTTTCAGCGCTACAACTTACTCGGTTCACTGAATGCGCGCGATAACGTAGCGCTACCTGCTGTCTATGCGGGTGTTGGCGAAGCTGAACGTCATGCAAGGGCAGAGCAATTACTGGCTGATTTGGGGCTACCTGAAAAAGCAAATAATAAACCACATGAGTTGTCAGGTGGACAGCAGCAGCGAGTGAGCATTGCTCGTGCTTTAATGAATGGCGGTGAGATTATTCTGGCTGACGAGCCTACTGGCGCGCTAGACACTGCATCAGGCCAAAATGTGATGGACATCATTCATGATTTACATCAGCAAGGTCATACGGTCATTTTGGTTACTCATGATCCAGGTATTGCCGCCAACGCTAATCGTATCATTGAGCTTCGTGATGGTTGTGTGATTGCAGACGAAAGTAAAAATACAGAGATTCCCCCCAGCCAAGTGAGCAGTATTCAAGAGCGCTCTTCTTGGTTATTTTATAAAGATCAGTTTATAGAATCTTTTAAAATGTCTGTTCAGGCTATTTTGGCGCATAAATTACGTTCATTGCTCACCATGTTAGGTATTATTATTGGCATTGCATCGGTGGTGTCTGTAGTGGCACTGGGTCGTGGTTCACAAGAAAAAATCTTAGAAAATATCAGCTCAATGGGCACTAATACGATTAGTATTAACCCAGGAAAAGGCTTTGGTGATAGGCGTTCTAGCCGAATTAAAACGTTAACAATTGACGATTCTGAAGTTATTGCCGATCAAAGTTATGTGGAGAGTGCAACACCTCAAACCACGAGTAATGGCACGCTAACGTTTCATAATATCAATCTCAATGCCCAGCTTTTTGGCGCGGGCGAACAATTTTTTGATGTACGCGGCATCAAGATTGAAAGCGGTCGTTTTTATGACGCTTCAGATGTGGCAGCCAACAACCAGGTGGTGGTGATTGATCAAAATACGAAAAAACAATTATTTGGTGATGGCACCAATCCATTAGGCCAAATTGTGCAGTTTAAAAAACGGCCATTGCGTATTATTGGCGTCACTCAAAAAGACAACAGCGCGTTCACCAGCAGTGATAATTTACAATTATGGGCACCTTACACCACTGTTATGCATAAAATTACTGGTCAAACCTATATCAGCTCGATAACTGTAAAAGTAAAAGACACTGTAAGCTCAAAGATAGCAGAACAAAATCTCAAAGACTTATTGGTGGTGCGCCATGGCAGTGAAGACTTTTTTATGCGTAACAGCGACAGCATTAAAGAAACCGTCGAAAGCACCACCGGTACCATGACTTTGCTTATTTCATCTATTGCCTTGATTTCATTAGTGGTCGGTGGAATTGGGGTGATGAACATCATGCTGGTTTCTGTCACTGAGCGCACCAAAGAAATTGGAATACGTATGGCGATTGGCGCGCGGCGATTGAATATTTTGCAGCAGTTTTTGATTGAAGCTATTTTAATTTGTTTGATTGGTGGCTTGGTTGGCGTCTTATTTTCGTATGGTCTTAGCTTGCTGTTCAACTCACTTTCATCCAGTTTTGCAATGACGTTTTCAGTGATGTCGATTGTTGCCGCTGTTGCCAGTTCTACCATTATTGGTGTTTTGTTTGGGTTTATGCCTGCTAAAAATGCTTCCAAGCTCAACCCAATTGACGCATTGGCGCGAGATTAAATAACGTTCAGGTAGCCTTAATATCAATTTAAAAGCTACCTGAAAACATAATTTGTATGGGAACAGACTGTGTTAAAACGAAGTAAGTACATTGTTTCTCAGGCAGCTTCTGGTGTGATCATGGCGATAATGCTGAGTAGTTGCGCCAATAGTCATCAAGCAGATTCTAAGTTGAGCTTAGCAGCAACGGGCAACGTGATGCCTGCGGCTGAAGTAGCCCAGCGCTATCATGCGGATCAGCAGTGGTGGTTAGTCTATCAAGACGATAAACTCAATGCCTTATTAGAACAGGCTTTGGCTAATAATATTAACTTGAAACAAGCTGCTTTAAATGTCAACAAAGCCTTGTATCAGGCCAATATTTTAGGCGCAAATTTGGTGCCGAGTTTTAATGGCTCCTTTGGCGCCAGTACGTCTCAGAATCTAAAAAACGGTGGTAATACCAATAATTTTAGTAGCCAGCTTGGTTTAAGCTATGAGCTTGATTTATGGAAAAAAGTCAGCGCTCAAGCAGATGCTAAAGTATGGGAATACCAAGCTACTGCACAAGATTTGGCTGCGTCACGTTTAGCTCTGATTAATAATATTACTGACGCGTATTTTAATATCGCTTATTTAAATGAAGCTATTACGCTAAGCAATAAAAATCTTACTCAGTATCAAGAAATCAATCGTATTGCAGCTGCTAAATATAAATATGGCAAAGTTTCGGCCAATGAAGCAACACAGGCGCAACAAAATGTATTGAGTGCACAAAATAATTTATTGGTATTACAAACCAATCGTGAGAATTTAGAGCAAGTTTTGCGTAATCTGCTTAATCTTAAACCAGCAGAAGCAATAGCTGCTGTAACTGAAAACTATACTTTGGGTGTGCATGTGCCAGTGAATTTAGATATACCTATTTCTGTATTGGCCAACCGCCCTGATTTATTAGCTGCAGAGTACCGTTTGCAATCTGCCATGCGAAATTTAGATGCACAAAAACGCAGTTGGTATCCTAAAATAACCTTGGGAGCAAGCTTAAGCAGTGCTTCAAGCAAAGCCAAAACCATGTTTGATATACCATTTTTAGGTGGCTCAGCCAGCATCAGTTTGCCGTTTTTAGATTGGCAAACGCTCAAGTGGGAAAATAAAACGTCAGAAGCAAATTTTGAGAGTGCTAAGCTTAATTTTGAACAAACGCTTACTACAGCACTAAATGAAGTAAACACCTTTTACCGTCAATATCAGCTTAGTGGCCAAACATTGGCCAATGCTCGCCAAAAAAACTTATTCGATCAGAAAAATAGTCGTTATCACAGCGCGCGCTATAAATATGGAAAAAGTGAATTGAAAAATTGGTTGGAAGCGCTTAATACTGAACACAGTTCTGCACAAAATGTGCTTAATCAGCGTTATGAAATTCTTAAGTATGAAAACATGATTTATAAAGCAATGGCTGGTCGTTATACGCCTCAGTAATGATTTATTTTTATAAAATGGCCATCACTTTAAAGTGATGGCCATTTTATGGCTGACTGTGGCTAAAAAAATGTAATATGAACTTACTTAACGCTTTGTAAATTGTTGTCATAAAGTATGAATACTTGTAATTTCTAACTCTTGCTGTCATGATATTGCGCTTAAACACTGAACAATCACAGAGTTGTCGTGCTGTGTTTTAATATTGAAACATAGAGACATATGACATATAAAGAATCGATTAGTTAAAAGACAACGAAGGATAAGAGAATGACAAAAAATCATAAACATACGCATGCACAGTGGAGTTCGCGCTTTGGTTTTATTTTGGCCGCCGTGGGCTCTGCTGTTGGTTTAGGCAATATTTGGAAATTCCCCTATATGGTAGGCACCAGTGGTGGTGCAGCTTTCTTAATTACTTACTTATTCTGTATTGTGCTAGTTGGTTTTCCGGTGATGGTTGCTGAATGGTTGATTGGACGACGTGGCCAACAAAATGCTTCAAACTCAATGCGTAAAGTAGCACTTGAAAGTGGTCGCTCCAGTGCGTGGGGCTGGATAGGTGCCATGGGTATTGTGTCAGCTTTTTTAATCTTATCTTTTTACAGTGTCATTGGCGGCTGGGCCATGAGTTATATTGGCCAAACTGCTGTTGGCACATTTTCGGGTATGGATGGTAAAGCGACAGGTGCATTTTTTGAAGGCTTTTTGGCTAACTATCCTACTTTAACCGTGTGGCACAGTATTTTTATGCTGATTACGGGCCTATTAATTGCTTTAGGCGTAGCCAATGGTATTGAAAAAGCTGCAAAAATTCTGATGCCATTATTGGGTATTTGTTTGGTTATTTTAGTAGGTTATGCGTCTATGCAGCCAGGCTTTGGTCAGGCAATCAACTTCTTATTTAATCCCGATTTTAGCAAAATTACTGGTGAAGTATTTTTGGCCGCTTTGGGTCATGCGTTCTTCACCTTATCTATTGGTATGGGCATTATGCTGAGCTATGGTTCATACCTAGGACAAGATGTGAACTTGCTGAAAAGCGCTGGTATTGTGGTGTTAATGGACACTGTGTTTGCCATTATGGCAGGCTTGGCTATCTTCCCAATTGTGTTTACACATGGTTTAGAAGCAGGCTCAGGCCCTGGTTTAATCTTTGTAACCTTACCGATTGCATTTGGTAACATGAATGGTGGCTCTATTATTGGGCTGGTTTTCTTTGTTTTGGTAGCCTTCGCAGCGATTACTTCGTCAATTTCACTGTTAGAGCCAGTGGTAGAGTTTTTGGAAGAGCGCACACCGCTGAGCCGTAAAATGTCTACTCTAGTCGCTGCAACTGTAATTTGGGCTTTGGGCATATTAGCGCTGTTGTCGTTTAATGTGTTGTCTGATGTTAAATGGTTTGGCTTAAATATTTTTGATTTCTTAGATTACATCACCAGTAAAATCATGATGCCTTTAGGTGGTTTAGGTGTGATTATATTTGTAGGTTGGTTTATGAATCAGAAGTTAGTACAAGAAGAAGTTCGCTTGGGTGGAGGCATGTTTACTGCATGGCAAATTCTGAGCCGTGTAATTGCCCCGATTGGCGTGATCATTGTCTTTATATTTAGTTTGATTTTATAATCAATAGTGTATTTTCTTTAGCTGATGAAAGTTTTAAAAAGGCTACCTGAAACGTTTTCAGGTAGCCTTTTTATGTTTGAGCAGCCGCATCATATTGGGTTGTTAACAACTTATAAACAGCTATTTCGGGTTACTGTAGATGCTGCAGTTTTGCGCTATAATGAAACATATGAATAAATCCACCCGCGTTAATCACCAACCTGCTTTTTTGTTGGCTGCTACGCCATGGAGGGAGAACAGTTCGCTGATTGAATTGTTTAGCCGCGATTATGGTCGGGTAGCAATGGTCGCGCGCAGTGCCCGCACTCGCCAATCAGAACTTCGTGGGGTGTTGGTACCATTTGTGCCAGTGAACGCTTCTTGGTATGGCAAAGAAGAATTGAAAACATTGCATCGGGCCGAATGGATAGGCGGTTGGGCTCAGCCACAAGGCAGGGCGTTATTTAGTGGTTTGTATGTCAATGAACTGGTGTTGAAGTTAAGTGTACGGGAAGATCCGCATCCAGAAGTATTCGAAGCCGTGCAAACCGTCATGAGAGCTGTTGCTACTGAGGCAAACCATATTGCAGCTTTAAGACGTTTTGAATGGAGTTTGTTGGGAGCATGCGGTTTTGCGCCAGATTTGAAACAAGATGAATATGGCCAAGCAATTGAGAGCGAACAAGATTATTGGTTGCGGCCTGAGCATCCAGTGTTGCCGCTGGCGCAAGCGCAGCTTTTAGCTGGTGATGAAACAATGGGTGTTGTGGTGTCGGGCAGCACATTGTGCGCATTAGACAGCGGTTGCTTTGCCAGTGGTAAGAGTTTGCAAGAAGCATTAAAAATTAATCGCTTGCTGTTAAACTTTCGCATACCCGAGGGCATTCGCTCGCGGCAGGTGTTGCAACAGTTACAGCAGTTTGAGGCTACCTGAAAGC
>CAZLYX010000011.1:16448-21765 GCA_964563885.1 uncultured Neisseria sp. | reverse complement strand
ATAAAAATTAGGACGCACTGCGTCTGCTAAAAAGGAAAAATCATGCTGCTTGGTGTGAATATTGACCACGTTGCCACTGTGCGTAATGCGCGCGGCACCATTTATCCTAGCCCCTTGGAAGCTGCTTTATTAGCGGAAACTCACGGTGCGGATTTGATTACTTTGCATCTGCGCGAAGATCGTCGCCATATTCTAGATGCCGATGTATTTGCTATTCGTCGTGCTGTGCGCACGCGCATGAATTTAGAAATGGCACTAACCGAAGAAATGCTCGATAACGCGTTGACGGTAATGCCACAAGATGTTTGTTTGGTGCCTGAAAAGCGCAATGAAGTAACGACCGAAGGTGGTTTAAACGTTCTTGCACAGCAAGAAAAAGTAGCTCATTTTACTCAAGTCTTAACTCAAGCAGGCATTCGTGTTTCTCTATTTATTGATGCAGACGAAGCACAAATTCAAGCAGCTCAGGATGTGGGTGCGCCAGTGATTGAGTTACATACCGGCGCTTATGCCGAAGCACATCAGCCTGAAGAGCAACAAGTGCAATTAAGCCGCATTGAAGAGGGTGCACATTTTGGCAGCGAATTGGGTTTGGTGGTAAACGCTGGACACGGTTTAACCATCCATAATGTCATACCAATAGCGCAGATTTTAGCAATTAAAGAGTTGAATATTGGTCATTCACTGATTTCACAAGCTTTGTTTTTAGGCTTGCCTGGCGCCATTCGTCAAATGAAAGAAGTGATGTATCGCGCACGTAGCTTACCTTATTGATTAAGCATGATGTTTGGTTTAGCCAAGTTGTTTTACAACCATTAGGCTACCTGAAAATTTTAGCAAAGGATTGTTCATGATCTACGGAATTGGCACTGACATTGTGACGATTAGCCGCATCGAAAGACTGTATAAAAAATATGGCATTACGTTTGCCGAGCGCATGCTCTCTCGTATTGAGTTATTAGAGTTTACAGATGCCAGCGATCAGGTTAATTTTTTAGCCAAGCGTTTCGCTGCTAAAGAAGCATTTGGCAAAGCGGTAGGCACAGGCCTTCGAGTGCCTGTGACCTTGCGCCAAATTGGTGTTGGCCATGATGCGCTTGGTAAGCCTGAATTTATTTGTGAGCCAGAATTACAGCAATGGTTGAACAAAAAAAGAATCCAAGAAGTTCATTTGAGTTTTAGCGATGAAAAGGGTCAAGTCATTGCTTTTGCCATTGCCGAAACAGCATAGGCTACCTGAAAGTATTGTTTAGATTACATAAACACCATGAGTAGAAATTAGAGAAAAATGAGTGAAGATAAACGCCCATTATTGCGAGTAGTGGCTGGAGTTGTCTTGAATGAACAAGGCGAATATCTGCTCAGCTCCAGACCCGAAGGTAAGCCGTATGCAGGCTATTGGGAATTTGCGGGCGGTAAAGTTGAAGCAGAAGAGGGCGAGCTTGAGGCATTAAAACGAGAGTTTGAAGAAGAACTGGGCATCTGTATTCACCATGCTACGCCTTGGCTTACCATGATTCACGCCTATGAACACGCTCGAGTACATTTACGATTTTACCGTGTGGCTGCGTCAGATTGGTCTGGCCAATTGCAGGCAAGAGAAGGGCAATCATGGTCGTGGCAGCGTGCTGGCGATTACACTGTTGCACCAATGTTGCCCGCGAATACAGCCTTATTGAAATCACTGGCAATCCCGTTAGAGCTTTCAGGTAGCCTAAAGAGTGGTTTTGAAGGTGAAAATGCAATTGGTAATTATCGAGTAGTGCCATTTTTATTAGCTGAACCAACCCATCCTAATGTGCTAATTTCTTTGTCTGAGCTAAAACGCTTAGGTAAATTACCTGCGGCTGATAGTGTTTGGATAATAGTCGAAAAACCAGCAGATTATCAACAAGCAGCAGATGCAGATGTGCTAGTGTGGCATACGCAAAATACTGATGATGCTGAACAAGTATTAATGATATTGCACGAAGGCGTATCAGTGCCGTTGGTGTTGCTGGCGCCGCAATCGTTATGCGATTTATATCGTGAACACTGGTTGCAGGCGGGTGCACAGGCCGTGGTAATAGATACTGCTATTGAGTTAGCATGATGGCTGTTGGCAGCCATAATATTTAATAGTTTTAAAGGTTGTTTTAATATAACAATGAACACTAAACAAAAAATTCTTCTTGCCGTTTTCCTGTTGCTGTTTGCTGCGGTTAAAATGTTCGGTTTGGCGTGGTGGAAAGAACAACAGCCTGACGTGACTGTTGTTAATACTGCTTGTGATTTGCGTCAAGGCTGTACTCTGCCGAATGGTGTGCAGGTTTTATTTGGCAGTTTAACCACCAAAATGCCGTTTGATATGCGTGCGCAAAATGTGCCGGCAGATGTAAAAAATATATCGGTAAGCTTTTCAATGCGCGACATGGACATGGGCTTTAATCGCTATGATTTGGCTAAACAATTAGATAAAAGCTGGTACCGAGCTGCAAACCGATTGCCAGTGTGCGCACAAGGCAGGCACGATTGGCTGGCCGATATTACTGTTGATGAAACAGTGTTTCAGGTAGCCTTTGAGGCGGAATAGCTATATATTTTTAATTTGACCAAAAACTTGAGTGTTGTTACTCATTATTTCTTGCTTATAGTAGAGTGCTGTGTTGTGATACGAAAGTTATTCATTGAATGGTCTTAGCGATGTAATGATGAGAAAAGCAACCATCTAATTTATTTCTGATTATTTTCAGACAGTTTCATTCTAGCTACAATGCGTCATCAATCTAAATTTAAGGAAGAGCAAACATGATCGGCAAAAAAATCTTTGACGAGGTTTCCGCGAAAATCAGTGAAACCATTGCTAATAGCCCAGCGAAAGACGTTGAAAAAAACGTGAAAAGCATGTTAGGCAGCGCATTTAACCGCATGGATTTGGTGACGCGTGAAGAGTTTGATATTCAACAACAAGTTTTAATTAAAACCCGTACTAAGCTGGCAGAATTAGAAGAGCGCTTGGCACGTTTGGAATTGAATTCTGGCCCAATAGAAGGAGCAGGTGCTAATAGTGGCGATGATGCTCCAGAGCCAACCGAATAAGGTAAGCTAAATGTCATTAGCCGTGGTTTATAGCCGTGCTTTAAATGGTATGGAAGCACCGTTGGTGGAAGTAGAAGCTCATTTAGCCAACGGTTTGCCTCAGTTTAATATTGTTGGATTGCCCGATACGGAAGTAAAAGAGAGCCGAGATCGTGTGCGTGCAGCTATTATCCAAAGTGGCTTTGATTTTCCTGCTAAAAAAATTACGGTCAATTTGGCTCCAGCAGATTTGCCTAAAGAATCAGGTCGATTCGACTTGCCTATTGCGCTGGGTATTTTAGCGGCTTCAGGACAAGTGGCTACGGATAAATTAGCTTTATATGAGTTTGCAGGTGAATTGGCTTTATCGGGCATATTGCGGCCAGTGCGCGGTTCGTTGGCTATGGCTTGGCAAGGTGCACAAGCAGGCAGATCATTTGTATTGCCAAAAGAAAACGCCCACCAAGCAGCTGTGATGGATGGCGTGGTGGTGTTTGGAGCTGGGCATTTGGGTGAAGTTGCTGCACATTTGAATGCAGTGGAGCCGTTGTCTCAAGCTTTTCCTATCATCAACCATGATCAAGCACGGGCCGATGAGGAAGCTTTGCCCGATTTAAAAGAAGTTAAAGGGCAGCACACAGCGCGCTTGGCGCTAGAAATCGCAGCGGCTGGTGGGCATAGCTTGTTGATGCTTGGGCCTCCGGGCACTGGAAAATCTATGTTGGCATCAAGGTTACCAGGTATTTTGCCAGCGCTAACAAATGAAGAATTAATCTCAGTCTGGAGATTGCGCTCGCTCTTACCACAGTATCAGCAGCAATTAAGCCATAGACGCCCTTTTCGTTCACCACACCATAGTGCAAGTGCTGTAGCTTTAGTTGGTGGTGGTTCAGATCCCCGACCTGGTGAAATTTCGTTGGCTCATCATGGGGTACTTTTTTTGGATGAGCTACCTGAATTTGATCGTAAGGTTTTAGAAGTTTTAAGAGAACCTTTAGAGAGTGGAGAAATTCATATTTCTCGTGCGGCACGTCAAGCAGTGTTTCCGGCTCGTTTTCAATTGGTGGCAGCAATGAATCCTTGTCCGTGTGGTTATTTAGGCCATCCGACCAAACCTTGTCGATGTACACCCGAAGGTATCGCACGGTATCGTGATAAGATTTCTGGCCCATTACTGGATCGTATTGATTTAACCATTGAAGTACCCAGCGTGCCGGCCTCTGAATTAATGAGTGCACAGCCAGGTGAAAGTAGTGCAGACGTATTGGTTAGAGTATTGGCCGCGCGTAAGCGTCAGAATGAACGCCAAGGGAAAATCAACGCGCTATTAAGTGTGACAGAATTAGATACGGTAGCTGCCATCAGCAGCGAAGCCAAAGAAACCTTAGGCAGCTTGTTAGAAAAACTTTCTCTATCTGCCCGTAGTTTTCACCGTATTATGCGGGTGGCGCGAACTTTGGCAGACTTGGCAGGTGATGAGGATGTAAACAGCAACCATGTGTTGCGTGCAGTAAGTTTTCGAAGGGCAATGTAAGCATTTTGCGCTTGGAGTAAGTTTTTTGATAGAATGCGTCGGTTGAAGTTATCAGGCTACCTGAAACAGAATAAGGAATAGATTTTTTATGAACGCGAAAAAAAAGCAGTATGGACAAGGCATCGGTGGTTTTATTTTCGGCTTATTGTTGGCTACAGCAATAATTGGCGGGATTTTATACTTTTTGAACAACACGAAAGCTGAATACAAAGAAATACCACAATCACAAGAGTTGCCGAAACCAGAGATTCTGGTTCCATCTTCTGCAGGAAGTGCTGTTGCCTCTGCTGTTTCCGATGATTCTGCATCAGTTGAGTTTGTGGATGCCGATGAGTTGGCTGCTAGTGATATAGATGATGCTAGTAAGCCGATACAATCTGGAGCTGTAACGTCACCAACACAGCCAGTAACAAAAGAGGTACAGGCTGAGCAACAGCGTTTGGCAGAAGAAAAACAACGTGTTAAACAAGCACGTCAAAAACAAGAGGCTATTCAAAAAGAACGTGAAGCTGAAGCGCAGAAAAAAGCTCAATTGAAAAAAGAACAAGCAGCAGAGCAACAGAAAAAAACGGAGTCTGCCAAACCGACACCAGAGCAAATTTTAAATCATGGTAATTTAGAAAAAGCGCAAAAAGAAGCAACCGAAAGTGCTAAAACTAAAAAAGAAACATCTAAAAAAGAAACATCTAAAAAAGAAACATCTAAAAAAGAAACATCTAAAAAAGA
>CAZLYX010000011.1:0-16348 GCA_964563885.1 uncultured Neisseria sp. | reverse complement strand
CTAAAAAAGAAACATCTAAAAAAGAAACATCTAAAAAAGAAACATCTAAAAAAGAAGCGGCTGAAAAGCAGACTGCTAGTAGCCGATCGATTGTACAAATGGGCTCATATAACAACGAAAAAGCAGCTGATACGCAGCGTGCTAAGTTGGCTATGATTGGCGTTAGTGCTAATGTGGTTGAAGCTACTGCTAATGGTCAAACTGTTTATCGTGTGCAAAGTGCTCGTTTGAGTGCCGATGCTGCTGAGGATATGCGCAAGACTTTACAGCAAAATGGCGTTAACAGCTTTACCCGCTCTGTGAATTAGACATACTAAGGAAATTATGATGAAATTCAAGGAACTACTAACAGTAACAGCATTTTTTCTGCTGGCTACCAATGTCTACGCAGCGGTGCAAGAGGGTACGGATTACACCGTATTGGCTAAGCCGATTCCGCAATTACAAGCAGACAAAGTGGAAGTATTAGAGTTTTTTGGCTACACCTGTATTCATTGTTACCATTTGGATCAGTTTTTGCTCAAACATGCTCAAGCTTTTCCAAGCGACACTTATCTGCGCACTGAACATGTGGTTTGGGGCGATGAAATGTTAGGCTTGGCGCGTATTGCTGCTGCGGTAAATGTTTCAGGTGAAAAATTCCGTGCTAATCCAGCAGTTTTTGATGCGATTTTCGAAAAGAAAATAAATTTGGAAGAGCCTGCTGCTTTTAAGCAGTGGGCAGCGCAACAAAAAACATTTAATAGTCAGAAAGTATTGTCTGCATTTGATGGCTTTAGTAATCAGGCCGAGGCGAAAAAAATGCAGCAACTCACTAATGATTATAAGATTAGTTCTACTCCTGTTGTTATTGTGGGTGGAAAATACCAAGTTGAGTTTAAACAAGGCTGGGAAAATGGTATGAGAACCATTGATGAATTGGTGCAAAAAGTACGCACTGATCGTGGCATGAAAGCGCCGGTTAAGAGCGATGTGCCAGTCAAATCATCGGTGAAAATGAAAAGTAAGGGCGCAGCCATTGCTAAGTCGGCCAACCGTTAAACATTAAATTGTTACATTCAGGCAGCCTTTGAGGCTGCCTGAATGTTTTATAAGTAGAATAATGCGTTTGCTTAATGAGCTGAAAAATATAGATGTTGGTATTGACCAGCTGCTTTCAAAAAACTGTGTAGAAATGCTATGTATGTTCAGTTGGCTTGGTCTATAAATAGCTTAATTGAACAAGAAAGAAGATTTATGGATATTGTCATCATGTTTAAGGCCTTGATTTTAGGAATTATCGAAGGCTTAACTGAATTTTTACCCATTTCCAGCACCGGCCATTTAATTGTGTTTGGTAGTTTACTGGATTTTAAAAGTAATGAGCGTGTATTTGAAATTGCCATTCAACTGGGTGCTGTATTGGCGGTGGTGTTTGAATACCGCAAGCGTTTTTCTCATGTAATCCGTAATGTTGGGCACGATAAAATTGTAAACCGTTTTGTGATAAACCTGATGGTGGCGTTTATTCCGGCGGCCGTGGTAGGATTGTTGTTTAGTAAATACATCAAAGAAGTGTTGTTTAACCCAATCATTGTGGCTATAGCATTGGTTGTTGGTGGGTTTATTATTTTGTGGGTTGAAAAACGCCAAATGCATAGAACACCTAAAGTCACTAGCGTAGATGATATGAGGGTTAAAGATGCACTGGTGGTTGGTTTAGCACAAATACTGGCTCTGATTCCAGGCACTTCTCGTTCAGGTAGCACCATTATGGGTGGCATGATATGGGGTTTGGAACGTAAAGTTGCCACTGAATTTTCATTTTTTCTGGCTGTTCCAGTGATGATTGCTGCCACAACTTATGATGTGTTGAAACATTATAAAGACTTTAGCGCTCAAGATATTGGTCTGATTGTAATTGGTTTTGTCGCCGCTTTTGTGGCGGGTTTACTGGCAGTAAAAGCATTATTGAAATTTGTGGCCAGTAAAAATTATGTCCCCTTTGCATACTATCGTATTATTTTTGGTGGCCTGATTTTGCTGACTTGGTGGTTTGATTGGGTTAAATGGGATTGAATATCTTGTACCAATAAAATCGGAAAATTCAAGATATAAAATAGAAATACAACGCGTAACATATTGTAATTATTTTAAATTTAATTCATATTGTAAAACTACCTGAAAGGCTTTCAGGTGGCTGGTTTGCTTTTTAACACTGGCAACTTAAACATACTGCCGAAACAGTGAAATTGTGTTAAAATAATACTTTAATAACCTACAGGCGGGAATACTCCCGCCTTTAGTTACGTCCGAGAGAAATCTAATGCAATCTTGGCAGCTCCCCGAACATATTGCCGATATTCTTCCTTCTGCCGCGCGCCAAATGGAAAGTGCAAAAGAGCATCTATTGGCGCTATTCAGAGTGCATGGATATGAATTGGTGCAGCCTCCACTAATGGAGTACAGTAATTCACTTCTAACTCATATTGATCCGGGTTTATCTTTAAAAACGATTTTGGTGGTTGACCAACTTAGTGGCCGACAGCTTGGCTTGCGTGCAGATATTACTCCGCAAGTTGCCCGAATTGATGCCCATTTATTGTCTGCTAATAATGGTATTAACCGTCTTTGTTATGCAGGTTCAGTTTTGCATGCGCGTCCAGATGGTTTTTTGAACACTCGTGAGCCTTTGCAAGTGGGTGCTGAATTATATGGCTATGCTGGCATTGAAGCAGATATTGAGCTTATTAATTTGATGCTTCAAAGTCTCAAGATTGGCAACGTGGGTGAACTATTATTATCTTTGGGACATATCGGTGTATTCCGAGCTTTAGCTGAAGCAGCTGAACTTAGTGAAAAACAATCTACTGAGCTGTTGGCGCTGATGCAAGATAAAGACGCTGAAGCTGTGCATGCTTTAGTGAGTAATTGGCAATTAGAAGAAATGTGGATTACCGCCTTTTCATTACTACCGACTTTATATGGTGGAGTTGCAGTTTTGCAAGAAGCTCGGTTGAAACTACCAGATTTAAGCGCTATTAATCATGCATTAGATGAGCTGGAAATAGTTTGTCGTGCTTTCCCTTCGCAAACTGTGCATGTCGATTTATCCGAACTTCGTGTAGACAATTATCATACTGGTTTGCTGTATGCGGCTTATGGAATGGATGCACATGATGCAGTGGCGCGCGGTGGACGTTATGATGGATTAGGTGAATACTTTGGCCGAGCGCGTCCCGCTACTGGCTTCAGTTTTGATCTACGTAAATTCATTGGAAGGCTACCTGAAAATGATCGTGCAGCACCAGTAAGCATTTGGTATCAGGATTTGCCCACAGCTAAAGATGCCGTGGAAGCACTTCGTGCCAAAGGTCAATGTGTAGTAATTGAGTATGAACATCAGCAGAATCAAGCAGGACGGCGATTGCAGCAACAAAGTGGCCAATGGGTTGTAGTTGAAGATAACTAAATTGAAAATAGGTTAACATCATGTCTAAAAATGTAGTGGTGATTGGTTCCCAATGGGGTGATGAAGGTAAGGGTAAAATTGTTGACTGGCTGACAAACCAAGCTAGCGGCGTAGTTCGCTTCCAAGGTGGGCACAATGCTGGCCATACTTTAGTGGTTGCAGGTAAGAAAACCGTATTACACCTTATTCCTAGTGGCATTTTACGAGAAGGTGTCGATTGTTATATCGGCTCTGGCGTAGTGCTGAGCCCAGTAGCACTGTTAAAAGAAGTGGATCAACTTGAAGCTGCTGGCATCAAAGTGGCTGAGCGTTTGAAAATTGCGCCAACTTGCCCACTAATTTTGTCTTATCACGTTGCTTTAGACCAAGCTCGCGAAGCATCGCGTGGAGAAGATAAAATTGGCACCACAGGTCGCGGCATTGGTCCAGCGTATGAGGACAAAGTTGCTCGTCGTGCTATTCGTGTGGTCGATTTATTTGATTTAGAAAAATTAAAAGCTAAGTTAGAAGCAAATATTGAGTTATACAATGTGCAATTAGTGCATTTGCACCAAGCTGAGCCGGTGAAATTTGATGATGTATTCGCAGAAATTAAAACATTTGTTGAGCGGGTTCGCCCAATGGTGGCTGATGTATCACGAATTTTGTACGAAAAAGGCCAAAAAAATGAAAAAATTCTATTTGAAGGTGCGCAAGGTACCTTGTTAGATATTGATCACGGTACATATCCTTTTGTTACTTCTTCTAATTGTGTTGCTGGTGCTGCATCACCAGGTGCTGGTGTGCCACCACAAATGCTGAACTACGTATTAGGCATTGTAAAAGCTTATACCACTCGCGTAGGCTCTGGCCCATTTCCAACTGAGTTGTTTGATGATGTTGGACAAGGTTTAGGAGAGCGTGGCCAAGAGTTTGGTGCTACTACTGGGCGTGCTCGTCGTTGTGGTTGGTTTGATGCAGCTGCGTTAAAACGCTCAATTCAAGTTAACGGCATCACTGGAATGTGTATCACTAAGTTGGATGTAATGGACGGTATTGATGAAATCAAAATCGGCGTTGGTTATGAATTGGCAGATGGAACCAAGACCGATATTTTACCCTTTGGTGCCGATGCAGTAGAAAACTGCAAACCAATTTATGAAACACTTCCAGGTTGGAGTGATTCTAGTTTTGGTGTGCAAGAGTATGATAAATTACCAGTAAATGCAAAAGCTTATTTAACACGCATTGCTGAAATTTGCGGCGCGCCTATTGCCATGGTGTCTACTGGCCCTGATCGTGATGAAACAATTGTATTAGATCATCCGTTTGCTTGATTAGTCTGAATAAATAAGGCTACCTGAAATTATTCAGGTAGCCTTTTGCTTATGCTTTGCATAGTAAGTTAAAAAGCTACTGGAATATTTAAATTCAGTAGATTTTTTTCAACAAAACATGTACACAGTGGTTTTAGTGGTGGTGGCCGCCAGCTCCATGAACATGCCCGTGATCTAATTCTTCTTGACTGGCTTCACGAATACTTTCTACCGTGCCTTTAAAGCGAATTTTCATGCCAGCTAAAGGATGGTTACCATCTACAACCACTTTGCCATCTGCTACATCAGTAACACGATAAATCAAAGTTTCACCCGTTTCTGGGTCATCGGTTTCAAACATAAGGCCTACTTCTACTTCAACGGGAAAAACATTGGCTTCTTCAACACGAATTAATTCTGGATCTTGTTCACCAAAAGCATCGTCAGGTGCCAAAACAACATCAATGGTGTCACCAACGTTTTTGCCGTGCAATGCTTCTTCTACCAACGGAAAAATACCGTCATAACCACCATGAAGATAAGCGATTGGTTCTTCAGTTTTATCGATTAATTGCACGTTGGCATCAAACATTTCGTAATGCAGCGTCACAACAGAATTTTTTGAGATACTCATAGAGGTATTTCCTTTAAATGGTAAGTGGACTAGTGCGGCTATTTTAACACAACTTAGAGGGTGGTATTAATGCATTCTAGGGGTAGCTCCCTATACTGTTTTAGTAGAAAAAGACAAAAAATATCCTTTTTATTCTGCTTTTGTGTTGTTTTTTTGCAACTTTAAGGGAAAGTTTTAAAGTTTTTTTGAACAGGTAATAATCTATATATTTTAGAGAAAGCAGGTGTAGTTTGATAAAACATGTATGTAAATTAAGGAACTCTTTGTTATTGTTAACATAACTTAAACAAAATCATGCATTCTATGGCTTCTGGTATGGTGTAACTGTTAGTGTTGTTGATACCAGAGAGAGATAAAACTCCGATTAAAGCAATTGCATTCAAGCACCTGCTCGTGCATAATTATGAAAAATTCAGCTTTGAATTTAATTTTTGTATCAAGCAAGTTGATAAATACTTTGCTTGAATGATTGTCCCTTTAAGTTTAACAATATAGAAGGTATTGAAAAAATGAAAAAATCACTGTTTGCTGCTGCCCTAATGTCTTTGTTTCTAGCTGCTTGTGGCGGCCAAGCCGATACAGCTGCAGACGCTGCTGCTACAGCTTCTGCAGCTGCTAGCGATGCAGTAGTTGCAGCATCTGAAGCTACTGTAGCTGCTTCTGATGCCGCTGCAATTGCAACTTCTGAAGTTTCTGCTGTTGCCAGCGAAGCTGCACAAACTGCTAGCGATGCTGCACAAACTGCAACTGCTGCTGCTAGTGATGCTGCACATGCTGCTTCTGCTGCTGCTTCTGCTGTTGCAAAATAATAATAAGCTGACTATTGCTTTATTAAAAACGGAATCTGAACAGATTCCGTTTTTGTATTTTAAGCGTACTTATCATTTTAGTTTATTTTAAAAGTATTAAAGAAGTAGTTGTTCAAAAGATTATTTTTATTAAGCGACTTACATTTTAAAAAATTTAACTTGGAATTAATTAATGGAATACGCATACACGATACTTTATGTTGAAGATGTTGTTGAAACAGTTGAATTCTATGAAAAGGCTTTTGGTTTTAGCCGGAAGTACATATCGCCTGAAAACGATTATGGTGAACTAATTTCAGGCGAAACCACAATTGCTTTTGCCTTAATTGAGCTAGGTAATTTAAATCTTAAAAGCGGATTTGAAAAAATTACCAATACAAAGAAGCCGTTTGGTGTTGAATTAGCGTTTACTACTGAAAATATAGAAACAGACTTTCAAAGCGCAATCAATGCAGGAGCAACAGAATTTGAAAGTATAACGATAAAGCCGTGGGGGCAAAAAGTTGGATATGTAAGAGACAATAATGGATTTTTAATTGAAATGTGTACGCCAATAAAATCAGAGTAGGTTGTTATACTTTCTGGTTCAAGCATAGATTAATATAAAAAGACTACCTGAATTCTTTTCAGGTAGCCTTGTTAATGATGACTGCTATTAAACTATTTGTGTTTGATGCTCATCGCCAACACGTTCACGAACAACGCCTAAACGATAAACTGTTTCGCCTTGTTCTTGCAGGAGGGCAGTAATCGCATTGGCCTGATCTTGAGCTACAATCAGTACCATACCAATGCCGCAGTTAAAGGTGCGATACATTTCTTGTACTTCAACATTACCTGCTTGCTGTAGCCATTGAAATAGTTTTGGCAACTGCCATGCATCAGCATTAATTTGAGCTACTGTGTTTTCAGGCAGTACACGCGGTACGTTTTCGCTGATGCCACCACCGGTGATGTGTGCCATGCCTTTGATGGTAAATTGTTTTAGGGTTGCCAAAATAGGCTTCACGTATAAACGAGTGGGGGCAATGATTACTTGGCGTAAAGTTTTGCCGTTGTCAAATTCAGCATCAAGTTCAGGATTGTCACGCTCGATGATTTTGCGTACTAAGGAATAGCCATTAGAGTGGGCACCGTTTGAAGCCAAGCCTAACACAACGTCACCAGCAACGATGCTGCGGCCATTGATCACTTGGTCTTTTTCGACTACGCCGACAGCAAAGCCTGCTAAATCATATTCGCCTTCGGGATACATACCTGGCATTTCTGCAGTTTCGCCGCCGATTAGTGCGCAACCAGATTCTTCGCAACCTTGAGCAATACCTTTAATTACATCAGTGGCACGCGCTACGTTTAACTTTCCGCAAGCGAAGTAATCTAAGAAAAATAACGGCTCTGCGCCTTGTACTAAAATATCGTTCACGCTCATGGCCACTAAGTCTATGCCGACGGTATTGTGTATATCCCATTCAAATGCCAGTCTTAATTTGGTACCTACACCGTCAGTACCTGAAACCAATACTGGATTTTTATATTTTTGATTGATTTCAACTAGGGCACCGAAACCACCTAGGTCACCTAATACTTCAGGACGCATAGTGCGTTTTGCAAACGGCTTGATGTTTTCGACTAATTGGTCACCGGCATCAATGTCGACACCAGCATCGCGGTAACTGAGTGAATTATGGCTCATGGCGGGATTCCTGTATGGTAAAATTATCGCGCTATTTTACCCGATTTTGGTCTTAAATTGGCGAGAGAATTAAGGCTGAGTTGGATTAGTTTTAAAACTGTTTTGTATTCGCTATTGAAACTGTTATGCTTTGTTGGGTTTTGGTGGTGATTGAAATAGGAATAATTATGTATTTAAAGAAGAAACGTACTATGACGCCGTGGGTTGTTGGTGTTTTGGTTGCATCAGTTGTGTTGTGGTTGCTGTATGCCTTGAATGATATTATGGCGCCATTTATTATTGCTGCAGTGTTGGCCTATATACTCAACCCGCTGGTAGAGAAACTGCGTAATTATAAGGTAAAAAGAGGCTTAGCCGCCATGCTGGTTATGTTCTTGGCTTTGTTAATTTTGCTGGCTTTGGTGTTGATTATTGTGCCAATGCTGGTTGGGCAATTTAATAATATGCTGTCACGCGTGCCGCAGATTATTGGATTTATGCAAGATACGGCGATTCCGTGGTTGAATAAGTATTTAGGTATGCACATTTCTGTTAATAGTGAAACCGTAACCACTTGGTTGCAGTCGCATACTGGTTCTTTAAAAGATGCTGTTCAAAAAATAGCACCAACTTTGATGAAGCAAAGTGGTTCTGTGGTAGTGATTGCAACCAATATGGTATTGCTACCGTTTTTGTTATATTACTTTTTGCTAGATTGGCAACGTTGGTCGCATGGCATAAAGGCTTTGGTGCCACGACGATTTATTGATACGTTTAACCGCATCACACTCAATATGGATTCAGTGCTGGGAGAGTTTTTGCGTGGCCAACTGATGGTGATGTTGATTATGGGTGTGATTTACGGCACAGGTTTAATGCTCACTGGTCTTGATTCAGGTTTTGCTATTGGCATGATTGCCGGCATTTTAGTGTTTGTACCTTACTTAGGTGCGTTTACAGGCTTGTTGTTGGCAACGCTTGCAGGTGCATTACAGTTTGGGTCTTGGAATGGTATGTTGATGGTATGGGGCGTATTTGCCATCGGACAATTTTTGGAAAGTTTTTTAATTACACCGAAAATTGTGGGCGACCGTATTGGTTTGTCACCGTTTTGGGTTATTTTTTCGTTGATGGCATTTGGTCAGTTGATGGGTTTTGTGGGTATGCTGGTAGGCTTGCCTTTAGCGGCAGTAAGTTTGGTATTGCTGCGCGAAGGTAGTGAAGTTTATTTTAATAGCCGCTTTTATAAGCAGCGTTCTGACTCATAAAAATATCTAATCTAAATGATGTTTAAATTAAAAGGCTACCTGAATATAATGTTCAGGTAGCCTTTTAATTAGATATGCAGAAGCAAAGATTAAGCTGAGAGTTTGTTTTTCTTGCGTTGTTGAAACATCAATAAGTAGCCAAGTAAAGTGGGGATGACTGATAAGATAAGCTTAAATGTCCAAGTGGCATACCAAGGTTTAGCTAAAATGATGGTGTCTGTTTCTGCGCCTGGAAGCAGCAGGTTACGGATAGACATCCAATCTAAGTATGGCCACCAGCAGGCAACGAGTAAACCAATAAACAGCGGCCAGATGGCACGGGTGAGATTACGTTGCCACAAGGCGAAAAAAGCGATGCTCCATAACAGTGTAAAACCGGTGATCATCAGTGAGGTTTGGGTAACCGCGCCAAGATAGTGAACGATAAAGTAAGTAAGTGCAACCCAAAGGCCTGCAAGTATGGCCATGATGAATTCTTCGGGGCGTTTGAACATAGGTTCTTCCTTGGTTGGTATGGCGGGGCGCAATGACTAAATATTACCGTAAATCGGTGCTTTTGGGTATGGCTGAGGTTATATGTTTAAGGTTTTTATTCATTTAGACACAATGCTTATAGCCACTGAGATAGTTGTTTGGTATCAATATTCCAAGACCAATTGCCATAGTCTGAATGTGATGAATTAAAACCACGTACAAACCAATAGCGCACATGAATTTTATCTAATGGTCGCTGTCGAGCTTGATAGTAACGCGCCACTGCTATGGCATAAATCAGCGCTTGTAGATAATAATGATGTTCTGCCATGGCTTCGTTCATTGCCGTTTGGTTGTAGTTGCTGGCTTGATGGCCTAGATGGTTGGATTTATAGTCGATAACATAAACATTGTCTTCTTGATCTTGGCAAATCATATCAATAAAACCATTCAGGTAGCCTTTTACATTTTGAAAGTTTAAATACCGTGCCGCTTTGGCAACTTCAGTCGGTAGACCGTTGGTGGTATCGGCAAACCAGTTTTGCAAATCAATGAGCTTAAAATCTTCAATGTGCAGCATGAAAGCCATTTCTGGCAGCAGCTGCGACGGTGGTAAATCAGATAATGAAATATCTTGTTTAAGGCGAGTATGGCGGGTATTGTCCAGCATTAAATTTACGGCTTCTAGCCATTCTTCACCAAATCCATAACGTGTTAATACCGCGCTGGTGGCTGCTGATTGTGTGGCAGCAGGCAAGTTGAAATTAAAGTTTTCTAAAATATCATGTAAACACACACCAGCATTTGCGCCACGCGGAAAATGGTAAATATCAAGTTCATTGCCAGCAATTGGAGCTTGCAGAGCTGAGATAATTTCGGCGCCATCAATCGTGGGCTGCAGCGTGTTGTGCTCTGCTTCTTCAGCAGTATTTAAGTGGCGGCTTAAGCCAGTAAAGCTGGTGTGGCGAATATAAGCAAATGATCGGTTTGGTAAACTGAGCGCTTGATAAGGCGTTGGTGGAATAGTGATGCTTAAGCCGTTTGTGGTTGGCACAGCTTCAATATCGAGCGCTATATCGGTGTGTATTGGCGCATGGTTGGCGAGCCTATCCCAATTATTATACAAATGCAGCATTTCAGCAGCGGCTTTACCCGTTTTTTTACTCTCAGCATAGGCAGCTTGCACCTCGGTACGGTTGGCTTGTGGTAAGCCCTCAAGCAGATAAGCAAAGGTGTTGTCACGGCAATTGGCATGATAAGCCGCATAAATCGTAAGCTGCTCTTCTGCACGGGTAAGCGCGACATACAACAAGCGCAGACGTTCGCCTAGTTCTTCATCACTTAGCTGCTCAATATCTGCCTCACTCAATTGGCTTTTAGCCAATAGCTCGGTTTCTTCAATACTGCGATGTAAAGTTGTCCATTGATTGCGCTTGTTATCGGGCGCATCCCATACAAACGGGCAATAAACCAGCGGATATTGCAGGCCTTTGGCTGAATGCATGGTAACGATTTTTACTAAAGCTTCATCACTTTCCAAACGCAAAACGTTGCTTTCGGCATTGCCGCTATTTTTGGTGGCTTGAATTTGATTAAGCAGCCATTGATGTAAAGACGATGGAATGTGGCTTTGCTCGTCTTCGTTGGCCAATAACTCAAGAATTTGGTGAAAATTGCTTAGGCTACGTTCATTTTGCTGAGTTAATAAACGCGTTTCAATCTGATGTTCTGCTGCAAAGCGTTGTAATGCAGTATAAACGCCATGTCGCTGCCAATCTGTCAGCGCAGCTTCAGCGGCACTAATCCAGCCGAGCAATGCGGCTTCATTGTGGTGTAGATCAGTCAAATCAGTAGCGGTTTGGTTAAATAAAATGCTGCTAAGCACATAACGCAGAGTGTCGGTACGTTGTGGTTGTAGCCAAAACGCCAGTAGAGCGGCGAGGGCGCTGGCCTCAGGGCTGGCAAAAACGGATTCACGCAAAATCAACACACTTTGTAAGCGCCGTTGTTTAAGCGCTTGATAGACTAAACGCCCTTCATTGTGAGTGCGCACCAAAACGGCAATATCGCCAGCACGAATGGGTTTGTTTTTGAGCATTAATTCGCCAGCTGCGGCACGGTTTAGCGCCATCGCAATTTCATCTGCACATTGTTCTGCTGCGCGGCGGCGCAAGGTTTCTTTATTGCTGTTTTCATCATCGCGGTTTAACCAGCGAATCTGTACTGCTGTTTGCGCTGGGCTTAAATCTGAATGTTCGCGCGCGGCGTGCACATCGGCATAACCAATATCTGCTAACACAAAAGGCTGTTGTTTGTGTTGAAATAAATGGCTGATGCTATTGATGAGCTTGGCGTGGCTGCGATAGTTGGTGTCTAGCGTGTAATGATGCAAAGCATCATTTGAGGCTTGCAAATAAGCATAAATATCAGCACCACGAAAGCTATAAATAGCCTGTTTTGGGTCGCCCACTAAGAAAATAGGGCGCTGATGGCGAATGAAGCTATTGCGAAAAATACCGTACTGCAGTGGATCAGTGTCTTGAAACTCATCAATCAGCGCTATGGGCCACGTGTCTGCCATGGCTTTCGCTAAGTCGACATGATGGGGATTGTCTGTGCTTAAAGCCAAGTGAACATCGAGTAATAAATCATCAAAGCTGCGCTGGTGATGAGATTTTTTATGTTGCTGAAGATCGTGTTTCAGG
The DNA here is from genome assembly GCA_964563885.1 of uncultured Neisseria sp. Taxonomy (GTDB): domain Bacteria; phylum Pseudomonadota; class Gammaproteobacteria; order Burkholderiales; family Neisseriaceae; genus CAZLYX01. Next base: position 4,040 of record CAZLYX010000011.1, on the reverse strand, counting down.
TAGCCTAACAATGATAATTGCAAGCCAACCAAGGCATCAGTTTCAGCTTGTCGCAAGGCTTCAATGGCTTGAGCTAACTCAGCCAAAACAGAAAGTTTGGCATAGGCTTCGGTATTGGGTGTGCTGGTTTTGTTGGTTTTTGCAGTGAGCGTATCAACTGAAAAGAGATCTAATTTCTCGACTTCAGGTAGCCTGCCAGCGCTAGCTGCTTGCTGCAAATGAACAAAAACGTTTTGAAAAGTGGTTTTGCGGTAGCTGTTTTTATTGAGATTAGTATGTGCTTCCCAAAATAGTGTTTCTAACGCTGTTAATTGCGAGCACACAGTTTGCCAATGCGTTTCTGCGGTTTGCTGGTGTTGGCTTAAATCAGTTTCAGGTAGCCTGGTGTTTAAATAGGGGCGGCTAAGATAAGGCAATAATTCACCAAGCATTTTGTCTGGCGTTAGTTTATTTTTAAACACCAAAGGCGCAAGGCTGGGATGATGAGCAACGTTTTTACGCCAAAAATCCTGAGCAGAGGTGATTAAATACGGGTGCTGCTGTTCGCTAAGCTCAATATTAAATGGCACTTGGCACCAAAACGCATAGTCTCGCAATACGCGTTGGCAAAAGCCATGAATGGTATAAATAGCAGCGCTGTCAAACTGACTAATCGCTGCCTTGAGGCGCACCATTAAACGTGCATGGCTTTCTTGTTTGAGCGCTTCAATGATTAAATCAACAATAAATGTATCGTCACACTGAGTATTGAATGCAGTATCATCAGCTGCATCAGCAGTGTGCTCCAAAACCTGCAACACATCATTTAGGCGCGCGCGCAAACGGGTTTTAAGCTCGGCAGTGGCAGCTTTGGTAAACGTTACCACCAATACCCGTTCTACCGATAATTTTTCTAAAACAATTAAACGCGTAAACAAAGCGGCAATGCCATAAGTTTTGCCCGTGCCAGCGGAAGCTTCAATTAAATTAGTGCCCTCAATGGGAATAGTGAGCGGGTGAAACGGCTGCGGTGCAAGAATCATAAAGGCTACCTGAAAAGCGAATAATAGATAAACAGTGTCATCATAACACTAACTAAGACAGTCTTATTTTCAGAGAATGAAACGGCTCGATGGTGATTAAATATCTGTATTAAATTAGCTGCTAAACATGCGCTTTAATGAAAAGCTTGTTTTGCTGAGGGTACGAAGTATTGATGCGTAGAATTTTACGTAATAGCGTGAAATGTGTCATATCAATATAAGATTAGAATGGCGTTTAGGGTGTATTTATATAGAGTGAATCGATATCAAAAGGCTACCTGAAAAGTTTCAGGTAGCCTTCATGTACTTTACGATAATTTAGATGCAATAAGTGTTAAAAGGTAAGATGCTTATAATATTATATCTTTTGAATTATACAGTTACAGATGAGCCTTAAAAAGAACCAGAGACCATATCTTTCTAACTCAATGTACAAAAAGGTGCAATCAAACGAGATGATTGGGTTTTCACCATTATAAATATATAAACTATGAAATATTACCTAAGCGCAAAATTTGGCTACATAAAGTTTAAATATATTTCAAATACTAAAGGGTTTAAAAAATGAAAAAAGTACTGTTATCAGTTTTCTTGCAAGTGCACTAACAGGGTGCGGGCAGCAGGAGCAGTCTGCCTGCTTATCAAAAGAAGATATTCCTGAATTGGCTAGGGCAATTGTTGATGATGGGGCAGCAACTGAAGCAATTACTCTAGGTGATGTAATGACTAAGCTTGAGGAAGTAGCTAAGGCTGAGGCTAAAGCTGAGGAGGCGGCTAAGGCTGCGCGCGATGATACTGTGTAAGCGGTTATTGAGGCGTAATTCGCACCAGTGTTGGAATAGTTATAAAACTGAAAAAATACTTGAGGCTAGTGTTACAGGCAACAAAAAGAGTGTAGTTTGTTGTGAGCACAGAGATAAGAGACTTATATAAGTAATGTTTATCTTTTAAAATTTAATCAAAAAGATAAAATCTGTATAAGTGCACAGAACTTCCTAGTATTTGATGATTGATACGATAAGCACACAAAAAAATCCTAACCATTACAGGTTGGGATTTTGGTTTGTGGTGGTGGAACACGGAACCGAACCCGCGTCCGCATCCCGACAAGGATAGCAACGTTTTGGCCTTGAGGGCGTGGTTTCGATGATTTGTCCGGACTGACCACTTGCTCAGACTCAAGCAGTGGCGCATAATGTCATCATTTTGATGATATTAATGGTCGCGCAATGAGTAATGGATCAACGTCTTTCGGTCTTACTGCCGCTTCTTGTGGATGAGGAGCGCTTGACTATGCACCCCCAACGTGTCGAGAGCTTGAGCCACGCCCAACGGGAGCGTTTGGCCTACATTGACTTCCGGCTCTACTTTATGGGAGAGGTCGGGCGACCTGATCTTGCGAGCCGTTTCGGAGTGGCTCCTGCGGGTGCGACGCGGGATCTCGCCCTATATCGAGAGGTCGCCCCGCAAAACATCGAGTTCGACGGTAGCAACAAAATTTACCGGATCGTGACTAACTTCGCACCGCTTTTTGAGCACGCGCCACAGCGCGTTCTGTCGGCGCTCTCCTTGGGGTTTGGTGATGGAGTGAATGGGGAGTCGCAGCCGCTGTTGCCGTGCGAATCACCCGCAGCCTTGAGCAACCCACAAATGAAAATCCTGGCCCCGATCTGCCGGGCCATTCACGCCAAGCGGCCGGTGGCAATTCGCTACCATTCAGTGAGCAGCGGCGAGTCTGAACGCGTCATCGTGCCGTTCGCATTGGTGGATACCGGATTGCGCTGGCACATTCGCGCTTTTGATCGCAAGTCTGGAGAGTTCAGAGACTTTGTCATCACCCGTATCGAAGCGCCATTGCTTCTCGATGAAGAGCCCAAGGTTAACGAACGGTCTGACAGTGACATCCAGTGGACAAGGATCGTGGAGGTTCAATTAGTTCCACATCCCGATCAGCCTAGACCAGCAATCACCGAACGGGATTTCAATATGGTCAACGGGTCGATTGAGTTGAAGCTTCGAGCGGCTACTGCCGGATACATGCTTCGCCGATGGAGTGTTGACTGTTCGCCAGACCACAGCCTTCGCGGCCCTGAGTACCGTCTCTGGCTGAATGATCCACTGACTATTTACGGCGCTAAGAACGCATTGTTGGCTCCGGGCTACCGTTCGCCTGACAAGCAAGAACAAGGGAGATCCATAATTATGACATATAACCCAACACGCGCCCTAGAGTTGCTCCGGATAGGCTCGGGACGCACCGACGCCGCATTCCGTGAAGGCCAAGAGGATGCCATTCGCCACATCGTTGATGGACGCGGTCGACTCCTGGTTGTTCAGAAGACGGGCTGGGGTAAGAGCTTCGTGTACTTCATCGCCACGAAGATCTTGCGCGACAGCGGAAATGGCCCTGCGCTTTTGATTTCACCACTGCTGGCGCTGATGCGAAATCAGATCGCTGCTGCGGAACGTATGGGCGTTCGTGCCGCAACGATCAACTCCGACAACATCGACGATTGGACCCAAGTCGAGGCCAAACTCGCACGCGGGGAAATTGACATCCTTTTGATCTCCCCCGAGCGCCTGGCAAACGAGCGTTTCCGCACGCAGGTCCTGGCAGGCATTGCCGCACAGATTTCGATGCTTGTCATTGATGAGGCGCATTGCATTTCCGACTGGGGGCACGACTTCCGCCCTCACTATCGCCTGCTGGAACGGATTGTTAAAACACTGCCTCCCAACCTCCGTCTCCTGGCCACTACAGCGACAGCGAACAACCGCGTGATGGAGGATCTCGCTGCTGTACTGGGTCCAAAACTGGATGTCTCACGCGGCGACTTGAACCGAACATCTCTTTCCCTGCAGACCATCCGCTTGCCGAGTCAGGCAGAACGCCTTGCCTGGCTGGCAGAGCAGCTAGCCACGCTGCAAGGCCACGGCATCATCTACACCCTGACGGTGCGCGACGCCAACCAAGTCGCCGACTGGCTCAAGACCCGGGGCTTCAATGTCGAGGCCTAC
>CAZLYX010000010.1:40783-50796 GCA_964563885.1 uncultured Neisseria sp. | reverse complement strand
CGCATCTGCTTTGGGAGCAGAGGGTCGTGAGTTCGAATCCCACCGCCCCGACCAGAAAACAAAACATCAACACGATACGACAAGGTAGAGCGCCCGTAGCTCAACCGGACAGAGCACCGGCCTTCTAAGCCGGGGGTTACAGGTTCGATTCCTGTCGGGCGTGCCAATACCGAAAAAGTTTAATTTGTGGTGGCTATAGCTCAGTTGGTAGAGCCCCGGATTGTGATTCCGGTGGTCGTGGGTTCGAGCCCCATTAGCCACCCCATAAAAGCAAAATAAAAAACCTGCGTAACATTATGCAGGTTTTTTATTTTGCTTTTTTACTAATACTTTCAGGTAGCTTTACTAATACCACTTTTAGCCAACTAAATCTGAACGCTATTTGCGATACTCCTCAGCTACCATCTCACCATTAAAGCCAGCTAGCCCATTTTATTCATTACAAAATATCAATGCCCAAGCACACTCCCACTTTCTCTATACAATGGGATTCTGTATAGTATCAATGCACAGTCCTAAAGAAAGAATCGATATGTCTAATGCTTGGTCGCCACCTGAATTTGAAAAAAAAATCTGTCCACCTGAGCAATTGAGCCAACGCTTGGCTACACTACCGCGGCCTTTGGTATTAACCAATGGCTGCTTCGATATTCTACATCGTGGCCATGTCACCTATCTAGCTCAAGCACGCTCTTGCGGTCAAGCGCTGGTACTGGCTTTAAATACCGATGCGTCAGTGCGTCGTTTAGATAAAGGTAACGATCGTCCTGTCAACGAATTGGAAAACCGAGCTGCTGTAGCGGCGGCCTTAGCCAGTGTAGATTTAGTGACTTGGTTTGATGATGACACCCCGCTTGCACTGATAGAGTTAATCCAACCAGATATTTTGATTAAAGGCGGCGATTGGGCAGTAGAAAACATTATTGGCGCACAAGAAACCTTAGCGCGTGGCGGTCAAGTGTATTCCATTCCTTTTGTACACGAAACATCAACCACGCAAACCTTAGCCAAAATACGCTTAGCGGCCAAACAGACATGAGTCTGCATAAACAGCATTGGCTGTTGTTGGCGGTGTTGGCAAAGGGCCAAGCCTTGCATGTTTCTCAACTTAGCAAACGAGTAGGTGTTAAGCCTCACCAACTTAATAGTTTATGGCAACAGATGCCGAAACACATCAAAGAATTACTTTGCCAACAAGACGGACTATGGCGTTTAATAAAGCCAATTGCTATCTTTAGCGCCGAGCAAACGAAACTAATCGGCCAGCGTCACGGCTTTCAGGTAGCCTTAGAGCACGAATGCACCTCCAGCAACGATATATTGCTAAGTCAAACTAGACAAAATGCCACGGATATTCATCGACAAGTGTGCATTACACACAGCCAAAGCGCCGGACGTGGGCAGCAAGGCCGCACTTGGCAACATCGCCTAGGGGAATGCTTGATGTTTAGTTTGGCTTGGTCGTTTCCACAGCCACAACACCAACTAAGTGCGCTCACCTTAACCGTAGCTTTAGCTTGTTATCGCTCGCTAAATAAACTAGGTATAAAGGTACAAATAAAATGGCCAAATGATTTAGTGATAGGTAATCTAAAACTAGGTGGCATTTTAATTGAAACCGTTCGTCAAGAAAGCAAAACAGTTGCCATTATCGGGATCGGCATCAACTTTATGGCACCTAAAAGTATGAAGCAAGCCACCTCTATCCAAGCAGCATCGAGCCACCTCTCATTAACTGCAGATGACGTTTTGGAAAGTTTATTATCTGAATTAGGTATGTTATTGCCGCAATTTGAACGCAATGGCTTCACACCTTTATTAGTAGATTATGAAGAAGCCAACAGAGATACTGACTATAATGTACGTCTGCTACATAATAATCAGTTATTTGCCGAAGGGAGAGTAATAGGTGTCACTGCACAAGGTGCATTGCGCTTGGCGACACCTATAGGTGAACGAGAAATTGTTAGTGGTGAAATCAGCTTACGACGTGACAGTGAGCCCAAACCGATAGAAGCAGCAGCGCACAAACGCTATTTGTTGTTAGACGGCGGCAACAGCCAGTTAAAATGGGCATGGGTACATAATGGTAATATCACTGATATTGGACGCGCTCCTTACCGCAACTTAAGCCAGCTAGGTGAAGAGTGGCAGAAACACAACGCATTAATTGATGACATCATCGGGTGTGCGGTATGCGGTGAAATAAAAAAACAATTAGTGACAGAACAACTTAGTAGTCTCATTACCTGGCTGCCCTCTATGGCACAAGGGCTGGGCATTCGTAATCATTACCGCTCTCCTGAAGAGCACGGCTCAGACCGATGGTTTAATGCTTTAGGAGCCCGTAGATTTAGCAACAATGCTTGTATTGTTGTTAGTTGCGGAACCGCAGTAACCATTGACGCTCTAACTTCCGACAATCATTATCTAGGCGGCACCATTATGCCCGGCTTTCATTTGATGAAAGAAGCAATGGCGCAAAAAACAGCTAATCTAAATCGACAAATAGGCAAGATTTATCCGTTCCCAACCACCACCTCCAATGCTATCGCCAGCGGGATGATGGACGCTGTGTGTGGCTCAATTATGCTTATGCATGGTCGCCTTAAAGAGCGTGAAGGCGCCAACAATTTAGTTGATATTATTATTACCGGCGGCGGCGCAGCCAAGGTTGTTCAAGCCTTACCAGCGTCGTTTAGTTTAGACAATACCGTAAAAATTGTGGATAATCTTGTCATTTATGGGTTGTTACATTGGGTTTTAGAAGGGATTAAACCAACATGAAATGGTTATTTGCCATTTTGGTCGCACTGAATATTATCGTATTTGCTGGCACGATCACATATCGTGTATCAGAACGAGGGCCTAATAGCGCTCTCTCATCTAGCGAACACAATAGTAGTAAAATGCATGAGTTAAACACGCATAACACCATACCCCAAACCCAGTCTGGCAACTCAGCAGAATGGGCTCAAAGCAACGCTTCGCAAGTATTAAGTGAGGATGCTGCTTTGGCTGCTATGCATGAGCTGGATAAAACCGATGAACAAAAAGCTGCTGAAAAAGAAGCAAAAGAAAAAGCCATTCGTTTAGCTAAAGAGAAAAAAGACAAAGAGCGGTTAGCAAAAAAGGCCAAAGAAGAGCTCGCCCGTTTAGCTAATGAAGATGGGTTACCACCTCCTGAATCAGCTTCTGCTCAAATGGGAAATCCTCGTTCTAAACCCGCACCAGCGCTGGCTAAGACCAACAAATGCAGCCTCACTGGCCGTGTTACTATCCCCGAAGATGACTACCATCGTTTGAAAGGCTTACTGAATCATTGGCCTAACTCAGTCAACCGCACAGTCACTCGCCGTAGCAACACCCCTGCTGCTGCAACCACTTCTATTCAATACCAAGTATGGGTTGCCAGTAATGGCGACTCCGCTGCTCAACAAGCTGAGCTAACTCAAAAAGGTTTCCAAGGCGCCTTGGTGGGCAGTCGTATCAGTATCGGCTCTTTCAAAAGCAAATCAGCGGCTCAAGCTCTTCTCGCCAAAATCAACCAATCAGGCATTAGTGGCGCCAGCATCGCTGAAAACGTAGAGCAAAGTGCCGCTGTAGATAATAGTTTAAGTGTTGCTCACATGGATGTATTTTTCACCTCATTAAGTGAACAAGAATTCAATGAAGTGCAAAAAGTAGTTGGTAAATATGGTCGTTTACAACGCGGCGCTTGCCGCTAGAGCTCGTTTAACCAATTGTGACATCTTATTTTTTTGAGGCTACCTGAAATCAGTTTTCAGGTAGCCTCAAAAAAAGCCCGGATTACATAAAGCAATCGGGCGTTTCATATAACACTTTACCAATCCTACTTATCCCAGTTATCTACTGCTTCTCTTTGTTTTTTCATACGGCTTCTTACAAAAATAGACCACAACAATAAAACATTGAGTTGCACCAGCAAAATCACCACAACGCCGATTAATATATCTTTAAATGTCCAATCTAAAATAAAGGTACGGTCTAGTAATATGTGATAACGATTAGTCAGATAATATAAAGCATACAACCACAGCATCCAGGTGATGCCGAGTGTAACTAAACTTTTCACGGTAATTTTTGTATTGGGTCTACGCGCTTTATCAATAATCATTTGATGGCGTAAATCTTGGTCGAATTTACTCATTTCATTTATTCCTTTTCAGGCAAATGCACTTAATTACTGCACACCACGATCAGGGCTAACCCAGACTGCCGCTTTATCTTTATTTCGGAACAGTGCTTTAGGAAAGCCAATCACTAAAGTCAAACTGTTTAAAATCCAATATGCATATGGATACCAAATGCAGGTTATAAAATAACGCATCAGTCCTTTTTCATAGCGACTGTCTAAAATCATACTGACTGAAAATTGCAGCATAAACAGCAAGAAGGTCATGATGCTGCTTACTTCCAGCAAGCTAAAGTCATAATTCATATGCATAAAAGCTTGATAAAAGCCAAAGATCATCAGCGTAAACATTGAATATGCCCAAACTAGGGTAACGATATATTCAAAATATAATGGCCATAATCGTAAATTGCGCCAGCGCCACACCGAGCTGAAATATTTTATAATCACTTCAGCCCCACCTTGCGCCCAGCGTAAACGCTGTTTAAACAATCCTCGAATCGTTTCTGGCATCAACACCCAACATAAAGCACGAGGATCGTAAGCGATGTTATAGCCGTCCATTTGCACTTTCCAGCTCACATCAATATCATCGGTGATCATATTGGTACTCCAGCCACCAATATGATCAACCACATCTTTACGCAAAGCCACAATCACACCAGACACCGTAAACAATGTCCCCATCACACTTTGCGCACGCTTAATCAAACCAATAATCGAGCTAAATTCGGCTACCTGAAGTTTACCCAACACTGTGCTGCGGTTACGTACGCGCGGATTTCCTGTTACTGCGCCTAAAGTGGCATCATTTTCTAAGGTTTGCACCATATAGCTTACTGCGTGGTAATCCAAAATAGCATCGCCATCAATGCCAACAATGTATTTTCCGCGTGCTTGACGCAAGCCATTGTTCATGGCTGCTGCTTTACCAGAGTTCTCTTGATTAATGGCGATTATTTTAGGCTCAATTTTTGCCCAGCCACTTATAATAGATCCAGTTTTATCTGAACTGCCATCATTAATAAAAATCAGCTCATAGTTTGGATAAGCCAGCTTCAATAAATGTGGAATCGACTGATTCAAGTTACCTGCTTCGTTATAACAAGGAATCAAAACACTCACCATCGGTGCATCAGCATCAAACTCATAAGCTGGCTCTTCTGCACTGCGTTCCCACAGCAAAAAGTACAAGATGCCCGATAGCGTCCAATACACGGCCATTACGCCGGGATACATCATCACGAACACACCTAAATATTCAAACCATTGCACAATTTTTTCCTATTTATAAATTGTAGTATTTCGTTTTAATCTGATACTCAATATTATTAACGCTTACTTGAAAAATGTGGATAAACGGTTTTAAAATCAGGATGGTTATTTAAGAAATCATCTGGGTAGTAGCCTATATTTTGAACTCCTGCTTGTTTTAAATCATTGATCCAAGTCACCATCTCTGTGCTGTCAATTGGTTTTTTAGTTTTCCAATCCATCGCTTGGAGCTCAAACAGCGTTTTTTCTAGTGGCACTTCTTTTTTCACTTGCTTCGTTAATTTCTTCAACCAATCACGTGCCTGCGCTTTTGATAATGGGCCTTCAGCTTCCATATATGGCATTGCCATCACCGCCACATAATCATAATGCTTAGCAAACAGCGGTAAATTTTGGGCAAACCATTTTTCTGATTCAGGCTGCATCACCACGCTAGCATAGATATTGCGCGCAGTTTTCATACGTTTACGCCCATTAAAAACGTACTCATACACAGCATTTTTTAATTCATCGCTGTAGCTGATTAAATCATTGGTTTTATTTTTTGCTTCTTGCATATACTGGGCATCACTGCGCTTGCCTTGGGCAATATTGCCTTCAAAGTCTGTTAAAAAGCCATCATCATGAAACAAAATGCCAGTGAAGCGACTAGAAAATGCCAATTCACGATAAATATCTGTTACTGTTTCACGGCTTTTGCGATCGTAAGGCGATAAGCGCAAATAATGCTTTTTATTAGGCTCATTGGTACGAGCATCTTTCACATACTCATAGCCTTTGCCTAAGTCAAAAGCCATCATCGGCATCCAAGCATATACTTCAACGTCAGCACGGGTCATGAGCTGCCAAGAAATCCAACTAAATAAATTGCCACGCATTTTTATGTGCTTACTAGGAAAGTAAACCGCTTCGGCCACGCCGTCACCATCTTGATCAGCATATGCTTGTAAATAAACCGTGGAGATTTTATAGTCATGGATGCGCTGAATCAGCTTATCCACGTTACGAAGTTGTTGCTTAGGGTCTGCATCATAAACATAGTCTAAGTCAACGTGCACCACGCGCTTAACAGGGGTATCAAACATTTCTTCATCTAAATAAGTAGCCATAAGACCAAAGTCTGTTTCCTGATCTAATAACTGGCGACCAATATCTTTTGTGTTTGGATCATTTAGTGTTTCATCAAGTAAAGTGAAGTCGCTCTCAAAGCCTTCTTCGCGGGCAATTTTGACCGCAGTTTCATTAAACTGACCGTAAGGCCACACCAAAACACGAGGCTTAGCACCTACTTCGCGTTGAATAACCTGAGAAGATTTGCGGAAATCTTCGTGAATACGCTGCTTATATTCAGCTTCTGTTTCATGACGGCCATTAACATATCGGCCAGATAAAGCTGCGGCAAACAGCGTGCCAGCCGAATTACCAATCATACTTTTATGCAGATCATGGGTGTGCGAAGCGATTTCTACTAAGCCGCTTCGGTGCATTTCTCGAGTTTGCTCCCAACTAACAAAAGCACTGCGTGGCAGTTTTTGGTTACCGTAGTCAATAAATTGCCCCATAGGCGTTTCTTGCCAGCTGGTCACTAAAGCAAACACTGCCGGATAGCGATAAGATTTCAACAATGGAAATACTATTTTGTAAAAACTTTCGTAGCCATCATCAAATGTTAGCAATACTGGCTTAGATGGCAACTTACTCTTACCATTGCGCGCATCAACAATTTGCTGCCAGCTAACAGGCTGATAACCGTTTACTTTGAGCCAGTTAAAGTGCTCAATCAATTTTTGAATAGTAATGGTTTGTGGATAATACTGGCGCAACATCTTACCTTCGTAGTTTTTATCTGTTGCTGCAGGGCGCGGCTTAGATTCATCAACTACATCATGATAAGTCAATACGCCATAACCCTCTGATGCGGCCAAACCAACTGACGGCACTAATCCAGCCGCAATGATTAATATAGAAAGTAATTTTTTTATGTTCATACAAAATCCTATTTAAAACGGAAGTTTAAGCTTACGTTAGCAAAGTTATGAAATTCTGGATTGCCATCATAAATTGCTTTTTTGCGACCAGCATCGTAAGACACGCCAAGCTGTTTGCCTAGACTCCATTCATGTCGGTATTTAACCATCCATGTATTTTCTGCTTTATGATCTGCCTGCCAGAAACGGCCTACCGAGCCTACCCAATGCTGGGTGAGCTTCGTATTATTATTGAGTGGTAACCAATAAGATAAATCTAAGTCGCCGCTGGTGCTGTTGCTGCGGCGCGGATTGTAGTAAGCGGCAGTGGCAATTTCTTTATTACGATTATAATCCGTCCATAAAGAGCCATCTAATTTCCAACGGCTATGTTGGTAAAGATTTTGAGACAACCAAGCATATACGCCTTGACGCACGTTACCATCATCATAATCACCCACATTAAAACCTAGGCCTATGCGCGTTTTACTGCTTGGTACGTAGTTGGCACCAATTGAATATTCATTGGCATAGACATCTTGTGCCATTGCTTTAACAGGTGTGTTCGGGCTGTTTATTGAAGCTCGCGCATTAAATGACCACGCTTGATTTAAACGATAAGCAACACCAGCATTCAAGTAGGCTTTATCATTCAGTTTAAGCCCTTTACCCGCTTCAACATTCACATTAAACGGGTAAAAACTTAATTCCGTACCCACACCAATGCTGCCATGATTCAGCTCATTACCATGATTTGGCACATGACCAGTTTGTTCGCGAACATAAGCACGATGGCCTTTAGCGCTGCGTGGAGAATATAAGGTAGCGTTTTGCGCCCACTCATTACCACTGTCTTTTGGCGAAGTAGCTTTAAACATGCTGCCTGAAATACTCAGCTGGGCGGCACGCGATTCATCATAGCGCTTTAAAAAGCCTTGATAAGCAAGATTGTTTTGGTCTATACCCGCCAATAATTCAGATGCGCCAGCCCAATTACCGTTGTCTAGCATCAAGTTGCCTTGATTAGCATTAACGGAGCCGTGATTGTTTTTATGCAGCCCCACTTTAGCTTGCTCATACAAGACTTGTGCTTCGTCAGACTTATTATCCCAGCTTGCCAACTCACCGCGCATAGCAATTGCCCAAGAATCACCTGGGTGTTTTAACAACCAATTGTCTATTAGCTTGGTGGCGCCTTTTATATCACCATCCCATGCTTTTAAGCGCACTTGCCAGAAATACTCTTTGTCAAATTGTGGATTATTCAATACCACTGTGCGGGTAAAGTCGCGGCGTTGCGGTGAGGTATTTAAGCTATCTAGATGCCGCTGTGCTTCATCAAAGCGGCCTACATCGGCATAATCTTGAATCAGGCGCTCATGCACATCGGGTGAAATCACACCATCTTTAACCAATTGCTTGCGCGCTACTTCTTCATGTAGTTTTAAGGCTTTTAGTGAATGGCCCTGCATCGCCAAGGCTTGAGCATATTGTTCTTGCACATAAGCAGGCTGTTCGCTACTGATGGCCTTAAGCGCATCATAATCTTTTAGTGCTTGCTTGCCTTGGCCCAGTGCCAACGCTGCTGCCATTCGGTCGCGCAATGCTTGAATATGGATGTCTTGCTGTGAATCGGTTTCATCAACAATTTTACTCAACGTATCATAAGCTACCTGAATTTGAGATTTACTTTCATGTATTTTGCCGGAACGCAACACCACTACCGCTTCTGCTTTTTTTAACCCGCGGCGGTCGTTTTCGGTAAACCATTGTGGATAACGATCAGCCAAATCTTGTTGTAATGGAAAAGCCTGCAATTCACTGGCGGTTCGATACAAACGCATAACCGTTTCTTGATCATTCGGATTGCTCACTAATTTATCTTGCAAGGCAATGATGCGCTCAGCCGCAGTTTGCGATCTATCTTTCAGGTAGCTTTCTGCCATCTCAATATCAGCATCATTACCAAATTGCTTGCGATACGCAGCAATTAAGCTTTCCGAGCGGGTATATTCTTTAGCATCTACTGCTGCCAGCGCCCCGCCCAACCAGCCGATTTTTTTCTGCGGCGATTGTGTTTGCATGGCATCATAAAGTGCCACTGATTCAGTAAACTTTTGATTATCCCGCGCTGCTTTTGCCAAGTTTTCTAACTCATTGGCAGAATAATCATTTGGCGCACAAGTGCTGCACACCGCCAACGCTTCGTTCCCTTTGCCTTGGCGTACCAACAGTGCAATTAAATCTGTACGAACTTTAGCATCAGCTGTTTGTGCGTATAGTTGACGTAAAGCTTCAACTGATTCAGACAATTCAATTTGTCCAGAGCGGGCATGTAATGCCCACCGTTCACGCTGAGCATTGACATCACCAAGTTCTTGAGCAACAGCAAATGTAGGGAGCACCGATAGTGCCGTTAAAGTCCAAAAACAAGCTGGAGTCATACGGTTATTTTTTTTCATATTCATTATTTATATATTTTTAACATCGCTTCGTTTATTCGCTTATTTGTACCATTTTCTAAATACCTTAATAGATAGATGATGGCTTGCGATAAATCACAGATGATGGTTTTTGATAAATTACAGATGAAGGCTTGCGATAAATTCTTGACC